>NZ_JAWLVJ010000010.1:0-152390 GCF_033100395.1 Terasakiella sediminum | reverse complement strand
TTTCATAAGACATAAGCATATGCTTAAGGCATAGCCTTAAGCCTCCTTAGGCTATGTCAGGGTGTCCGGTCCAAATGGGGGCTACTCCACAGACGGTCATGCGCACACTTCATAAAGGCTATAAAGCGCATTTGCGGAATAAAGCAGCCAAAGCAGAAGCGACCGAACAAGCCGATTAACGACGGCCCGAAACTTCAATGGATTTGATGATGTAGTCACCACCAGAGTTACGCATCATGAAGCCGGAAAAATCATCACGGAAACCTGTATCACGGGTCTGGATCAGGCGTTTGCCATCGACAGTGACCGTCATTTGACCCGATGTGTCACGCTCCCAAACCAGATCATGATATTTCTGATCTTCCAAAGAAAGCGTATTTGCACTGGCCACCACTTTAGAAGAGCTGGTGTAGTTGCGATAAAGCTGCAGGGCAGGGGTTTTGCCCGGACGATAGACCAGCTTATAGCCCGTATCGATTTTACTGCCCTGATAAGGGCCGAATTCAAATTGCCCACCGGTTTTCCAACTGGATAAATCCACACGCACCTTAAAAGCATTATTGATTTTTTCTGCGGTATAAATGGTCGCAGGCGTCACGGTTGTTGCCGGGGCCTGTTGTTGGGGTTGGGGCTGCGTTTCAATTTTGCCACCCAGAATCCCGATGATCCCGCCGATAATCTTTTCTTCCTTGGATAATTTGCGCTGCTGTGGTTGCGTTTCGGCAGCAGCTGTTGCTTCCACAAAGGATCGCAACCCATAGCCCGCTTCCACCCAATATTTACCACTTGCGACTTTCCAGATTGGATTGCGGGTATAATCCCCGTCACTGAAATCATCTTTAAAAATCAGGCTTTGCACAGCTGTTGACACGGACACAGCGCCATACTTCGCAACCAGACCTTCAAGGTCTTTCAGGAAATTGGGATCCGCCGCGCGTGCGTCTCTGGCTTTTTTGACAAGAACATTCAGCTCATCCAGCAATTTTTCCATCTGCTGGTTGGAGTGAACGGCGGGTTTATTGGGGTCAGACCAGGTGGAATAGCGACTATCCTGTGCCTGTGCTGAAAATGCCAAGGCGCTCAACGCCACACCCAAAACCAAACGCTTCATTTTTTGTCCTTCCCTTAACTCTGTCATTCCACCATTGGTGCGGAATCTTTGTCCACCAGATTCCGGCCTTCGCCGGAATGACGCAAAGAGAGTTATCTTATTACCCTGGAATGGTTTCTTCAATACGCGCAATCAAATCAGAGATGGTTTCTTCGTCCAGGCGGTTGATCCGGCGCGACAACAGGTTGGCGAGAAGCGTCGCATTGGCGGATTTATCCACCGTATCCACCACGATGCGCGGGTGCGATAGGGCTGCCAGGTCTTTCAATTCTTCTGCATCATCCCAGATCAGATGGAAATAGCCTGCCACCTGCATCACAAACCCGGGGCCGGGCTTGCCGCGCTTGCCATGTTCCAGCGCAGACAAATAGGCCGAAGACACTTCCAGGTCTTTCGCCATCTGTTTCATCGTGATGCCGCGGGATTTGCGTAATTCACGGACTTTTTCGCCAAAAGGAGTCATAAATTATACAGGTTTCAGTTAATTTCTGTGCTCTGTGATAATATATGCGGTGCCCAGATACCAGCTTTTTCTTTGAAATATTCTTCAAGTCCGCCAACGTTTTAGCAGAATATAGAGCGCGCCTTCACCCCCTTCAGACTTGGGCGCATAGGTAAAAGCAATGATTTTGGATCGCAGATGCGGCTGGTTCAGCCAATGGGGTACCATTTGACGCAGCACACCGATTTCACCGCTCAATCGCGTGCCTTTCCCCGTAATTACGGATACGCAACGTTTACCATGGGCAAAGGCATTATCGATAAACCGCATCAAAGCCGTGTGTGCCTGATCCTGGGTCAAGCCATGCAGGTCAAGACGACCTTCCATGGGCATTTTACCCCGGCGCAACTTATCCAGCGTGCGTTTATCCACCCCGGCTGCCTTGCCATGTTCCAACGCATGGAATTTTTTCCAGGATTCATCTGATCGATGAAAAGACAAAGGCTTGGCCGTATCAGGAAAAGGCCGGGTGGCAACGGGTTCGGGCATGGGGTCTGCACCGTCCATATCAACGGTGCGACCGGGCAGCGGGTTGACCTCATCGGTTACCTTTTTCCACAGCTGGGTTTCCCCGACGCTGAGACCCCGGCGTCTTTTTTCGCGTTTTTCCTGATATTTCGGGGGCTTAGCCATCGTCCTCTACCAACAGAATATGCAGCTTACGCGGCCCATGGGCCCCCAACAGCAAGGTCTGTTCGATATCAGCCGTGCGTGATGGACCCGTGACCCAGTTTAACGCACGCGGCATAAAGTCTTCTGAATTACTTTCGCGGCGCATGCGACCATAAACTGCTTCATAATCACCAACAAGATCAGAGGCTTTTAGCACAACAATATGGTAGTCCGGCAAGAAATTAAGCGTGGTTGGGCTGTTGGGTCCAGATTTTAACGCCAACGACCCGGTTTCTGCCACCCCGGCATAGGCCATCACCACCGCCACCAAATCATCGCCTGCGCTCGGCCCGGTGGTGACATCCAGTTTCGACCAGTCCATTTTTTGTAATTCTTCATGATCGGCGAGCCGCACGGCTTTGTCCAACTCATGACTTTTCAGATATTTCGCCACCCCATTGGGGACATTGTCGATGGACTTGATGCGCGAGACCGTGGTGTTGACTTCTTTTGCCATTTTGACAAACAGGCTGATCTGCGCCTTTAATTCACCTTGCCCCCGTTTTGGGATCAGGTTGCTTTTGGGTGAAGACAGGCGCGCTTCCAATGTGTCGCAATCATCGCGCTCAAACGCCCCGCGGCCCAAAGACCAACGCACACGCCCCAGGATATAATCACGTGAACTCATGATCTGCGCCCCCCTTTTTCGGACCAGAGCTGTTGGAAAGTCTTGCCTTCCGGTGCCGGGAAATCGCGTGATTTCGTCCAGGCTTTGGTCGCAGGCAGAGATTTGAAATGCCCGTTCTTGCGCCCCAGCATCCCCATCACACGGATTTTAAGCTTGGCGGCAAAATGGTACGCCTTGGGGCGCAAAGCCCAATAGGCCCACCAGCTCATCAACCATCGTTGCATAACCGGAACAGGTCCGTCTTCCCATTGTTTTTCTCGCCAGGAGCGCAGCATGCGGGGCAGGGGGATACGCACAGGACAGACTTCTTCACATTTACCGCACATGGTCGAGGCATTGGGCAAATCACATGCTTTATCCAAGCCATGAAGGGCAGGGGTGAGAACTGATCCCATCGGCCCCGGATAAATCGATCCATAGGCATGACCGCCCACAGACTGATAGACCGGGCAGTGGTTGATACAGGCCGAACAACGGATACAACGCAGCATGTCATGGGTTTCATGACCCAGCATGCGTGAACGGCCATTATCCAGAATCACCACATGAAATTCTTCTGGCCCATCCGGATCATTTTCTTTGGCCGGACCTGTGGAAAAAGTTGTATAGACCGATTGTTCCTGCCCCGTGGCTGAACGCGCCAGAACGCGCAGCAAGGTTGCGCAGTCATCCAGATTGGGCACCACCTTTTCGATGGAACACAAAACAATATGAACGCGCGGCAGAGTCTGGGTCAAATCCCCATTGCCTTCGTTGGTCACAATAACGGTAGAACCTGTCTCCGCAATCATGAAATTCGCCCCGGTTATGCCCACATCAGCGGCAATAAATTCCTTGCGCAACATGGTCCGGGCTTCTTTTAAAAGATCTTCCGGCTCGTCCAGGACGCGGTCTTTGGGCAGGTCGGTGTGGGTTTTGCGAAAAGCTTCTTCCACGTGGGATTTTCGCAAATGTATCGCAGGTGCAATGATATGGCTGGGCGGCTCATTCCTCAGCTGGATGATATATTCACCCAGGTCCGTTTCAACCGGAATTAATCCTTTTTCTTCAAGGTATTCATTGATCGCCATTTCTTCGCCGATCATGGATTTACCCTTGGTCACCGTCTTGGCATCCACAGATTTACAGATGTTATAGACCAATTCCCGGCCCATCTGGATGTCGCGCGCCCAATGAACCTTGCCGCCTGTTTCCTGCACCTTGGCTTCAAACCGTTCCAGATAGAAATCCAGATGACGCAGCGTATGATCCTTGATGTCACGCGCCTGATCACGCAAATCTTCAAATTCCGGCAAACGGGCTGCTGCGGCCAGCCGTTTTAGCGGAAAACCTGTGCCGAGCTTGGCGAGGGAGGCCTGAAGATCATCATCTTCCAGCGCTTTGGCTGCATTCTTTTTGAAATTATGGGAATTCAGCTCCATGACTTACTCCCCTCTTGAAATCGGGGCGACCTCATCGGTCATCCCGGCCAGAACTTCTGCCACATGGCGAACTTCTACAGTTTCGCCGCGACGCGTCATACGCCCGGCGATATTCATCAGGCAGCCCAAATCACCGCCCACCACCATATCAGCGCCCGTTTTGACAATATCATCACATTTATCATCGGTAATTCGGGTGGAAATGTCGGAATATTTCAGACAGAAGGTGCCACCAAACCCACAACAACGTTCAGCATTTTCACCTTCGACAATTTCAAGGCCGTCAACGGATTTCATCAGTTTGCGCGGCTGATCCTTAATCCCTAACTCGCGCAGGCCCGAACAGCTATCGTGGTAAGTGACTTTGCGGTCCAGGGCGGCTTCCACCTCTTTCACACCACAGACATCGGTCAGGAAAGAAAGCAGTTCATAAGTTTTTCTAGACAGATCAAGGGCGCGTTTGTGCCAGTCAGGGTCTTCTGAAAACAGTTCGGGGTAGTGTTCCTTGATCATGGCACCGCAGGACCCGCTGGGGGCAACCACATAATCAAAGCCTTCAAATTCTTCGATCACCATCTGCGCCATTTTACGCGCATTCGGTTTGTCGCCAGAATTAAAAGCGGGCTGGCCACAACAGGTTTGACGTTCCGGCACACAGATGGAACAGCCTGCCTCACTCATCAACTTCACGGCTGCAAAGGCAACGGTCGGGCGAAAGAGATCTACCAGACAGGTTACAAACAAGCCGACATTTTTTTCATTTCCAGACATAACGGTAGTATGATGCCGTTAAATCCATTACACAAGTACCTGTAAATACTTACTATCTCATGCGTTGGTACGTATATCGTCATGAAGGCAGACCTGAAGACATATTACAGCGATGGGCAGGATATCCAGTCCCCCTTTGATATTGCTGTCATCATCCCAACCCTGCTGCGCCCCTCTCTGGCCGTAGCGTTACGGTCTGTTTTTACACAGGATTTTAACGGACGCGTGCAAATCCTGATCGGGATTGATCATCCGGAACGAAATTTTAATTTTAAAGAGATTCTCAAAGAACGCCCCGACCATATGACCGTCACCCTTTTCTGGCCCGGTTATTCCACAAACACAAAACATGGCGGGCTGCATCATATCTTTGGCGGTGGCACTCTGCGCAGCACCTTAAGCTTCGTGGCCAATGCACGTGCGCTTTGTTATCTGGATGACGACAACTGGTTTGCCCCCAATCATCTTTCCAGCCTGCATACAGCCCTAGACGGTAAAGACTGGGCCTTTTCTTATCGATGGTTTGTGGACGAAAATACAGGCAAGGTCATCTGCCCGGACCGTTGGGAATCGGTTGGTCCAGGCGAAGGCGTCTTTGCCAACAATTTCAATGGCTTTGTAGACACAAATTGCCTGATGATCGACACAATCGCCTGTGCCCATCATCTTGCCGCCTGGTCCCTTGCCTTTAAAGATGGACGCGGGGCAGATCGGCATTTTTTTGACGTTCTTTCCAAAGAAAACCGTTATGGCACAAGCAAGCAAGTCACCTGCCATTACACAATTAAAACAAGCGATTCGAACCATCAGGCCCGGCTGGATTACATCAAAGGTAAAAACATCCCGACAGGCCCTGAAAACTATCCAAGCTGGAAACCGGCAGCAGACGCAGTGCCCCATACAAAAAGCAAAGTTAAAACCGCTGGATCCTGGCAGATTTTTGGGGATCACAGCCACCTGTTTGACTGTGCTGTCATCATCCCCACCATTGGCCGGGACAATCTGAAACGCGCTGTCCGTTCGATCTATCAGCAAGATTATCCGGGACGCGTGCAAATTTTGATCGGTCTGGATAACGGGACCTGGCCTCACGATTTGGAAAAAGGCTTGCCGGACAATATGGGACTGATCTTGTGTGATCCGGGCTATTCCACCTCCACCCGGCACGGTGGGGTGCATGAAGCCCATGACGGCGGAGCATTACGTTCGATCCTAAGCCTGATGGCCCATACGCCTTATGTGACCTATCTGGATGATGATAACTGGTGGCGAAAGAACCATTTGTCGTGTCTGACCAAAGCCATCAAAGACCATCATTATGCCTATACCACCCGCATGTTCGTCCATCCCGATGGCCAAACCGAGGTCACCCCGGATCATTGGGAATCCATTGGACCAGACAAAGGGCTCTATGCCTATAAGATGCGTGGTTTTGTTGACCCCAATTGTTTGATGGTCAACGTAAAATCCTGCATTAATGTTCTGCCGCTCTGGACAAAACCCATTGAAAATGATGAAGAAAAAATGTCAGCAGACCGTCGGGTCTTTCATTTTCTGGCAAGCAAAGCCAAAGGTGTACCCACAAATGAAGTCAGCGTTGATTACGTCATGAACGTAGATGACCCTATGCATCCGTTACGAACCATGTATCTGGGTCATCACTGGATCAACGCTGATATGGCATCACGACGCAAGCGGCTTTCGCTTACGCAGAAGCGGTAACAGTTCCACCGCCAGAATACAGCCAAACATCACCACACAGCCGATATAGCCTTCTGTGGTCAGACGGTCCCCCTGGATGATGGCGCCTGCAATAGCGGCAAAAACGATTTCCCCACTCATAATAATGGCGGCATCCGCCTGTGGCGTATGGCGTTGGGCGACGGCCTGCAAGGTAAAAGCCACCCCGATAGAAAGAATTCCGGCATAAAGCAGTTCTGGCCCTGCCCCCAAAATGCCATCCATGGTCATGGTTTCCATGCTCAAAGCCCCCGTCATTCCGATCACGGCGCAACAGGCAAACTGAATGGCAGCAACAAACACCGGGGTCTGGGTGGATTTGACCACAAAACCAATGACGATCACTTGCAAGGCCCAGAAGACAGAACCCGCAATTACCCACAGATCGCCCTTATTCAGCGCACTGAAACTACCGCCGGACAAATAGTAAGTGCCAACCATACAGCCAAAAGCAGCTGGCCAAATGCTCCAATGCGGCAATTTGCGCCAGAACACCAGCATGATCAGCGGTACCAGCGGCACATAAAGCCCGGTGAAAAAGCCTGCATTGGTAACAGAGGTATATTCCAGCCCGATCTGTTGAGAGACCGATCCGCTATAAAGAAAAACCCCACACAGCCCCATGCCGATCCAGTCTTTCGTAGCGATTGTCCCACCCGAAGCCTTATGACGCGCCAGTTCCCGCAGGCCAAAAGGCAGCACCACCAAGGCACCTAAAACAAAACGCAGACCCGTAAAGGTAAAAGGACCCACACTGTCCATCCCGGTTTGCTGAGCAACAAAAGCGGTGCCCCAGATAAAGGCAACGATCAGCAAAAGGAAATTGGCGCGAAGACGGCTCATAGTCAAAAATCTCGAAATTGTTGGGGGACGATACATTTGCCAAAAATGAACCACAGGGTCAAGAATATTGCACCGTTCTAAAAACTCATGCAGACTGCAAAGAAAAACATAACAATGGAATAGAATGAACTGGCGCGCTGAAACCTACAGGGAACTGCTTGATCAAGCCTATAAGGGATCGATCCCCACATCGGTCTTTTCCGTCTGTGCAGGCCTGATGATCGCGCTGATGCTGAGCGATCATATGTCCACGCCTGTCTTGAGTATCTGGCTTGCGCTGTTCTTAGGTACCCAATTCCTGCGCGCTTTCACCGCGCAACGCTATCAAAAGGCCAAACCAAACGACGCTTTTAAATATTGGGAAAAGTGGATTTATATCAGCGTCATTCCCTCATCCGTCATGTGGGGCGTACTGCCCATCCTGTCTTTCCCCCATATCGACGCCATGGACCGTGTGATTATCTCTGTCTTTCTTTCCACTGCGCCAACCGCGCAGCTTCATGCCATTGGCAGTATCTTCCGTTTGTGGCTGATTTCCATGGTCCTGCTGCTCATTCCCATGTGTCTGACCTGGTTGTTCTTTGGCTTTGAAGGCACCGTGCTTGGATTGATCGGTCTGCTTTATGCGGCCTATCTCTTTGGCCTTGCCAAAACCTTTTCCAAACTGATGGGCGACAAAATTGAACTGAGCTTCGTGGCCCATGATACCTCCAAAGCGAAATCAACCTTTCTCGCCACCGCCAGCCATGATCTGCGCCAGCCCTTACATGCCATCACCATGTCACTGGCCGCCGCCCTTGCCCGCTTAACCGGAAAGGACAATCCAACCAAGGAAGAGGTCAAATCCGCCGTTCATTCCATCCGCGCAGCCGATACATCAGTAGACGGATTGTCCCGTCTGCTGAATGCCCTGTTGGATATTTCCAAAATTGAATCAGGCACGTTAAAGCCTAGCCTTGCCAAAATTCCGCTAACCAACCTGTTGGAACATATCGCCCAGACCTACCAACCCCGTGCTCTGGAAAAAGGTATCCGCCTGAAGGTCATGCCTTGCAGCCTGAATGTCCATTGTGATCCGGTTTTCTTACAACGCATCATTGGCAATCTGGTATCAAATGCGGTCCAGCATACGGAAAAAGGGCGTGTGCTGGTGGGGTGTAAGCGGCAAAAAGACAAGGTCATCATTCAGGTTATTGATGACGGCCCCGGCATTGCGCCTGAAAAATTTCGCGATATTTTCAGTCAGTTTAACCAGTTGGATAACCCGGGGCGCCAACCTGCAAACGGGCAGGGACTTGGGCTTTCCATTGCTGATGGCCTGTCGTGCGCCCTTGATCTGACCATCAGCGTTAATTCCGAAGTAGGTAAAGGATCTGCCTTTTATCTGGAAGTCCCGCTTAGTCAGGTTGAAGCAGAAACAAAAGACACAAAAACCCCACGGGTCAGCAACCGCAAAACTCATCTGGTGGTTTTGCTGGAACCCAACAGTACGATTTTGGATGAAACGGCCGTGCAAATCCGCGAATGGGGATATCGGGTGCTGGCCTTTCAGTCCACCGAAGAAGCCCAGTCTTTGCGCATCATGCCCAACCTGTTGATCACGGCGCAGGATTTCCCCAACGGGCTGACCGGGCTTGAAGCCAGCAATATCCTATGCGGGACCTGGAAAACACAGGCCCCGACACTGATGATGATTTCTGATTTTAGCCCCGAAAAAATTATCGAGGCCACACAGACCAACTGCAAACTCATCCCCAGCCCGCCGGACCCCAAAGAGTTCCGACAGACCATTCAGGAAATGATTACGTCTTAAACGCCACCCGGTTTTTTCTCGGCACGTTTACGCACATGCGGGTCCAGGTGATATTTGCGTAAACGGATGTTATCCGGCGTAACTTCAACCAGTTCATCATCCTGAATATAGGCAATCGCATCTTCCAGTGTGATCGGACGTGGCGGAGTCAAACGGATGGCATCATCCTTGCCGGACGCACGGTGGTTGGTCAGTTGTTTCGCCTTCATGGCGTTGACTTCCAGGTCCGTACCCTTCGCGTGTTCACCGATGATCATCCCTTGGTAAATCTTAGTCTGCGGGCTAACGAACAACGGGCCACGGCCTTCAAGGTTCGCCAATGCATAACCAACAGCCGCGCCATCAACCATGGAAATCAAAACACCGTTGCGACGCCCGGGGATATCACCGGCATACGGGCCAAAGTGGTGGAAAGTACGCGCCATAATGCCGGTACCACGTGTTTCGGTTAAGAATTCCCCGTGATACCCGATCAGGCCACGCGCAGGTGCATGGAAGGTCAGACGAGTCTTGCCACCACCGGATGGACGCATTTCTGTCATTTTACCTTTACGGATGGACAGACTTTCCACCACGATACCGGAGAATTCTTCATCCACATCAATCTGGACTTCTTCAAACGGTTCCAGCTTGTCACCTGTTTCCGGGTCTTCCTGGATCAGAACGCGTGGACGTGAAATACCCAGCTCAAAGCCTTCGCGGCGCATGGTTTCGATGATCACACCCAACTGCAATTCACCACGACCGGCAACTTCAAAGCTGTCAGCGTTTTCAGTTTCCTTGACCGTAATAGCAACGTTGCCCTCAGCCTCAGCCAACAGACGATCACGGATCATACGCGAGGTGACTTTGGAACCTTCCTGACCTGCAAGCGGTGAATCGTTGACAGAGAATGTCATGGCAAGGGTTGGCGGATCAATTGGCTGTGCTTTCAATGGCACATCCAGTTCCGGTGCACACAATGTGTCAGCCACGTTCGCCTTGGTCAGACCCGCAACGGCAACGATGTCACCGGCGTGGGCTTCTTCAACCGGCACACGGTCCACACCACGGAAAGACAGCAGCTTGGTGATACGTGCCTGTTCGATGGTTTCGCCTTCAACAGACATGGCTTTAAGTTGCTGGTTGACTTTAAACGTCCCGGTTTGCACACGACCTGTCAGGATGCGACCCAAAAACGGATCGGATTCCAATGTTGTCGCCAGCATGGAGAACGGCTTGTCCATTTCACAGACGGGTTCCTGAACATGTTCCAGGATCAGATCAAACAGAGGTGTCAGATCGGAACGTTCCCCGTCCGGTGTTTCTGCAGCCCAGCCGTTTTTGCCAGAGGCAAACAATGTCGGGAAATCCAGCTGGTCATCATCGGCTTCAAGCGCTGTAAACAGGTCAAAACATTCATCCTGCACTTCATATGGACGGGCATCAGGACGGTCAGCCTTGTTCACAACAACGATGGGCTTCAGACCCAGCTTCAATGCTTTACCTGTTACGAACTTGGTCTGTGGCATCGGACCTTCAGCTGCATCAACCAACAGAACCACACCATCAACCATAGACAGGATGCGCTCAACCTCACCGCCAAAATCAGCGTGACCCGGGGTATCCACGATATTGATGCGCACATCTTTCCACTCAACAGAGGTACATTTCGCCAGAATGGTGATGCCACGCTCTTTCTCGATATCGCCGCTATCCATCACACGTTCTTCAACCTTCTGGTTGTCGCGGAATTGGCCACTCTGTTTCATAAGTTCGTCAACCAGTGTCGTTTTACCATGGTCAACGTGTGCGATAATCGCAATATTGCGAAGTTCCATCTGTCGTATCCTGAAAAGGGGGTCATTGAATTTGGGCGGACTATACGCTGATCTGGAAAAACAGCAAGCCTTGATATTCAGAACATAAAATGAATACAGGATTAATATCCTTGACTTCTGCAGAAATTTTCGTTACAGTCGCCCCCCAGTCAACAGCAGAACTGTGTCTTGACCTCTCCTTACCCTTATACAGGTTCATATTTTTGTAGTGCTGCTTTCCCGGAAAGCTGTTCAGTCAATTCATGTGCCTTGTTTTTTGCACCTGTAAAAACGTGAATGGAACAAATCATTCACCCATTGCGTAAATAAATTTCACCAATGTGCAAAAAAGAATAAATTAACCCTCTAACTCGTTCATATTGGCGACTACAATATGGTCAGAGGTCACAATGAAATCAGTCGTTACATTTTTCAGATTAATCTTATGGAACTTTTGGCTATTGCCATTATTTCTATGCCTGTCGTCTGTGATTATCATCTCTCTTGTTGGTCACGCCTACGCCAATGAGACGTTCATTGCCGTATTTATTCTTTATTTTCTCATTGAATTTCTAAAAAGGAAATCCAAAAATGGCAAATCTAACTCCCTTGACTAAGAAGCGCTCAATTGTTGGAAATTACCTGAATCTATTCAAGTTCCCTTACCAGACGAATACCTGTCGTACTTAAACCCACATCAAAATTTTGTGTATCAATTGCAGATACAAAGGTGAAAGATTTTAAATCCGTCAAATAGTGCGCCCCTCTCAAAACACGGCGATCACAGTTCCCCTCAAACCAAGCAGAGCCATCACTCGGGGCCCCTTCATAGGAATCATGATCACAATCCTGCGTCCATTCCGCTAAATTACCCAACATATCATAAAGACCAAAGGGATTTGGCGCACGCGTCCCCACGACTCTCAAGCGGGGGATACGTTCTTTATCCAAACGCCAAAAAAGAAATTTAATATACAGGTCATAAGCTGTAACGGCTTTATCATAATCCGGCTCCGTCCCCCACCAATAAGGCGTTGTCGTACCTGCACGCGCTGCAAACTCCCATTCCGCGGATGTCGGAATACGGTATGTATGACCTGTCTTTTCAGATAACCATTGCACATACATATTTGCCATTTCTAAAGATTGACCTTGTTGCGGATAACGTCCACTGCCCTTTCCTATCGCCCATTTCTCCCGAAGATAACGTGGCTGACTTCCCCCAAAATAGCAAACACCTGCGGCGTAGCATTTCTCCCAATCTTCAATAGTCAACTCAAACCGCGCCATCGCAAAGGATTTTGCAATCGTCACCTTATGAACAGGTGCAACTGAATGTTCCGACTTGTAAATATAATAGCTGCCCTTTGCTGCATCCCGTTTAGTGTCTTCATTTTCTTCTGCCCCCATCATGAAAGACCCGGATGGAATAACCACCATTTCAGGACAATCCGGACAGTCTCTAAAGACCGTGCCGGGTGATAAATCTTTGCTGTGACCTTTTGAAAACGACAGCAAGAACGCCAAAAACACCAAACCAAAAAACTTCATCTTTTCCTACTTTTCCTTCAAGTCCGGTTCCCTTGAAAGAGAACCCATCAACCATGGAACCCTTTGATCCCGAATGAAAGGACAAACACATGAACAATCCCCAAAAGGATTATCAGATTCACATATTTGCTGACCCGACATCAAAGACGGGCCACTTTGCTATTGGTATAAAAGGACCAGACGGAAAATTTCTTGGTACAATACCCATTGCTGGAAAATACCCTAAAAATAGCCTAAAAGCCCTCTCAGGTGCTGGCGTCATCAAAGATGATTCAAATATGCCGCATTCTATTCCAAGAAGGCCAAACAGATATGAACGACGTAACAGAATCCGCCTACCAAAAATTTCTCCAACTATTCCTGTCACAAAACATCAAGCATTTCGTGCCATTGCCCTCATTGAAAACGAAATCCAGAACCCCAGCGATTACAGCTTACTATCTAACAACTGTGTCACTTTCGTAAATCATATTCTGGATAAAGTTGGGACAGGAAAACAACTAAAAGATCTATATCCGGAAAAGATACTCAAAAGAATCGGCAGGCTTCCTATTAATGCCGGAAGCTTTGCCGAACATGATATGACCGATGACGAACGCAAACAATTCCATGAAATCCGTGAATCACAAGAGCCTTTACACAATCAGGGTGCACAACTGGAACAACCCGACGGTCCCCTCATCGGCGGCAGTGGAAATGACATGCTGCAGGACCTGGACTCTCAAACCATCGAACAGGCCACAAATTTAAACCAGCAGGTTCAGGCAGCGCAAATGGTTGAAGCGGAAGGCACGCATATTCCCCTGGTAGCAGAAGCATTGCATCACGACGATGTCAAAGCCCTGCAAACTGCCCTGATCCGCAACCCCAATACTCCACAAAAAGAAGCCACCCAACAGGTTGTTCAGGATTGGTACAAACAGGCTCTGCCAGGTATCGCGCAATTTGATGACACGCGAAAAATGGTTCAACCCCCAACCCCGAAACGTCCGGCAAATATGGCGGCTTTGTTTGGTGATACACCGTCTTTTGTGCAGGCAAGCCAGGATAAAAAACCCGATGCCAAAGCCCGTTTGAAAGACCTGGAACAACGCGCCCGTCTGGCCAAAAAAGCCAAAAACGTTCCGCTTCCCGGTGGCGGGACATTGGCAGCATCTGAAAAGAAAACGACACGCGGTGAAACGGCTTTCCCCGTCGGTCTTTTAAAAGAACAAACCATGAATAAAGAGCAATCAGACGTCTATAGAAGACTGGAAAAGCAACGCCTTCAGGCCCTGGATGAAACGCCCCTTCTTGCCATGCAAGCCGCGCAACCCGCCACCACAGACGACATCAAAGCCCCACAGATCACCCCACCAAAGCCTGCGCCGCAGATTGATGAAAATGACCTGGGCGATGGATTTGCCGATATCGCAGATGGGGAGGTTTTGGGCGGTTTGTCCGATGTCTCCCAGTCTTTCCGCGAATTTGCCCCGACCTATAAAGGGATCAATTCAGCCGATGCTTTGTCCGGTGGCTTTGATGCGGCCCAACAGTTTCAGGGTGGTGATAAACTGGGCGGTGCCCTCAGTCTCGCCAATACCGGTTTGAATATGTATCAGGACTATTCAAACTTTCAGAATATGCAGGACCTGTCAGCCAATGGTGGAAGCGCGGCCTCCGGGGCCATGGGTGCAAGTGGTGCAGCCGGACAACGGGTCATCTGTACCGAACTTCATGCCCAGGGGCTGATGGCAGACGATCTTTATAAACTGGATGTGGCCTTTACCAAACGCTGCCTGTCGCCAGTTACGGTTCGCGGGTATCACCTCTGGGCCATTCCGCTGGTCAGAAAAATGCGCAAAAACCGATTGCTGACCCGTTTGATCCAGCCTTTTGCCACATGGCGCGCCAAGGAAATCGCCTATTTGATGGGAGCACGAGATCGCGGACATTTTGGTGGCATGATGGTGCGCTTAATTGGCGAGCCCCTGTGTTTTCTACTTGGTCTGTTTTGCGCTGAAAAAAACTGGCAGGAACTCTATAGCTAAAACACAAAAAGCCCCCCTGGACAGTCTCGGTCCAGGAGGGCTTTTTTAATTCATTTTGCCTTACGACAGTGCTTTCCCGGCCAGGTCTGCAAGGTCCGCTTCGGGACGCGCCCCATAATGGCTGATAATTTCAGCAGAACAGATGGAACCAAGACGTGCACAGGTGCCCATGTCGAAATTCTTGGTGTAACCAAACAGGAACCCTGCCGCATAAGCATCGCCGGCACCCGTTGTATCGACAACTTTTTCCACAGGTTCACAATCCACCACATGGATTTCATTGCCTGCAATCACAACAGAGCCTTTGTCACCCCGTGTAAGCGCCGCGACAGAACATTTGTCACGCACACACTGAAGGGCCGCATCAAACGTATCCACTTCGTAAAGGGACATGATCTCATCTTCATTGGCGAACAGAATATCCACGTGATGTTCCACCAGATCCTGGAAAGATTTACGGTGACGATCCACACAGAAAGCATCAGACAGGCTAAGTGAAACCTGACGGTCTGCCTTATGCGCCGCCATAGAGGCTTTCAGGAAAGCTTCCTTGGCGTGATCCGGGTCCCACAGGTAGCCTTCAAGATATGTCACCGCACCACGCGCGATATAATCAGGGTCAATATCATCCGGTGTCAGGTTCACACAGGCACCCAGGAAAGTGTTCATGGTACGTTGGGCATCATCTGTCACCAAAATCAGACAACGCGCTGTGCTTGGACCACTTGTGGACAGTTTGGAAGAGAAATCAACGCCAGCTGCCTTGATGTCATGGGCAAAGATTTTCCCCAGACCATCGTCTTTGACCTTGCCGATAAAGGCAGATTTTGATCCCAGATTTGCCAGACACGCAATCGTGTTGGCCGCAGATCCGCCGGAACATTCCACACCGGGGCCCATCTGGTCGTAAAGTCTGTCGGCTTGAGAGGCATCAATCAATGCCATAGAGCCTTTGGTCAGGCCATGTTCCGTTAAAAACGCATCATCAGAATGGCTTAGGACATCCACAATCGCGTTGCCGATACCGATAACGTCAAAATCTATATCCGACATATTTACTTCTCCAAGAATTCGAAATTTACGCGCGAGTATAGGGAGATTGTTTCAGACAACAAGCATAATTGACGTTTTTTAAGTTGTCTCAAATCCCGGAACGCGTATCATTGGTAAAAAGAAGCCAGTACCGGGGAATAATGGCTGAGAAAAACTACATATCATCAAATGCCAGACATTGGTTGGTTCTGGCTGTCGCAAGTGCCATTTTACTGCTGGTAGGATGGCTAGGGGCAAATGCATCCCAAAAATCCACCACACGGGAATTTCAGCAGCATCTCGCAGAAAAAGCAGAACTTTTTAAAAGCTATCTGGAAGGCGAGCTGGATAAGGTCGGGCTGGTCAGCGATATGCTCGCCCACCATCCATTATTGGAAACGGTTTTGTTGGAAAAAAACAATAACGCCACCCTGTTTGAAGCCAACCAGTTTTTGAAACACACCAATGACAAGCTAAAGACATCCGATATTTTTGTTATGGATACCAATGGCTTGACCATTGCCGCCAGCAATTATGAAAAAGAAAAAACTTTCATTGGTAAAAATTACGCCTTTCGTCCCTATTTCACCCAGGCCATGGAAGAAGAAAAAGGTGAATTTGTCGCCATTGGCATAACATCAAACAAGCTTGGCTATTACATTTCCCGCGCGATTTACAGTGACAAGAAACTGTTGGGCGTGGTGGTTGCCAAGATCGATTTTGATCAGTTGCGCAATCTGACCAATAACCAACATAGCGATTTTGCCATCGCTGACAACAAAGGGGTGATTTTCTTTAGCTCCAACGAGAATTTCACGCTTAAATCCCTCGGTACCATTTCGGCTAAAAACCGACTTTATATCGCACGTACCAAACAATATCCCATCGCCCGCATCACGCCTTTAAACCTGAAAACGGTGAAAGGGGAGCTAAAAGACGCGACATCTATCACGATTTCCAACAAAAAATATCTCTTTAATCAAGCAAATCTAGAAGGGCCCGACTGGTCGATTATGATGATCAGTTCTGTGCGCAAAATTCAGAATACAGCAATTACCACGGGCGTGCTGATTGCCTCAATCGTCTTTATTCTGTTTGTAGCTTCTTACATGATCTACAAGCGGCGTCAGGATAATACTCGGCTGCAGACCATTGTGGAAAACCTGCCCAGTGGCGTGACCCTGTTTGAAGATGACCTGCAAATGCTGATCTGTAATGAAAAGCTGAAGGACTTGCTGGATTTCCCACCGGAATATTTCCGAAATGGCCTGCCCAACATGAAACAGCTGCTGAAATACAATGCAGATCGCGGGGAATATGGACCGGGCGACCCGGATCGATTGACCCGCGAGGCTCTTGAAAAAATCTCGCAGAAACAAGACCATGTGTTTGAACGCACCCGCCCCAATGGCACAGTGCTGGAAGTGCGTGGCAAATGGCTGGAAAATGCCTTTGTCACCACCTACACCGATATCACCGATCGCAAAATGGCGGAAGACAAAGCCAAGCGCAATGCCTCCTACCTTCAGGCCTTGTTGCAAAATCTGGATCAGGGGGTGACGGTTATTGATGAAAACCTGGATATCATCTTCTGGAACAAGGCCTTTTTCAGCCTGCTGGAACTGCCGGACCATCTGATGAAACCAGTTATGCGATACGAAGATCTGATCCGATATAACGCAGAACGCGGCGAATATGGACCAGGTGATCCAGAACAGCAGGTACAGATGCGCGTTCAGGCCTCTCTAAAGTTTGAGCCCCATCACTTTGAACGTACCCGCCCGGATGGCCGCACGCTGGAAGTGATCGGCAAGCCCCTGACCATTGACGGAAAATCCGTTGGTTTTATCACCACTTATGTGGATATCACCGAACATAAACGCATGGCCGTTCGCCTGCGCCAGATGGCCAATACGGATGTGTTGACCGAAACCAACAATCGACGTCATTTCACATCGCTTTTATCGCGGGAAATCAAACGGTGTGAACGCACCGGACATTCCCTGTCTATCCTGTTGCTGGATGTGGATCACTTTAAATCCATCAACGATAATTACGGTCACGGCGTTGGCGATCAGGTTTTGAAGAAATTTACCAAAACCTGTGAAGAAGCGTTACGAAATATCGATATTATGGGCCGTATGGGCGGGGAAGAGTTCTGTATCTTTATGCCAGAAACCGGACGCGACGGCGCATTCGTTCTGGCTGAACGTATCCGCCAGTCTGTTGAAAAAATGACGCTGGAAGATGACCACGGCGAACCGGTCACCATTACAGTTTCCATTGGGGTCGGCATTTACGACACCGTGCTGGATGATCGGGTGGAAGACCTGATCAAGCGCGCAGACAAAGCGCTTTATCAAGCCAAATCCCGTGGACGAAATATGGTCTGTTAACGACCCAGATATCCCGTTTCAATATCCTTGATCAGGCCGAC
Source organism: Terasakiella sediminum (assembly GCF_033100395.1). NCBI lineage: Bacteria > Pseudomonadati > Pseudomonadota > Alphaproteobacteria > Rhodospirillales > Terasakiellaceae > Terasakiella > Terasakiella sediminum. The sequence goes on along the minus strand of NZ_JAWLVJ010000010.1, from coordinate 134,040 downwards.
AGAGGCTTCTTCAATCAGATCAAGTACATAATCAAAGCCCGCAGGTCCCCCATAATAAGGGTCCGGCACTTCTTCTTCGGGGCTGTCGGCATAAAATGTCAGGAACATATGCAGACGGTCTTCATAGCCGTCCGGGCACATCTGCTGAAGTTTGGCATAGTTGGATCGATCCATCGCCAGAACATAGTCAAACTGGATAAAATCTTTAGGCGTGACCTGACGGGCTTTCAGGGTTGAAATATCAACCCCGCGAATAGAAGCCGCTTTAGTCGCGCGTTCATCAGGCGGACCGCCCACATGCCAGTCACTGGTACCCGCTGAATCTGCAATAATTTCTGATTTCAGGCCCTTTTTTTCGACCAGATCACGAAAGACACCCTCTGCACTGGGTGAACGACAAATGTTGCCAAGACAGACAAACAGCACTTTGACCATAAGTCCTCCCTTCCTTTTTTTGTTTTTTTATCGTGTTTGCAGGCTACTATGGAAGGAAATGATTACAGGTGCAACCATGAACATACATATCGATCCAGAAGGCACAATCGTTATCCTGACAGGGGCTGGCATTTCACGGGAATCCGGACTGGATACCTTTCGCTGCAAAGGCGGGATCTGGGATCAGGTCGATCTTGAAGATGTCGCAACACCCGAAGGCTTCCAGCGCAATCCGAAGATGGTGCAGGATTTCTATAACGCCCGGCGTGCCCAGCTGGTCGAAGACAAACCCGAACCCAACCCTGGACATCTGGCTTTGGCAAGGCTGGAAAGAGAATGGCCCGGGCGCGTGCTGATCGTTACGCAAAATATCGACAATCTGCACGAAGCCGCAGGCAATAAAAACATCATCCATATGCATGGCGAACTGATGAAAATCCGCTGCAATCATTGTGGAGAGATTTTACATTGGGAAGAAAATTTGGACCCCGGTGATCCGTGCCCCGCCTGCAGCCAAACCGGAACCCTGCGCCCCCACGTCGTCTGGTTCGGCGAAATCCCGCTGCAGATGGAAGAAATTTACGAAGCCCTGGAAGACGCCGACCTTTTCATGTCCATCGGAACATCCGGCAACGTCTATCCAGCAGCTGGTTTCGTCCAGGCTGTCCGCCAAATGGGCGACTGCCACACCGTTGAACTCAACCTCGATCCTTCCGAAGGCGCAACACTATTTGAGGAAACGATTTATGGTCCTGCAAGCGAGGTTGTGCGGACATATGTGGAGAAGTTATTAGGGAAGTAAACCGCTTAGGGCTACATTTTAAAACTCTAATTTTCCAAATTGGAAACATTTAAGTGTTTTTTAAAATATATGAATGCAAACAATATATTTGCACTTCAGCTTTTTTTAAAAAGGCATACTGAAGCACCTTCCACGGATTCATACTAATCCACAGTGCAATCAATAGTCCTAAAACTGATGCCAAATCTCCAACTGTCATAAATGGATCATAACAGATTTAACTTTTATCCAAAAGACGCTTAACGCCCCCAGTATTTCCAGCCTTCAAGGTAATAATCCAAAATAACCGGGCGATCGAGCGTGCTGGGTTCGACATTTGTCTGCATCAGGTCATCAGGAAAGACGAACAGGCCGGGGACCAATTTGGCAGACAGGAATTTCAGACCATCGGGCAAATTTTGTCCAAGAACAGCAGGATCGATATCACGTCTGCTGGCCATCATGAAGCCCCAGTCACCGAAGGAGGGGACAGAGGCGTGATAGGGTAGGGTAGTATCGAATTCGGCCGCCAATGACGCCTTAATCCCCCAAAAAGCCTTGCGGGCATAAAACGGGCTGGTGGACTGGGTGACGAGAACGCCGTCTTCTGACAGGTTTGACTTGGCGAGACGATAGAATTCTTGCGTATAAAGACGGGCGAGTTCCGTATTGTTGGGATCAGGCAAATCAATGACAATCAGGTCATAAAGCTGGCGGCGGTCTTTCAGGAAAGTGAAGGCATCTTTATTCAGCACCCTGACCCTGTTATCGCGGGTCAAGCTATTTTCATTCAAACGCGTCACATGGGTGTTTTCGGTTGCAAGTTTTGTCACCGCCGGGTCGAGATCTACCAGGGTGATGGTGGAAACCGTATCATGCTTCAGCGCTTCACGCACCCCCAGACCATCGCCACCACCCAGGAACAGGACATTGGTTCGCTCAAGCCCGCGTACCTTCAATTCAGCCATAGGGACATGAACCAGCGCTTCGTGATAGCGATATTCATCCAGCGAGGAAAACTGGAGGTTCCCGTCCAAATAAAGCCTTAAGTCATGGCGATATTGATTAAGGATAATCTGCTGATAGCGCGTGCGTTCACTATAGATGATGCGTCCGTCATAAACCGTCTCATTCCATTTTTTCAACAGATCCTGAGACAGATAAAACGACACCGCGATGGAAGCCGCGATCAGGATAGAAAGACTGCGAAAAACCTTTTTGTTTTTGCGCCCAACCTTGTCGCCAAACTGCCAGAGCAACACGAGCCCGATGGTCATATTCATCAGACCGAAAAAGAGACCGCTTTTAAAGGTGCCGAAAAACGGCAGCAGAACCAGCGGGAAGGCAATGGTGGCGATCAGGGCACCGAAATAATCCAGCGACAACACATGAGCGATAGAGATACGCAGATTGTCATAGCGTTCCAGAAGCCGGGTTAAAAAAGGAATTTCCAGGCCGATCAGAAAGCCAATAACCAGCGTCAGCACATAATAAGCAGGCAAAAACAGATCGTTGGCGTGGGAGAAAAACAGATAGAGCGCAGGGATAGAAAAGGCACCAAGAAACCCTAGAAGCGTTTCCGCTCCAATCAGGGTTGCAAATAAATTGCCGCGCACAAATTTCGACAAATAGGCCCCCGCCCCCATGGCCGCCATATAAAGACCAATGGTGATGGAGAAATATTTGATTGCATCCCCCTGAAAATAGGAAACCGTGGTCGCAATCAGCAATTCATAAACAATAGAACAAAGGCCTGCGACAAAGACAGCATAAATCAACGCGAAAATATCACGTGATTTTTCCTTATTTTGCATCTCATCACTTGAAAAAGCGTTCATTTAGGGATTACTTACCGCCGGAAAGGCCCCGTCCCGAATGTTTTGGACCGCCGACACTGCCATTTCTGACACTTGCGCCATCTTTAAAGACGGTTACGCCTGTCGAATTGCCGGAATATCCAAAATTGTAATAACTGAAACCAGAACCGCCATATGATCTGGACCCCACTGTGTTATACCCGCCTCCCTGTGAGGAAGGGATTAACAGGAAAGCAAATAAAACCGAGAGCGCTGCCCCTGTACAGATCAGTGTAATTTTTGTTTTTCTATTCATAAGAGCACCTTTTCGCAAAAGACTTGTCTGCTTGAGAAGAGTGTATTGGCATTTTTGATCTCCGAATCAGTCAAACAGTGCGCCAAACACTCTACACAGTGTCCAGTTGCGAATTTCATTCACAATAATACCAACCACCAGCAAAATAACGCCCCAAATCATAAAAGGAATATCACTTCCACGATATGTAGATATTTCAACTTTCAAAGACTGAATGGGGGAAAAACCACTGACTTTTCTATAGGTTGATGCCTTTTGCTCTTTAAAACGTAATCGATATTTCCCTTTATTTTGAAAGACATAATGCGTTTTTGCTTGCAATCTGGATTCTTGCCAACCGCCATCTGAATCATATCCGGATTCATGATAGAAATTCATGCCAAACGAACCTGCGACTTTATTTTGGTCATCTACGATCTCCACTTCGATATACGACCAGTAATTGTCGAGATAGGGCTTGCTCAGTTCTATTCCAACTGATTGATTTTCTTTCTTAATTTCAACCAGAACCGTTGGAGACCCTGGTCCAACCGTATATTTGCGACTTTCTTCTGCCAATGAGAAATAAAAGGCCGCGATCAAATAAAGAAGGGAAAAGCCAATGATCAACAGTGTGACGTAATTCCACTGAATTCTTTCACCGTATTCGATGCCGGATTCATACTCAGTTGCCATTTCTCACCTCACACCAATGCAGCCAAAACAAGGGCGAAACTGACGGCAATGCTCATTTCTGCAAAACCCGCCGCAACATTTTTATCTTTGGAGATTTCTTCATTAAGGTCATGCCCGGTCAGGATCAGACGATCCATGATCCAGCGCACCACAAACAACAAGATAATCCCGGCAACGGCCATTTCAGCAAAGATCAGCAGGTTTTCTGTCCAGCCATAGAAATTCCCCATGACCGCACGTCCGATGATGATGCCCAACGCAATCAACATCCCACCAAAGGCAATCCCGGCAGACAGATTGCGATCATCAATTTCCTGATGCAGGCAATAAGGGGTAATCCAGTCATAAAACCGCGAGAAAACAAGAAGAACCGCCTGCCCTAAAACAAAGAAAGCGCAAGCCGTGAAAATATCACCACCCTGGCCATTCAGACTTCCGGCAGCAATCAGCCCGGTTGCGATATAGGCACACCCGCGCACGGTTCCAAGCGCGATATTTTGTTCTTCCGTAATTTCCGTATTGTCACAAAATTTCGGAAAAATCAGTTTATCCAGACAAATGCGCGACAGGTTCAAAAAAACCAACCCCAAAACACTGTATTTCGCTACTGTCAGAATATCGTCGATAAACCCATTGCTCGGCCCGCTTAGGACACCCACAAAAATAATAGCGGTCGCAAAGAAATAGCCCGCAACCGACACACCCACAGCCGGATTGTCTTTTTTAACCTGCTGTTCCAGCAAGCTATAGGGGGTCAGAATGTCTTTAAACAGTTTGCCGGCAAGAAAGATGACGCCATAGACACCAACAAATGCGGCAACCTGTCCGACATAAGTTGCGATTTCCATCCAGTTCATTATGCGCCCCCTGATACAGAGAAGACCGTAATCTGATTTTCATTTACAGTTTGGGAAACATGGACTTCAACCGATCCATCAGACCATTTTTCAACGCTGATGGCGCGTGTTTCGTCATCTGATTCAAATTCCCAATATTCATATCTTTCCCGACTGCTGCGCACAGAATTTTTATGGAAAAGCGCCTCATCATAGCAATCAAGCTTATAGGTGCGCCCTTCATAGTCAAATTTTGGCCGTTTGGCGGATTTACCCTTATCCTGCTTGCGTGCATACGTTTCAAGCTCATCCATGGTCACATCAACCGCATCGATTTTCTTTTTCTCTAACGTGATGGAAATTTCAAGCTCGTCATCATCAAAGACCGTCAGCCAGACTTTACGTCCACCTGCTTCGCCTTCCAGCTCAAACCATTCAGAATCATCATCACTATAGAGGTGACGCGCCAGCACATGAACGTCTAGATCGTCCATATCATTGCCAAACGCACGCAGGCTGAACACACCGTCTTTACGCAAGTTCAGGATCGTATGATCCTGACCATCCGGCAACGCAATATCACGCGCTGCAATCTGTTTTGCTTCCTGCTGGGCTGATTTTCTATTCACCATCCAGATCGCAATAAAGGCAATCACCGCAATGATGATCAAGACTAATAAAAATGTTGAGGACATAAAAATCCCGTTCCTTCAATACCTTAGAGACATACGGGTCTTATGAATTGGTTTTATTTGGTAAAGCGATTGGTTCAGCTGCCCCCATGCGGGCCTTCAGCTGAGCCAACGCATCGGATTGCGCAGGACTTGAGCCGGCCAGTGCTTTTTCAATATCCATATCGACAGAACGTTCCACTTGCGCCATTTCACCGTAAGCTTCCGCCAAGGCTTCTTCTTCGGTCACTTTGTCACGCATACGTTCCAGCATGGCGATGGTGCCGGACGAGTCAACCTGGGCCAGCTGTTCGTTCAGCTTGCGGGTCGCCTGTCCCACCTGGGCACGGGCTTTCAGGGTCGCAACTTCGTTTTCCCAGGACGAGATTTGCTGTTTCAAAGCCTGGACGTTATTTTCCAATTGCCCGGTCATAGCATTCAGCTTTTCTGCTTCCTGCGTCAGGGTACCGACACGTTCAATCGCTGCATCGCGTTTTTTCAAAGCTTCTGATGCCAGGCGGTCACCTTCTTCCGGCGTAATCGCACCGTCCTGAACGCGTGACAACAACATCATGGCTTTTTGTTCATAGTCAGTCGCCGTATCACGCTGGCGCTGATTGTCTTTTTGTACGCGGATCACCTGGGCTTTTACCTTTGCCAAACTTTCCAGGCTATTGGACAAATCTTTCTTGAGATCACGAATACCCTGTTCTGCCATTTTGACCGGATCTTCCATCTGATCCAATGCAGCGTTGGCTTCGGACTTACCCCATGTGAAAAGACGTTTTAACAAGCTCATATCAAATCCCCCTCTTAATCCTGTTTCGAAAAGCCGATGAGTTCATCAGCAAAATCAGCAAGACCCAGGGCCAATGCATTAATAGAAGCTTCCAGTTCGTTCAGATCCAGATTCTGAAGCTGTAGCGTATCGCGGAACAACACAGTTTTCCCGGCCTCATCCAACGCAAATGCACCGTGGATCAATTCCCGGTTCATTTGAAGCAAACGGGAGAATGTGTCAGCATTGCTGCTGTTCACCTGAAAGATCACCTGTTCCAGAACGAGCAGTTCGTCTTCACAGTCTATGATGAGGTTATGAATACCTCTGTTTTCATCATTTACAACGAACAGCGTTTTTTCTTCGTTTTTCTCTTCAATCAGAATGCCTAACTCGTTGAGATAGCTTTCCACTTTTTCAAAATGGTTGTCCACGATCTACTCCCAGATACATTTAAACGTGTGTTTGCAAAGAGAGTAGATTTGAAAAAACAAGCCGTCAATCATTCTTATGCAAAAGTATTATGATCCCTCAATATTAGAATTTCCGATGGTGCGAAAATAACACAGGGGCCAAATTCGTCCTTTTACTTAGGCCAAAATTCTGGCTTTCTTAACACCATGGAAAAGCTACTTACTGAAATTCGTGCCTGCAGCCTTTGCAAAGACCTGCCCTTGGGTCCGCGCCCCATCATTCGTGCGCAAAAATCATCGCGCCTGCTGATCATCGGACAAGCACCGGGCACCAAAGTCCATGAAAGCGGCATTCCCTGGAATGATCCGTCCGGCGACCGTTTGCGCGACTGGCTAGGACTGGATAAAGACACTTTTTATGACGATAGCAAAATTGCCATCATGCCTATGGGACTTTGTTATCCGGGTAAGGTAGAAAAGGGTGGGGACAAGCCGCCCCGGTCGGAATGTGCGCCAGCCTGGCATGATAAAGTTTTGAAAAAACTGGAAAATGTGGAACTGACTTTGCTGGTCGGGTCATATGCGCAGAATTATTATCTGAGGAAATCAAAAAAGAAAACCATGACAGAAACCATCCATCACTGGCAGGACTATCTGGATCAGGGCTTTTTCGTCCTGCCACATCCCAGCTGGCGGGTGACCAACCTGATAAAGAAAAACCCCTGGCTTGAGACAGAGGTTTTTGTGGAATTAAAGAAGCGGGTGCACGAGTTGCTATAACAACATCTGTGTTCCGGCGCAGGCCGGAATCTCTTTAACACCGCACTCTACATACGAAAGACCCCGGCCTTACGCCGGGGCACAGATGTACCTACTTAACCCGCAGTTCAATCGCATCCCAGATATCGGCTTCCAGGCAGGTGCCGTCAAAACGGTTGATTTCCTGCAGGCCCGTCGGGGATGTCACGTTGATCTCGGTCATATAATCCCCGATCACATCAATCCCGACGAAAATCAGGTCACGGTCTTTCAGGTCCTGACCGATGCGTTCACAAATTTCCTGTTCGCGTTCGGTCAGATCAGATTGTGCCGGGCGTCCCCCCACATGCATGTTGGAACGTGCTTCACCTTCTGCTGGAATACGATTGACCGCACCAACGGCCTTGCCATCCACCAGAATAATGCGCTTGTCGCCTTTGCGCACATCAGACAAATAAGCCTGCACCATCATGGGTTCACGATATTGCAGTTCAAACATTTCAATCAGGGAATTGAGATTTTCATCACCCGGTTTCAGGTGGAACACGCCCGCCCCGCCGTTGCCAAACAGGGGCTTAACGATGATGTCCTTGTGCTTTTCGCGGAACATCTCCACCTGTTCTTTATTGCTGGTAATCAGGGTCGGCGGCATCAGGTCGGCATATTTGGTGACAAACAGCTTTTCTGGCGCATTACGCACCTGTGCTGGGTCATTCACCACAAAGGTGTCGGGATGGACATGTTCCAAAAGGTGCGTTGCCGTGATATAAGCCATATCAAACGGCGGGTCCTGACGCATCAGGACAACATCCACGTCATCGCGCAGATCAAGCCATTCAGGCTCACCCAGGGTAAAATGATTACCTTCTTCGCGCTTCAGGGTCATGGGACGCATCTTGGCGACCACACGCCCATCGACCATGGTTAAATCTTGTGGCAGGTAATGGAACAGACTGTAGCCACGGCTTTGGGCTTCCAGCCCCATAACGAAGGTTGAGTCCCCATTGATATCAATCGATTCAATCGGGTCCATCTGAATAGCGACGCGCAACGACATATCTGTTCCTTAAAATATAATCTTAAATCGGATGCCAGATATAACCTATGACATGGACGTGCGCTAGGGTCAGATCAAAAAAAGCAGATCAACAGATCGTGAGGCAAACCCGATTAAGCCGGGCAGTCACTGGCAGGCACATCACCCCAGAACAGAAAACGTCCTTTGGAGGCCTGCTTCTTTTCGTCTTTACGCATGGCATTGATGGTGATTTCAAAATCATAGAACGGCGTTTTACGTTCCAGATCGCTCTTTTTCATTTCTGTTTCTTTGTGCATGCTCTTTACTCCGACTATTCCATGAGAGGTTGATTTTGCCTCAAAAGTTATATGAGCATTTTTTTATGTAAATATTTCCGCTGCTCTGCAATATAATATGTAGAACTATACGAAAGGTTACATCACCCATATGGATGAGCTCAGGTAAAATAATTGTGATCCAGCGATAAGATCACTCAGAAAGACCTTTTTTGATATCAGCGATAATATTCTGTGTATGGCGGATAGCCTGAGGATCAGTGGTGTTTTCCACCGCTTTTTCCAAAGAAAAAACAGCTTCTTTCAGCAAACCGATCCGGGCCTGTAACAATCCGGCCTCACGCCAGTAAGCTGCTGAATTTTCTTCCAAAAGTATGAGGACATGTAAAATTTCGAGCGCTTGCGAAATTTGTTCGCAACGCAAAAAATGTGATTTAATGGCAAATAAATGTCTCATGATCAGTGTTTTTGGACTGATCGCATCGTAATGGACCGGACTTAATTCTGTCTCCGGTCCACCAATCACCTGCAAGAACTGGCGAAGATCAAAGGCGGTTAATTCAATGCAACCAGCAAACGGATCCAGAATAACGCGCGCTGCACCTTCTTCCAGCCGGATCAGACTATGACCGGGGAAGTTCAGGACCTCAACCGCCCAACCACACCGTTTTGCCACATCACGATAAATCAGACTTAAGGTCATGGCCGTGCCACATTTTTGATCCAGCACACAAAAGAGATTCATATGATCCAGATCGTCATAGGCATCTTCATCCCCACAGAACCCTTCTGCCTCCACCAAAATGGCACGAAGGGCTGCAACTTTATCGACCAAATCATCTTTATCCTGGGGATAACGCGCCAATCGCTCTGCCAAAACGGTCAATTTTTCTTCATAGAAAGCCGGATCACCCGAAGGCTTCAGGATTTTGGAAACCAAAAGGCCTGCGCGGGTGCAATCAAAGTCATCATCACCTTGCAGGGCAAGGGATTGAAAGTCCTGAATGAGACGGTCAGACAGGCTCATTTCTGTGCAACGGGCTTAGTTTTCTTTTTAAACATGGATTTACGCGGCTTTAACTCCACGTGAGAGACAACCTTTTGCACATAGGGCATGGATTTGGCGTGCGCGATAAACCGTTCCAGCTCCGCCTTGCTTTGTGCCATGCCTGTGACATAGACCGTGCCGCCCTGAACCGTATATTTATAATTAATTTCCATCAACTGCGGATCAAAGGTCGTTGCTGTATAAAGCTTGGCGCTGATCCAGGTGTCATGGGCGAAATTCTGTACGTCTGATTCGTCTGACAGAATAATCTCGTTATAAACCTCTTTGATCCCCTCAACCTGCCAGGCAAGGTCAATGGCGCGCGCACGTTCTTCATCGCTTTCAACGCTGCCCGCCACCATGGCTTTGCCGTTATATACAATCACCGTCAGATCGGACGCATAAGACAGGTTTTCCCCTGTCCAATTTCCCAAAATATCTGCTTTTAAAGAATAGTCATTGGCAGCCCCATCCAAGCCACGTTCTTCCATCGCCATCGATCCTGCGGTGGTGCCAGCGGTTACCAACATGCCGATAGGGGTACAGGAAATCAGAGTAAAACTTACAAGAAGAAGGGCAAAAAAGCGGGGTATCATGTCTCATCCAGCCAGGCGTTTTCTATATGTTTCGGCCAGTTTTTTGCAGAAATGGCCAAAAAATCAAAGCGGGTTTCGCACCCACAATAACGCGGATTGGCAGAAAGAAAAGACTTTGCCGCATTTGTAATGCGTTTTTGTTGGTAAAAGCTAAGTGAATTAAGCGCATCATCTAACCGCGCACGGCTTTTAACCTCAATAAACACAAGGGTTTGCCTGCGCTTGGCGATGATATCAATTTCACCAAAAGGACTGCGGTGATTACGTTTTACGATCCGGTAGCCTTTGAGGCGAAAATACAGACAGGCTGCATCTTCGCCCCACCGACCAAAATGAAAAGCAATTTGTTTTTTCTGTTCCATACAAGACTGTATGAAAGGATCAGAGACCTTATTTCGGTGCCATGCGCAGTGCGCCGTCCATGCGGATCACTTCGCCGGACAGATAAGCGTTTTCTGCGATATGCTGAACCAGCTTGGCAAATTCTTCCGGTGCCCCCATGCGACCAAACGGAACGGACGCATTGAGCGCATCCTGTACTTCCTGTGGCATGTTCAGCAACATTGGTGTCGCCATGATACCCGGCGCCACCGTCATCACCCGAATGCCTTTTGGGGCCATTTCTCGCGCAATAGGCAGGGTGAGGGAGGCAACACCACCTTTGGAGGCTGCATAAGCAGCCTGACCGATTTGACCATCAGCAAAAGCGATAGAGGCCGTGTTGATAATCACGCCGCGTTCTTCGTTATTCACCGGGTCCTGAGCCAGCATTTCTTCACAGGCCAGACGGGACATATTGAAAGTCCCCACCAGGTTCACATTGATCACTTTAGAAAATAAATCGAGGTCATGTGCGCCGTTGCGGCCGACAATTTTGGAAGCGGGCGCAATCCCGGCACACGATACAACAATACGGGCCGGACCATGGGCTTCACGCGCGGTGGCAAAAGCAGCCTGAGCACTTTCGGCATCTGCCACGTTACATTCCACCGCAATACCACCGATCTCGTCAGCGACTTTTTGCGCGGCTTCCATATTCATATCAAAAACCGCAACTTTTGCCCCGGCTTTTGCCAAATTACGTGCGGTTGCTTCCCCCAAACCGGACGCTGCCCCTGTCACAATCGCTGCCTGACCCTGAATATCCATTCTTCACATTCTCCCTATTGAAAGGCTAAACCTTACCTTTACGTTAACGTAAACTTAGGGTGGTTATATCAGAAGGGATATTGGGACGCAAGCAGGGAAAGGGGGGTTTTATTCACCACCACCACACGCCGTCACCCCGCACGTGTTGCGGGGTTGGGGCCAAAGGGCACGCTGAATTCGTTAAACGCTTGAGTATGTCATCTCCCCCAGACCCCACAACACGTGCGGGGTGACGGAATGATAGGGTAATGCGCAAATAAGATTAAGCCACAGACTCTTTCTTTTTGCGGCGTTTCTTGGGCTGGTGATAGTTTTCTTCGGTAATGGTTTCCAGCAATTTAGACTTGATCGCCTCCAGCTTGCTTTCCGAATTCACCTTCAGGCCGAAAACATCTTTTACATAAAACACGTCAACCGCACGTTCCCCGAAGGTCGCGATATGAGACGAATTGATCTGTAGACCCAGATCAGTCAGCGTGCGCGTCACGTCATAGAGGAAACCCAGACGATCGCGCCCATTGACTTCCACGACGGTAAAGGCGTTTGACACCTTGTTATCAATCAGCACACGGGGCGGTACGGTAAAGACTTCCCGGCGTGATTTCATCGTACTGCTGGTGACTTTTTCAAGCTCCGTTGCCGGATAAATCTCGCCCTTTAAAGCCTTGTCGATCCGGTCCGCCAGACGCTTAATTTTCTGTTCACTATCAAAAGCTTCGTTGGATTGATCCTGAACCGAGAATGTATCCAGCGCCATCCCGTTAGACAGGGTCGCAATCTTTGCATCCACAATGGACCCGTTAGTCAGCGCCATAGCGCCAGCAATCACACTGAAAAGACCGGGATGGTCAGCTGTATAAACAGAAATTTCAGAGACATTGTTAAAGGTGTCATGTTCCACATTAATATGGACCGGACCGTCTTCCTGACCTGACCGTTTTACCAGTTTGGCGTGACGCACCTGGACTTCTGTTTCAAAGCTCAGCCAGTAAGCCGCATTACCCAGCTTGACATAGTCTTCAATATCATCAGCGGACCAATCAGTTAGCGCATCGCGCAAAGCCTGCTGTTTTTCTTCCACACGGGCCTGCACACCACCAGCAGCCGCTTCCCCACCTGTCAGCACTTCCATGGCACGGGCATAAAGGACGCGCAGCAGGTTGCCTTTCCAGCCATTCCACACATCCGGGCCGACCGCGCGGATATCACAGACCGTCAGGATCAGCAGAAGACGCAGACGTTCCGGTGACTGGATAATGTCACAGAATTTCTTGATCAGGTTCGGGTCTTCCAGATCACGTTTGAAAGCAACATGGCTCATGGTCAGGTGATGTTTAACCAACCAGGCTGCTGTTTCGGTTTCTTCATCCGTCAGCCCCAGTCTTGGCCCCAGTTTCAGAGCAACTTCTGCACCCAGTTCACTATGATCGCCGCCCCGGCCTTTGGCGATATCATGCAGCATCACAGCCACATAAAGCGCGCGGCGTGAAATCACTTCGGCAATGGCGCCACAAGAAACCGGCAGTTCTTCTTTGCTCTGCCCCGTTTCAATGCGGTTAAGCTCCCCAATGGCTTTGATGGTATGTTCGTCCACCGTGTAGGTATGATACATGTCATACTGCATCTGGGCGGTCACACGGGCGAAATCCGGGATAAATTTCCCCAACAAGCCAACTTCCCCCATCATGCGCAAAATCCGCTGCGGTTTCTTTTCAGAAATCAGCATGTCGGTGAAAATTTTGTTGGCTTCTTTGTTTTTACGGAATTTACCGTTCACCAGTTTCAGGTTTTCACGGATTTGTTTTAAAACAAAGGGGTGAATATCCAGATCATGTTCCTGCGCCACTTCAAACAGGCGGAACATCAACAGTGGATTTTCAGCAAAAGCTTCGTGGTTGTCCATGGTCAGACGACCGGAATCCACACCAAAGCCTTCCACATTACGTTTAAAGAAGTTGGTCAACATGGTGAAACGCTGCTGCTGTTTCTTCTGCTGTTCATCCAGGACAGCACACAAGTTCCGCGTCAAATCGCCAACGGTTTTAGCCGTCAGGTAATAGTGTTTCATGAACCGTTCAACACCGCGCGTACCAGCACGATCTTTATAACCCAGCTGTTCGGCCAGTTGGTTCTGCACATCAAAGGTCAAGCCTTCCTGTGGGCGATTGGTCATGTAATGAAGGGCACAACGAACGGTGAACAGAAAGTTCACTGATTTTTTAAAGCTGTCGGCATCTTCCTTGGAAATCACCCCATGGGGCACCAGTTCAGCCCAGCGTTCCACACCGTAAATATACTTCCCGATCCAGTAAAGCGTCTGGAGATCACGCAATCCCCCTTTACCCTCTTTCAGGTTTGGTTCCACCACATAGCGGGTATCGCCCATACGCTGGTGGCGTTCATCGCGTTCTTCCAGCTTGGCATCCACAAACTGTCGCCCGGAATTGGAAATGACTTTTTCTTTAAAGCGGGCTTTGAACTCTTCAAACAGATCATTGTTGCCCCACAAAAAGCGCGCATCCAAAAGTGCGGTCTGAATGGTGAGGTCTTCTTTCGCCATCTTGATACATTCATCGGTCGAACGGGTGGAATGACCCACTTTCAGACCCAAATCCCACAACAGATAGAGCATATATTCAACGGCCTGTTCCACCTTTGGCGTCTGTTTATAAGGCAGCAAGAACAACAGATCGATATCAGACTGCGGTGCCATTTCCGCACGACCATAGCCGCCGACAGCCGCAACACAAAACTGTTCCCCCTTGGTTGGGGTGTGGATGGAATAAACATATTTGGTGGTGAAGTCGTAAAGCGTGCGAATAATCTGATCGATCAGAAAGGCATAGTTATGCACCGTAACAATGCCATTGGCCTTCTTATCGTCAAACCGTTTTTGAATTTCGGTGCGGCCATTCTTCAAAACATCCTTGAACAGTTTCAGGACATCTTTCTGCATTTTAGAGGAATAACCCGACCATCCGGCCATATCTTCAAGTTCGGCCCACAAAGCTTTGCGGTCGATGATTTCACGTTGCTTTACAATTTTGGCCATTTTCGGCGTAACTCGTTTTTAAGGTGCGACATAGAATTGACGCCCAAACCAGCGCCAGCGCCCATCTCCTGCAGGCATTGTACAATTAAGCCTCGTACGCCCAACAGGCAAGGCTTTTTCAAGGCGGACCTCCACACGACGATCAAACACCGTCTCGACCCGCACTTTTCCTTCATGAGAGGCAAAACAGGCAAGCGGGCTCAGGTTGCCCACTTCTTCATCGACAGTAAAGCCGATCAAGGGCGGATTCCGCTTGGAAACCATCATATTTTTGGGATAAATCTCGCTGGCAAACAAAGATTTTGCCTTAGACACCATCTGAAAACGCTTTAAATCGCCATATTTTTCATTCAAAGCGAAGCGAGCGAGATAAAACATGTTATCTTTGCTCCCAACAGCCCCACTATGCTGTCCAAAAGCCGCTTTCATGCCAAATCCGCGTACAACCTGCATGGCTTCCAAGCTGGCTTCACCATAAGGATAAGCGAAAATATCAGGACGATAGCCCAGTTTTTCTTCCAATCGGGCCAAAGATCTGGACATCTCATCACCCACACGGGCCTGAGAGGCTGCAGCCATATGGAGATGGCTTGCCGTATGGGCCCCAATGCTGACCAAGGGATGGTCTGAAAGTTCACGCACCTGTTTCCAGCTGAGATATCCGGCATAGCCGCGATCAATCGGATCGGTGGACAGGAAGATCGTAAAAGGAATGCTTGCTTCCTTAAACTTGGGAAAAGCCCGTTCATAGATGCTGAGATAACCATCATCAATGGTAATGGCCAAAGTCTTATCCGGCAGTTCTTCACCGCTGATCAACTTATCCACCAGATCATTTAGCGGCAGGACGTTATAGCCACCCGTTTTGATCTCGTTAATATGAGCTTCAAACTGTTCCATCGTGATGTTGGTTGCGGGAAAATCCGTATCGCCAAAGCGATGGTACATCACGACACTGGCTGAACTTTGGGCAAAGACAGGCATGGCCGAGAGTACACTCAGCGCAAAAACCACCACTGCCATCAGGGGATTTTTCATTTTTATTTCCGCAAAACTACACCTAAGCTACTAATATCTCAGGAAGTTTTTAAAAGGGCAAGGGATTATTCTTCCAAAGTCACCTTGTTGCGGCCCGTTTGTTTGGCATCATAAAGCAATTCATCCGCGCGCTTGACCATCGTATCCAGATCATCATCCGGTTCTGCCAGAACAACGCCAAAACTGGAAGTTACATATTTGCGTTCTTCCAATGATGCAAATTCACGCCGTTCAATGGCTTCACGCATATCTTCAAACAATTCACGAAGTTCGGTTTTCTCAATATCATCCAACAGGATACAGAATTCTTCCCCACCAAACCGGGCAACCAGATCGTCTTCGCGGGCATTTTCCACAAGCAAGTTTGCCACAACCTGCAAAACCTCGTCCCCCACATCATGACCATAGGTATCGTTCACGCTTTTAAAATGGTCGATATCCAGCATGGCAAGGGCCACCGGTTTCTTTTCCCGGCGTGCGCGTTTTAACTTGCCCACCCCTTTGTCAAAAAAGAATCGACGATTATAAAGCCCGGTTAAGAAATCTTTTGTCGCCGCATCTACCAGGGCTTGTGTTTTTTCAATTAAATCAATAGTTTGTGTAACACGACAGAAGAATTCCTCGGGCTGGAACGGCTTTTTCACGAAATCATTGGCACCGATTTTGATAAATTTCGCCGACAGAGTGGCCGAATCCGTCCCGGACAACCCCACAATTGCCAGTTCTTCTTTTTCATAGGTTTCACGGATTTTCTTGATCAGCTCAAACCCGTCAATCGGAGTCATGTTATAATCAGTCACCACAAGCTTGATGTCCCGGTTATTCCTCAAAACATCCAGCGCTTCCTGACCGTTGGCAGCTTCCAGGACTTTAAACTGATAGCGCCTCAGCAATTCACATACATGCAGGCGAATGGCGCGGGAATCATCCACCACCAAGGCCTTGATCTCTTTATTTTTGATCAGGCGATGCACCATATTGCACAGATAGCGAAGGGCTGCGTGGCTTTCTTTCACCACATAATCCACAACACCCGGATTTTTCAAGAAATTTTCCCGTTGGTCATCTTCGAAGGTCGAGGAAAAAATAATGGTCGGGATTTGATATTCCGTCAGGGTGGAAATAGCTTCCCCATCTTCGGCATCGGATAAATTCGTACAGGAAATCGCCAGAGCGTAAGCATCACTGCCATTGGTTTCCAGAAAGTTCAGAGTTTTTTCAAGACTATCGGACCAATCAATCTCCAGATCGAGGAACTTTGACATTTCAATCATCAAAAGAGACGCGATTGTCTTTGAACTTTCAACCAACAATATTTTCATTGCGCAGCCTTATTAATTTAGAGTTTTATAAATTATGCCCTTAATTATATGGAATTGCAATATGTAGAAACATAGCTGATATTTTTAAAATATCCTTCAAAATCATCAATTAATCCCCATATTGAGGATATGAAACAGACAAAAACAGCACACTGGGGAACGGATTTTCTGGATTGGCACATCCCGCTGGCTGAAAATGATGTTCCCTTAAAACGCGCCCTGGAAGATATGCATCTGACAAGTCATGATCAGGGTGCCATTCCGTTGATTGTCCAGGTAATTGAAAACCCGAAATATCAGCTGCCCTATATCAACCCATTTCATGGCGCGGTTGATCTGAACAACCATGACTGTATCCATATTCTTCTGGGCCGCGGCATGCGCAGCAAAGATGAAGCTTTCGTCATCGGCTTTACGATGGGATCTACCCAACAAGTCGGCTGTCTGGAAGAACGGCTTTATCAGTGGGCCGCACGATATCTCTATCCCGGGGTTTATAAATTCTCCGATGACGACCTGAGCGTCTTTAAGCAAACCCTGCATCTCGCCATGGCCAGCCCGGTCTGTGCCTTGGATCAGGTTGATTTTGAACTATATATGGATTGGCCTTTAGCTAAAATCCGTAAAGAACTGGGCATTGATGCCCGTTTGCTCAAAGCTGCTTATCGGATTGAGGCACAAAATTTCCCACAAGAAACAGAATGTCAGCGCTTACTCGGCTGAAACAGGTTCATTCGGGCTATCTTCAGCCGTCTGACAGACTTTGCAACGACTTAAGGAATTCAACGGCAAAAGCGCAAAATAACTGCCCGCTTCTTTCATCATGCCTGCACGTTCTGCCGCCTGCTTGCCAAAGCCCCAGAACACATCACCGCGCACCACGCCCTTGATCGCCCCGCCCGTATCCTGGGCCACAACCAGCCTTGAAATCGGCGATGTGCTTAACGGATCGGTAAAGGTATGGAGATAAAGCGGTACGCCCAATGACATATAACGTTTATCAACAGCAAGGGATCGTCCTGGTGTCAGTACCACGCCCTGTGCGCCAATGGGTCCATCGTCTTGAAGTTCACGAAAGAAAATGAAAGATCCATTTTCCCGCATCAGGTCCTGACCTTTTTTAGGATGTTTCGCCAGCCATTTACGGATCGCCTGCATGGACATGGCTTCTTTGGTGACTTCACCACGATCAATCAGGATACGCCCGATGGAGGTATAATTATGGCCGTTATGCCCGTCATAGCCCACACGCATGGTCGATCCATCGGCAAACAGCACCCGACCGGATCCCTGAATATGCAGGAAAAACGCATCAACCGGATCATCCACCCAGACAAGTTCCAGATTTTTGCCGCGCAATTTTCCAGCTTCGATCTCCGCGCGTGTAGCATAAGGCACCAATTGTCCATTTTCCAATCGGCCTGCCAGACGTTTACCGCGCCAGTCTTTCTTGAATTCACCCAATCCAACCAAAACCAGATCATCCGGACGTTTATATAGCGGAGTCTGATAAATCCCGCCTTGAGATTTTGCCCCGTGCAGACCCGCTTCATAATATCCGGTAAAGAGTCCAGCAGCCGGTTTTTCATCCTTCAGATCAGAAATCAGGTAGGGCTGAAAGAAAGATTCAAAAAAAGCACGGGCCTTGTCGCTGTCACCATCCGCCAGAGAATAAGCTTCGGTACAGATCGGTTTCCAGTCGCCTGCTGCCCCGCCAATCCCGTTGGGACCTATCATCTGATCATCTTTTTTGCGGGCAAATTTTTCACAGGAACGGCGCAAAGCAGGCAGAGCTTCTGCCACTTTATCTTCGTACCAGCCGGGCAGGGCCGCAAAAGAAACAGGTACCAGGGTCTGTTCAGCAGTCGCAGCTATTGGAACAATGACTTCTTTATCAACCACATCGCCTTTTTTCGACCCGGCACAAGCCGAAACCAGTGCCATCAGGCCAAGCGCAGCCATTGATTTAAAAACAGATTGCCCCCGTACCCTCATGATCTATTCCGTCTGTGTCGCTTTCAGGAACCAATTTGGACTTTTCGAGGTCACATCACGTTCGAACGTCCAGATATCGGTGATGGTATCGATGTAATTGCTATCGCCATCAACAACTTCACCCTGTCTGTCCGTCGTAACATTCACCTGTTCACTGATAATACGGATCGTGACTTCAGCCATATTATCTTCCAGGTCCGCATCGGTAATTTCGATGGAATTGATGCCGACGATCGTAGTGTTCAGCGTTTCCCCCGCTGCATTACGAGCCATCAGGGCTTCTTTAAAGTTCTGATAAACTTCATCGGTTAACAGATTTTTCAAAGTTTCCCGATCGTCTGTGGCAAAAGCGGTGATGATCATATCAAAGGCGTGATGCGCGCCTTCCACAAACCCATGCTGATCAAAAGTCGGATCAGCCGCCATAATGTCAGCCAACGCACGCTGTACCGGACCAACTGGTTCAATTTCCTTGATCTCTTCATGAACAGGCTGATCAGGCTGAACTTCAGGTTCACTGCCAGGCAAATGAATAACATTGTCACGATCATCCATGCGATCAGATTGATCATTCATCGGATCAGGATTGAACATGTCACGATGATTGCGGTTATCTTCATTTCCGTCTTTGCTTCCCAAAACACTACGCAAGCGCAAGAAAATAAAAACAGCGATCAACGCCAATAAAATGAGATCAAAGTTTGCCATGATGAGTATTTTATACCTGTTAACTATATAAGTAGTGTAGCTTGCGTATAAGCTGTTGTAAAACTAGATAATCTTAAATCAACAAAAGGGCAAGGATTCACAGGCCAGATCATATGGGTTTTATCGTACTTCTTCTTTTTATCGGCATTCCGATCATCGAAATCTCCGTCTTCATTCAGGTCGGCGACGTCATTGGGCTTTGGCCAACACTGATTATCGTTATTCTGACCGCCATTATTGGGACCGCCTTGCTTCGCCAGCAGGGTCTAAGCACCCTTATGCGCGCCCAAACCGCCATGAATGAAGGCCGCTTGCCTGCAGAAGAACTCTTTGACGGCATGTGTTTGCTGCTTGCCGGGGCTTTCCTGCTGACCCCCGGGTTTGTTACCGATAGCGTTGGTTTCCTGCTGTTTTTCCCACCATTTCGCGCCCTCATTCGTCACAAGGCCAAAGATTTTATCCTGAAAAGCGGTAATATCCACATGATGGGACCGGATGGACAACCTATTCATCCCCATCATTCACATAACCCGCATCATCACCAGCAAACAAAATCAGATTCCACCATCATTGATGCGGAATTTGAAGAAGTTGATCCCAATCCTGAAAGCCCCTGGGTGGAAAAAAAGGATTAACGTTTAAGCCGCAGGACTTACCCGTTTTAAGGGTTTGCGACCTCATCCAAATCATGCTACCAACCATGTAACTTAATTTCATACGTAGGAGTAGGGGCTCATGGCCGACGAAAACAACGCACAAAACCAAGAAGAACTGGTACCACTGTCCATTCACGGTCAATACATCAAAGACCTGTCTTTTGAAGTGCCAAATTCACCAGGCATCTATGGCAAAATGATGCAGGAACAGCCTGATGTGAACGTCAATGTAGATGTGGATGCACAGAAACTGACAGAAACTCAGTACGAATGTGTTGTTAAAATTCGCGCAGACTGCAAAGTCAAAGACGACGTTGCATTCATTTGTGAACTGGCTTACGGCGGTATCTTTGAGATCAACGTTCCAGCAGAACATCTGGAGCCTATGCTTCTGATCGAATGCCCACGCATGCTGTTCCCGTTTGCGCGCCACATCATTGCCAACACAACACGTGACGGTTCTTTCCCTCCCATGATGCTGAACCCGGTTGATTTCGCTGGCATGTACCGTCAGCGTCTGGAAGCCCTGCAAGCACAACAGGAAGCTGAAGGCGAAACCAAAAACTAAGGTTTCCTTCGATCCAATCTAAAAAAGCCCGCCTCAAACTTTGAAGCGGGCTTTTTTATTGTTTATTTTTTGAAATTAATGAGCAACCAGAGCCTTGGCTCGTTTACTCTTTTCCCCATGCCAGCTTTCAGGCTCGGTTGGCGCCACATGGTCATGATGAACGACAGTGCCGACATTTTCTTTGTCCAGCAAAACTTCACCGCCGTGGTTTTTCACATGCACGCCGCCACCCGACCAATGGGCCACATGCAGTTTATCATCCATTTCCCCGATAAAGAATTTGGTGCCACGAATGCCGATAGTCGCCGTGCGCGCCAGAACTTTCATGCCTTCAGGCTTGGCTTTGGCAATTTGACCAGACACGCCATCTAAAGCACCTGTCAGCAATTCGGTAATCACGTTGTCTTCCGCACCTTTGCCAAAGGTGTAATCAATTACAACAAAAGACGTCTTGGCCCCAAGCTGAAAACTGCCGTCATCAATCATGGTAATCTCAAGGCGACTTTCATCCCCGGTGGACAGGATATCCCCGATCAGGACTTTATCGCCGATATTCAGCACACGCACTTGTGCATTCTGAACCGCCAAAGCTGATCCTTTCATGCGTTTGACCGTGCCTGCCACCTGTTCATCGGGCAAAGCAGCCTGAGCCACAAAAGAAATCGCAACCAGACAGGCGATAATTACGAAGGACAGTTTTTTCATATCAATTGCTTTCTTCTACGTTGGCAAGCCAGATGGGGTCTTTGATTTTTTCAAGAAAGGCCGCGTGATGTGCCAGTTCTTCTTCAGATGCGTGGTGGGGGCGCGGTTCACGAAAGACCCGTTCGGTCTTGGCGATATCATCTGCGCCTTTGGCTTCTTTTGCCAGCAACAGACCAGGCTGGCGCCCACCAATCAATTCCAGATAAACTTCGGCCAGAAGTTCACTATCCAATAACGCGCCGTGCTTTTCCCGGTTAGAGTTATCAATGCCGTAGCGACGACAAAGCGCATCCAGGTTCGCAGGGGAGCCGGGGAATTTTTTACGTGCAACGATTAACGTATCGATCACATCATTTTCCATTTCCGCCAGGCCATGTTCTTTCAGTTCCCAATTCAAAAAGGGCACGTCAAAACCTGCGTTGTGGATGATCAGTTTGGAATCGCCAATAAAATCGATAAATTCCTGGGCAACTTCTTTAAAGATCGGAAAATCGCGCAGATATTCTTCAGACAAACCATGAACCCGAAAAGCCCCTTCGGGCATATCACGTTCCGGGTTGATATATTGATGATAAGTATTACCGGTGGGCATATGGTTCATCAATTCAACACAGCCGATTTCCACAATGCGGTGGCCCTGTTTATATTCAAAGCCCGTGGTTTCTGTATCGAGGACAATCTCGCGCATTTTAATCCGATTTCTTTAATCTGTTTCTGAACAAGGCATTGATTGTAGCATCCGGCATGGCATCGCGGGAATATTCAAATGTGCCGTCATCCAGGATTTCTGAAAAAGCAGTTTCCAACATAGCAAAACAACGGCGCATCAAAGATCCACCCGTTGAGACCCGTTTCACACCCAGATCGGCATATTCTTTCAACGTCAGCTGCTCGCCTTTAAGCCCCGCAACTATATTGATCGGCCCGTTGATTTCGCGCACCAAGGTTTCAATGTCGCTTTTACTTTTGGCACCGGGCACAAAGATACAATCAGCGCCTGCTTCCATAAAAGCATTGCCCCGTTCAATCGATAATTCAAGGGCGTTGGGCTGGTCAGTCAGATAGGTATCGGTGCGCGCATTGAGGACAAAATCAGGACCTGCTGCGTTTCTGGCCTCCATAATTGTCGCTACTGCCTCACTTAAGGGAAGTAATTCACTGATATTGCTACCAGGTAAATCTTCGATATTCGCCCCGACAACACCCATATCTTTCAATCGCTTGACGCTACCTGCAATATCGCCATAGCCACTTTCGATATCCGCTGTGACCGGAACATCAACGACAGAAACGATCTTTTCCACCGTTTCAAAAATCAGGTTTGGATCAACAACCGATCCATCAGGCAGACCATTGGAAAAAGCAATCCCTGCACTGGTGGTCGCAATGGCTTTGAACCCCATATTTTGTGCCAGATAGGCCCCACCTGCATCCCAGACATTGGGCAGCAAAAGCGGATCGTTCTGAAAATGTAAATCTTTAAAGAGAGACGCCTTATCCATCATGATCCTTTTTATGATCTGATTTGTTTGAGAATCTTTTTAACCTGATTTCGCGCAGAACGAAAGCCTGCACCTGAGAATATCACGTAATCCGCGCGTTTTCTTTTTTCAGCATCTGCCATTTGTTTTTTCAAAATAGCCTGAAACTTTTCCCGCGTCATTTGCGGACGTTTCAGGACGCGCTTTTCCTGAAGGGTTTTGGAAGCTGACACTACCGCCACCGCATCACATCGGTCCTGCCCCTTGGTCTCATATAATAAGGGAATATCCAGAACCACGATCGGTTCTTTGTGAAGCTGACATAATCGCAAGAATTTCTGTTCTTCAGCGCGCACCATCGGATGGAGAATGGCTTCCAGTTTTTTTAAAGCATCAGCATCTTTAAAGACATAGCTTCCCAGTTTTACCCGGTCCACTGCCCCTGTTTCATCCAGACAATCGCCAAAAGCATCATTAATCAACGCGGTCGCTGCGCCATTTGGGGCCATCAGTTTATGAACGGTCGCATCAGCATCATGCACAGGCACGCCAAAATCACGAAACAACTGGGCGGTTGCACTTTTGCCCATGCCAATAGAACCCGTCAGACCGAGGATAAACATTTAGTCTTCCAATACAAACTGACGCAGATCTTCATCCACTTCCGGATCGGTGCCAAACCAGGCTTTAAATCCAGGGCGTGCCTGATGCAGCAACATACCAAGCCCGTCTACATAGTCACAACCATGGGCATGAGCTTTTTCTAGAAGGTTGGTATGAAGCGGCGCATAGACAATATCATTGACCAGCGCTGATTTGGGCAGATCAAACAGTTCAATTTCCAACAAACCTTGCCCTGTCATCCCTAATGTCGTCGTGTTGGTCAGAAGATTTGTGCCCGCCAAAGCTTCGTTTCGTTCTTCCCAATCCACAACCGTGATAGGTGCATTCAGTTCACCTGCCAGATTTTCAGCACGCGCACGCGTCCGGTTGGTTAAGCGAATTTCCGGCACGCCAGCTTCCGCCAACGCAATCAGGATGGCGCGGGCTGCGCCGCCAGCGCCTAACACAACAGCAGGCCCGGCCTCAGCTTTCCAGCCAGGTGCGCCTTTAACCAGATTTTCGAAGAATCCATACCCATCTGTATTATCAGCATAAATTGATCCGTCTTCTTTAAAGATCAACGTGTTTGAAGCCCCGATTTTAGCAGCCCGGTCACTTACCTCATCCGCAATTTTCAGCGCATTTTCTTTATGGGGAACCGTAACATTAACACCTGCAAAACCTGCAGCCTGCAATCCATGGACGGCTTTTGCAAAATCATCTGGTTTGACAGCCAGCGGAACGTAAGTTCCATCAATGCCGTATTTTTCGAGCCAGAAACCATGAAGACGTGGGGATTTGGAATGGGAAATCGGCCATCCCATAACGCCTGCGAGTTTTGCTTTGCCGCTTAAAATCATATTTCACCTAAAATCCGAAATTTGCTTTATTGTTCAATCATATCCAGAGAGCGCAAAA
This sequence comes from Terasakiella sediminum, assembly GCF_033100395.1. Lineage (NCBI taxonomy): Bacteria > Pseudomonadati > Pseudomonadota > Alphaproteobacteria > Rhodospirillales > Terasakiellaceae > Terasakiella > Terasakiella sediminum. Next base: position 109,427 of record NZ_JAWLVJ010000010.1, on the reverse strand, counting down.
AGTCCAGAGCAGCCAAAAGGGGCAGACCCAGGATAGTAAAATAGTCGCCCTCTATCCGATTAAACAACTGCACCCCAATAGATTCCAGACGATAACCGCCGACCGTGGTCAACACATCATCCCCCACCTGATCCAGATAGCCTTCCAGAAATGCATCACTGAAATCGCGCATTTCAAGTTCTGCGATTTGATAATGGGACCAAAGACATGTATCGCCTTTTAAAATGGCAACGGCTGAAATCAATCGATGGGTTTTACCGCGCAAAGCCTTTAACTGATCGCGTGCCTGATCGATGGTCGCTGGTTTATCAAAACGCTGCCCATTACATTCCATCATCTGATCTGCGCCAATGACCAATTGGTCGGGCCGTTTTTCTGACAGGACACGGGCTTTGGCCTCCGACAGACGCAGGGCTGTTTCGATAACAGAATAACCTTCTGCCTTGATGATATCTTCATCCAGATCGGTGGCTATGGCCTCTATCTCAAGACCCGCACCACGCAATAGATCAGCGCGTGATTTAGAAGCTGAAGCCAGAATGATAGTCATTTTTCATCCCAATTACTGTCTTCATAGGCCTGATCGCGTTTCATTTTCATATTTAAAATGGCGGTCGCGGTTTCTTCGATGGATTTTCGGGTCACATCAATCATTGGCCAGCTGTTTTTATTGCAAAGCTTGCGGGCATACTTCACCTCTTCCGCTACTTTATCCAAATCAATGTAGTTGGTATGAGCTGTTTCATTTAACATATTTAGGCGATTTTTTCGTACCTGAACCAAACGTCGCGGATCTTTCGTCAACCCCACAATCAGACATTTGGAAAATTTGGGATCTGTCAGATCAAACGGCAAGCGACATTCCGGGACCAGTGGCACATTGGCCGTGCGCAATCCTTTATTGGCAAGATAAACGCAAGTCGGCGTTTTAGAAGTGCGCGAAACCCCTAACAATATAATGTCAGCCTTATGAATTTCATGAGACGACTGACCATCATCGTGGGCCAGGGCGAAATGCATCGCTTCTATCCGATCAAAATACTGTTCATCCATCTCATGTTGAAGACCCGGTTTAAAAATTGCTTCTGCATGAAAATAATTTTTCAAAGACGCCATGATTGGGTCTAGCACTGCAATACAAGGCACACCTAAAGATTCACATCCTTTTTCTAACTGGGTACGCAGCCCTTTATCGACCATGGTAAAAATGACCACGCCTGGACGATCCTTAATGGCATTCAAAATTTTGGAAACTTGCCCCGCCGTTCGCACCAATGTCCAAACATTTTCTGTCACAGAAATCCCGGTAAACTGCGCGATACAGGCGCGTGCCAGGGTTTCGATGGTTTCCCCCGTCGAATCGGAGACCAGATGAATGTGATAGTTGTTCATAACTCTGCCAAACCTGGGGATAAGTCACCATTTTAATCACAAGCGCAAAATATACCCCTCTATTCCCGCTTTTTATCCGTTCCCTTATAGGGGGAGGGATAAGTCTTTGTACTTTGTGCAGGGTTGGGGACAAAAGCTTTTTTTTGAAAAGTTATCCCCACTATCCCCATTATTCATGTGAAAAAGAGCGACTCGCCAGAAATTTTAAATCGACTCCGCAGGCAAAAATTCCAAATCCACAGGCACGACTCCAAATCAGCCTTATTTAGGACAAAAACATCCGTCATATGGGGACAGCTTGTGGATGAAATTTGATCCCCGTTATCCACAGGCCCAACATCAACAACATCCTAAAGAAAATAACCTTTACTATTGTTATTGAACTGTGAATAACTCTTCGCAAACTTAAAAGGGATCAAAGGGAAGAACTGAAACATGGCCTCATCAGACAAACTGTTTTTACGCGCACTTAAAGGTGAAACAACCGAACGTCCACCGATCTGGCTAATGCGCCAGGCAGGACGCTATCTTCCCGAATATTTAGAAACACGCAGCCAATCGAAAAACTTCCTGCATTTCTGCTATTCACCTGATCTCGCAACCGAAGTAACTTTACAGCCTTTGCGCCGTTATGGATTTGACGCAGCCATCCTTTTTGCAGATATCCTGACAATCCCAGATGCATTGGGTCAAAAAGTTGAATTTGTAAAAGGTGAAGGTCCAAAGCTTGAAGCCATCCAGGATATGGAAGGGCTATCAAAACTGAGCATGGACGGGTTACATGACCATCTTGCCCCCGTCTATGAAACTGTCAGCAGGTTAAGTAAGGAAATCCCGGAAACGACAGCGCTTATTGGTTTTGCAGGGGCACCCTGGACGAATGCCACTTATATGGTCGAAGGCCAAGGATCCAAGACATATGAGACCATTCGATTAATCGCTTACAAAGATCCAGAGTTCTTCCGATCTCTAATCAATCTGCTGGTTGAATCGACAACGGAATATTTATCCAAACAAATCGAAGCCGGCGCCGAGGCTGTTCAATTGTTCGATAGCTGGGCAGGGGTTCTCCCGGAAGATCAATTTGATCGCTGGGTGATTGAACCGAATAAAGAAATCACATCACGCCTGAAAGATGCGTACCCTGACATTCCGGTAATCGGCTTTCCACGTGGTGCCGGGGAACTTTATAAAAAGTTTGTGATTGAAACAGGGGTTGACGGCGTCAGTATTGACCAAACCGTACCGCTTGAATGGGCCGCAAAAGAACTGCAGCCGCTTTGTACCGTTCAGGGCAACCTTGATAATCTTTGTGTGGTTGCGGGCGGCGAACAAATGGAAGCTCAAGTCGATAAGATTTTGAAAACAATGACCAATGGTCCCTTTATTTTCAATTTAGGCCATGGCATTGTGCCACAAACACCGCCAGAAAATGTCGGGCGTGTGGTTGAAATGGTTCAGAATTTTAAAAAATAAACGCTTAAGCAGGGAAGACCATCATGAAACTCGCTATTGTGTTGTTCAATCTAGGTGGCCCGGATAGTGTCGAGGCAATTGAACCTTTCCTATTTAATTTGTTTAATGACAAGGCGATTATTGGCGCGCCGCAGCCCATTCGCTGGATGCTCGCGCGCTATATTTCCATGAAACGTGCGCCGATTGCGCAGGAAATTTATGCAAATCTGGGCGGGAAGTCACCGTTGCTGGAAATGACCCAGAAACAGGCCGATGCATTAAAAGTGTCTGTTACTGAAAAATTTGACAATAAAGTTGAAGTTCAGACCTTTATTTCCATGCGTTATTGGTATCCAATGAGTGATGATTGCGCAGAAAAAGTAAAAGCGTTTGAACCGGATCACATTGTTTTACTGCCGCTTTATCCGCAATTTTCAACAACAACCAGTGAGTCATCCATTAATGATTGGCACCGTGCCGCCAAAAAGGCGAAAATCAAAGCCAAGACATCCACAATCTGTTGTTACCCGACAAATGAAGGTTTTGTAGATGCCATTGTTGAAAAACTCTGGCCGCAAATTGAACAAACCTGTTTTCTGGATAAGCCACGCGTTCTGTTTTCTGCCCATGGTCTGCCGAAAAAGATCGTTGATGGCGGCGATCCTTACCAATGGCAGGTGGAACAGACGGCTTTGGCTGTGATCAAAAAGCTTAATCTGCCTGCCCTTGACTGGTGGGTGAGCTATCAAAGCCGGGTGGGGCCACTGGAATGGATTGGGCCAAATACGGAAGATGAAATTATTCGCGCCGGTAAAGAAAAAGTGCCACTGATTATTGTGCCGATCGCTTTTGTGTCTGAACATTCAGAAACATTGGTTGAGCTGGATATCGAATATAAAGAACTGGCTGATAAAAATGGCGTACCGTCTTACATGCGCACACCGACCGTTCAGACGCATCCAAGTTTTATCAAGGGATTGAGCGACCTGGTCTTTGATCATATCGAAAATGAAGGATGTGTTCTGCCAGAAGGGAAAGAACGGATCTGTCCCAACAAACATAGCCGTTGCATTTGTAAAGGATAAGCCATGTTTGAAGATAGTTATCTTTGGTTCAAGGCCTTACATATCATTTCAGTCATTGCATGGATGGCGGGATTATTTTATTTGCCGCGCCTTTATGTGTATCACACCAATGCAGAAGTGGGATCGGAGCTGTCTGAAACCTTCAAAGTGATGGAACGGCGCTTGCTTCGCGCGATTATGAACCCAGCGATGATTTCATCGCTGATTTTTGGAATTTTATTGCTGGCAGAAATTGATGCCTGGGATCAGGGCTGGCTGCATGTGAAGCTAACCTGTATCGTTCTGATGATTGTGTTTCATATGTTTTTGGGGAAATATCGCAAGGATTTCCTCAATGACAACAATCAGAAGTCTGAAAAATTCTATCGTATGATCAATGAAGTCCCGACGCTTTTGATGATTCTGTTGGTTATCATGGTGGTGGTGAAGCCGTTTTAAGAAAAAGAGGAAGCAGTTTCAGACTTTCTTTTTTCTATTTCCCAGCAGCTGTATCCATATCGGCTTTTTTAGAAATTACACCTGCACAATCGGTCAGTGAAACATCGGCCAATTCTTTAGGTGGGTTTGCCAATCCACGTGACCCATTATAAACATAGATGCTTGTGAAATATTCAAGCTTTGTTTTCAGCGCTTTTTTAATCGCTTTGCGCACACCTTTATCCATTCCTGTGGTGTCTGCACGCCCTTTACGGTCTAATTCTGGCGGCTCGTTAAAGAGATATGCGTTGATATGATCGCGAATGCGCCGCGATTTTGTACAGGCGCGGTGCCCCAGCAGGAATTTGCGTGGTTCCCCATAAATGGTCAGGCGCGCATTATATTTACGGCTTGGGATATAAGTCTCAAAACTGCCGAGGAAAATAATATCGTTAATCCCCGCAGGGCCAGATCCCATGCGGCCACCGTTAACACCACCACCTTCAGATTTATCACCACTACCCCCGGTGCTTTCGTTGACCCCTTGCTGGATCTGTTGAAAACGTGATTGGGCATTTGCCTGGTCAAAAACAAAGACGGAAAGAACAAAGGCTGTTGCGATGGAAAGTGGCTTGATCATGTGTCTGGCTCTTATTTGGATTTCCCTTGAAAGGATAGTAAACTGAATGCGTGTCCTTAAAGCAACAGTAGAAATGAAAGAATTTTGCATCTCTTGACTTGAAGTCCGGTTTTACGCTACATACGTTTCATTCGAAGACATGATAGATGTGTCTTTGAAACTCCTTCCTTATCTTTTTCGGATCAAGCGGCGCATCCCTTATTCGAACGCCGATCAAATCTGAAAATTTATCAAATAAATCAATAAAGAAGACGAATTTTAAGCTTCGATATCTTTACTATATTTGACCTTATCTCCCACAAATCAAGTTGCAGATCACTTATGAATCTTCAAGAACTCAAAGAAAAATCACCCGCTGATCTTCTGGCCTATGCCGAAGAATTGGAAATTGAAAACGCCGGAAACATGCGCAAGCAAGAACTGTTGTTTGCGATTTTAAAAAATTTAGCTGAAAATGACGTCACCATTTATGGCGGTGGTGTTCTGGAAGTGCTGCAGGATGGCTTCGGTTTCTTGCGCTCCCCTGAAGCAAACTATTTGCCGGGCCCGGACGATATTTATGTCAGCCCAAATCAGGTGCGTAAATTCTCATTGCGTACAGGCGATACCATCGAAGGTCAGATCCGTTCCCCTAAAGATGGCGAACGTTATTTTGCCTTGCTGAAGGTTGAAAACATCAACTTTGAAGAAGCAGGTAAAGCGCGTCACCGTGTGCATTTTGACAACCTGACACCACTGTACCCGGATGAGCGTCTCAAGATGGAGATCGAAAATCCGGAAGCCAAAGATATGACACCGCGTGTGATTGACTTGGTTTCCCCAATCGGTAAAGGCCAGCGGGCGCTTTTGGTTGCGCCACCACGTACAGGTAAGACGGTAATGCTGCAAAACATTGCGCATTCTATCGCGGAAAATCACCCTGAATGTTACCTGATCGTTCTTCTAATCGATGAACGCCCGGAAGAGGTCACCGACATGGACCGTTCGGTAAAAGGGGAGGTCATTTCCTCCACCTTTGACGAACCGGCATCACGTCACGTCCAGGTTGCTGAAATGGTGATCTCTAAAGCCAAGCGTCTGGTGGAACATAAAAAGGATGTTGTCATCCTGCTTGATTCTATTACGCGTCTGGCGCGTGCTTACAACACTTGTGTACCTTCCTCCGGTAAGGTTCTGACAGGTGGTGTGGATGCAAACGCCCTGCAACGCCCAAAACGTTTCTTCGGTGCGGCACGTAACATTGAAGAAGGCGGCTCGCTCACCATTATCTCTACAGCGTTGATCGATACAGGGTCACGGATGGACGAAGTGATCTTTGAAGAATTCAAAGGGACAGGTAACTCCGAGATTATCATGGATCGTAAACTGGCCGATAAGCGGACATTCCCGGCGATTGATATCACCAAGTCCGGTACCCGTAAGGAAGACCTGCTGGTCGAGAAAGATACACTTTCCAAAATGTGGGTGCTGCGTCGTATTCTCGATCCGATGGGCACAACGGATGGTCTGGAATTCCTGCTGGATAAGCTGAAATATTCCAAAAATAACGATGATTTCTTCGATGCGATGAATTCTCGTTAATCAAGATCAAGTCATCCCGGCCATCGCGCCGGGATGTCTTTTTGTGTTTCACGTGAAACGATGAAGTAAAATGATGAAGTAAAATTATGACAGCTGTTTCCTACGTCATTACCGTTTTCAATAAAGAAGAATATCTCCCCGAAGTCATCCGCTCCTTGGAAGCCCAGGTGGATATTGATACCCGCGAATATATTTTTGTGGATGATGGATCAACCGATAATTCTGTTCAGGTGATTAAGGACTGCACCAAAGATTTGGATGCAACCACCATCATTATTGAACAGGAAAATCTCGGGGCATCCTGGGGGACAAATGCGGGGGTAGAAGCTGCCAGTCATGACTGGATCAAGTTGTGTGACGGGGATGATCTTCTGACACCGCATTCATCGACCTGGCTGATTGATGCCTGTGAAAAATTGAATGTGGATCATGCCTGGGGGCATTCAGCTTATTTTGAATGGCAGGGCGCGGAAGACCCGTTGACGCGTGCAGCGCCTTATCCAAAGATGGAAGTGATGGAAGATGGTCTGAAGTTTTTCATCCGCAATAACCCGGCCAATTCCACCTGCATGCTGTTTAAAAAGAAGTTTTATCAGAAGGTGGGGGGATGTGATCCTCGTCTTGTGTCGCCTGATCAAATGTTGTTCCTACGTCTGTTTGCCAATGGTCCGGGCGCCCGTGTCTTTGGTGATGTGGGCTTGTTGCCAGATGCCGCACCGGACCGTCTGAGTGCACAAAAAGGGCGATCGCGATATGAGTCCGTTTTGGCCATGTATTTCCTGATTATGGAAAAACCGGACCTGAATGCGGCTTATATTGACTATGCCTACAAGCGCGCAATATCGCGTGCAGAACGGTTCCATCGCAAAGTCTATGGGGGTTTGTTTAACCGTTTTCTCGTCTCCCACGTTCGCACCAAACTCTGGCCCCATGCCAGCCGGATCGAAGCCATCCGGGACTGTCTGGCTGCCTTTACCCCGGACGGTAAGATTGAACGCCCCCAGGATTGGAAACCGGGGGCGGGGAAGACGGGGAAAGCCGGGCCTGATTTTTAATTATTTTTTTGCGCTTTCAGATAGTCCAGGATCTCATCCGTATCTTTATCGACCTTGTGATTTAGTTCCAGGATCATCCGGTTGAGTTCTTTATTTTCTGAAGCGATATTTTTGATAGTTTCGTTCAGGTCTTGGTTTTGTTTGGATAACACTTCAATGCGTCTGTTTTGTTCGTGCAGCATATCGGTGGAAGCTTGGCGCACCACCTTGTCCAGAATGATGGAACCAAAATACCCAGCCAATGTTCCGAAAACACCGATGCCTGTCGCAGCCAAGGGGACAGCGGTGAGACGGCCGATCAGGCTGACGGGATAATAATCGCCAAAGCCGATGGTGGTGACAATCATAAAACAAAGCCAGACGGCATCCGCAAAAGACTTGATATTGGCATCCGGGTGACTGTTTTCCGCCCAAAAGAGCAGGGGGGAGCAGAGCGAAATTACCAGAGCTGTTACCCCGCCCAAGGTGATAAAGACGCTGACAAAATCCATTTTCGAAATAGAGAGATAGCGAAAACAGACACGGATAAAATGGAAATTCATGGCTTACTGACCAAAGACGGTTTTTAAAATCTCAGTGGTGCGCTTTGCCGGGTTTTCGCGAATAGCGGCTTCTTCCTGTGCCAGATAATGGAAAATTCCCCGAATGGCGAGGCTGGTTGTATGATCTACCAGATCAGCTTTGACATCCGGCACAAAGGGCATGGATTTATATTGTCCCATCAAACTGTCATAGGCCTGAATGGCACCCACATCTTTCAGGCTGCTTTCCGCAATGGGCTGGATGGCAGAACGAAGGTTTTGGGTGGAGACTTTTTTGAAGTATTCTGTTGCCGCATTTTGGGGGCCGTCATAGATCGCACGGGCATCAGACAGGCTCATGCTGGAAATGGCGTTTACGATGATGTTTTTGGCCTGTGGGGCAGCTTGTTCTGCTGCGCGGTTCAGGCGCAGCTCAACATCATCGGCCAGGGCAGACAGGCCAAATTTGTTCAGCAGTTTTTGCACTTGTTGTAGTTCATCGGGCAGGGGGATATGGATATTCTGATCCAGATTATATCCATCAACCGCCCCGATTTGTGAGACAACGCGTTCGGTTCCCACTTTCAAAGCTTCGCGCAACCCATCGATAATTTGATTTTCTGTCAGGGATGAAAGGCTGGTACCGCTTGATTTTTGTGTCTGTTTGTTGATGGCTTCAGTCGCTTTATTGACGATATTGTTGAGGTCAAAAGCCTGAGTAGAAGGGGCCGTCAAAAGGAGACCGCCTGCAAATAATGTATAAAGAACCGAACGCATTTACTTCCCTATTTTTTCTTAAGTTCCCATCGACGCGTAACAGGATCACATTTAATCCGTCCTGTTTCGCAGCTATTGAAAATATGTTTGAAAACAACGCCAGGACTGCCTTTGGTACCATTTGTTTTCAGAAAATAACTATGGCCCTTGGGGCGGTCATATTTGTTGTTCACATTGTCACAGTCGATAGCGTAAACATTGTCTGAAACTTTGTCCATGCGTTCCGGACCTGTATGACCTAATCTTCGGGTTGCAACGCGATTTTTGAGATTGGCAACTTTGCTGGCAGACATGGCCAGATCATCATTGGCATAATAAACAGCGACATTACGGGCTGCTTGTGTGATGAAATATCCAGAATTTCCTTTTTCCAGAGTTTCGTTTGCAACGTCTGGGGCGACCATGAAGATGTTGCGAAAGAGGGCAGGGAGCATACCTTTGTCATTTGCCCAGTTCTTTAACGTCAGTCTCAAAACCCGATTTCCCATAGAATGGGCCAAAATATTAATAGGGCGAAAACAGGTTCCGTTATTTTCTGATCGCCAATCCATGAATCGTTCAAGCATACGACTGAAACCAAAGGAACTCATTTCACTGGATTTTTGATCATCCCAGTATTTTCTTGCCATTCCCAGGCTTGCATCACAGGGCCAGAGCAAGACAACAACTTCATAACTGATATCCTCTTTTGAGGCAGCGGCAGCATCATTGAAAAGTTTTTGCAAAGCTTCAGCACGCGGAAAAACATCTGGTTCAGGCATATTGTTAAAGCCATGAATATATAAAATGATTTGTTGGTTAAGGTCCCCTCTTAGATTTTCAAGGAAAGTCTGGCTGCCGATTTCCGTATATTTTCCTTTGCCTGTACGTTCACAGAAATAAATTGATTGATCTGGCGTGGGGTCGCTTTCATCCAATGTAATGGGTCGCGTTTTTTCTGTCGCCGTCGGTTCCCAATTCTTGTCGCCATCAATTTGATAGTTTGTAATAAAATACATGTTTTCCCTCCAAAGTATATGAAGGGAGTAGATAGTTACGATTACATCTTTTGCAAGTATTGATGTGTGTTTTTCTTTTTGTCCTGTTTCACGTGAAACACTTTGTTTCCAAATGGATGTCTAATCAATTTTGTATTTCAGGCTTATCTTATCTGCAACGAGTGAAATTCAAACAAGGATGATGGATATGAAACAACGCACCATTGATCAAATTGTTTCCCCGATTGCCACCTCCGATGGGGCAGGGGTTAAAATGTTACGTGCCATCGGTACGCCCACTTTGGATCACCTTGATCCGTTCTTGCTGCTGGATTGCTTTGGATCAGAAGACGGCGCGGATTACATCGCGGGCTTTCCCGACCATCCGCACCGTGGATTTGAGACCGTGACTTATATGTTGGATGGCAAGATGCGCCACCGCGATAATGCCGGCAACGAAGGTTTGCTGGAAAGTGGCGGGGCACAATGGATGACCGCCGGGCGGGGTATTGTTCATAGCGAAATGCCGGAACAAACCGATGGGCTGATGAAAGGATTTCAGCTTTGGGTGAACCTGCCTGCCGATCAGAAAATGACGGCACCGCGCTATCAGGATCTGGCACCTGGTGATATTCCGACTTCCGATCTGAAAGGCATCGGCCATTTGAAAGTAATCGCCGGGGAAGCCTTTGGCGTGACGGGCCCAGTTTCTGAGATTGTCACCAAACCTTTGTTTATTGATCTGGATATGGAAGCCAATGCGTCGGTTGATATTCCAATTCCGGCCGGGCAGACGGCTTTCTTATATATTTTTGAAGGCAAGCTGCATCTGGATGGTGAAACGGTGGAGACCAATCGTCTGGTGATTTTGGAAGATGGCGATGTGCTGTCGCTTCAGACCGGAAATCAAAACGGGAGATTTATTCTGCTGGCGGCTGATCCGATCAATGAACCGGTTGCCCGCTATGGTCCGTTTGTGATGAATACCCAGCAGGAACTGCAGCAGGCTTTTGATGATTTTCGTGCCGGGAAATTTTAAATCTTAGATAAGATAAAATCAGGAAGGGAAAGGATGGCAACGTCCTTTCCCTTTTTGTCTGTCAGGGTTAAATCCATCTGATAGTGATTTGATGATTTTAGCTGAAAATCAGTTTTGAGATAATCACCATGCAGGGCAGGGCCGCTTACAGAAATCTTGTTGATTTCTGAAAAAGAAGATTGTAGCGGGACCTTTTTATCCTTGGCCCAAACATCGGGTCGTTTGGAACCGGGCGATAAAAACAGAAATGGCTGGGTCAGATCATCACTGCTTTTGGCATAAGGCAGGCTGAAGTCGTCGGGGAAGTACGGCGCGTGATAAAGGTGATGATCAAAGGGGAAGGGCTGATTATCCCGGATGGCAATGCCAAACGGGTTACCTTTGCCAAATCCCCGTTGATCAAATTGTAACGGGGCAACCGCATCCGATCTGGTTTCTGTGAGGTTATTGACCCAGAGAACTTCCAGATAACAGTTATCAAAACAGTAACAAATATTTTCTGTACCCTGACCCGGGTGTTTACGGCGATAGCTTTCTGTAAAGCCAAGGGCTGTCATCTTTTGTTCAATCGCTTCGGGATTATTCACGAAGACGAAGAGATGACAGATTTCAAGTTTTGTCATGATTAGATCAAGGTGCTGCCCGCGATGGCTTCTTCCATGCGCAGCAACTGAATTTTGGTTTCGATCCCTTCACCGCCGGAAAACCCGGTCAGTTTGCCGTTGGATCCAACGACGCGATGACAGGGGATAATGATCGGGATCGGATTTTTCCCACAGGCCCCGCCAATGGCACGTGGTGCACTGTTAATTTCTTTTGCGATATCGCCATAGGTGATGGTTTTCCCAAAGGGGATTTTCGCCATCACCTGCCAGACTTTCTTTTGATGTTCGGTGCCTTGTGGATCAAGGGGAAGGTCAAAATCCTGAAGTTTGCCACTGAAATAAGCGGACAGTTGTGCTTTGGCTTCTTTCAGCAAAGGGGTTTCGATGCCTTTGGGGGCTTGCCCCCATTCCACCACCACAATTTTCCCATCATCTTCAAACAAAGACAGGGTGCCGACAGGAGACATGATGGAGGTGCAGGTAATATCCATGGGGAAACTCTTTATCAGGATTCAATCGTAGTTATTTGTAACGCTGTGAAAACGAGATGGACAGAAAAAACTAAAGGGGATGTTTTTTACTAGGGAAGGAAATGCTTTTCTATAAGGGCAACTGACTAAGCGTATCTTCCAGACTGTCCACATCTGTCACCGGGGCAGAGCAGCTTCCCAAGCGGCAGACGTAAGCGGTGGCTTTGTCCTCTACCATGGTCTTGCCCGCTAGTGTATGACCGTCTGAAAAGGGTTTTTGACCATCTGCTAGTAGAAGTTTTCGCTGCGGCGATGGATAACCAGAAGCCTTATGTATCAAGGATTTGGTGTCTTTTTTGTCCCGCTCACCGATAATTGCGATGGTTTCCATTTTTTCAAACCGGATCAGCGCGGTGCAAAGGCCAGCCATTCCGAAGATTTCGTTGGGGTTTGCATTGCCAAAAGCGGTGATCAATTGATTGAATTTGTCTTTATAGGCACCTTGTCCGGTAAGATGATAGAGGTCCGCCAGCACATTGGCCATGATTCCATTGCCTGACGGGGTGGCATGGTCATGGATGGGTTTAGGCTGAATGTCCAATCCTTCAACCGTTTGGGTGCTGGCAAAGTTATAACCGCCAAGATCGCCATCCCAGAAATGTTCATCCAGATGGGCGACCCAGTCTTTCGCTTGATCAAGATAGGTTTCAAGCCCTGTCACTTCATAAAGAGCAAGAGTTGCAGAAGACAGATTGGCGTAATCTTCCAGATAGGCCGCAGAGACATGTTTGCCGTCACACCAGCTGTGATGCAGTACATCGCCTTTCATCATCAAGGTCGTGATCTGGGTCATGATGGTTTGAGCGGCTGTGATCCAGTCTTTGCGATCAAAAACCAGTCCGGCCTCACAAAGCGCTTTGACCATCATGGCGTTCCAGTCTGTCAGGACTTTATCATCGCGACCGGGGCGGATACGGCTGTTACGGGCTTCATACAGTTTTTGGCGACAGGCGTTTAACATGTCTTCACCTTCCTGTGTGGCAAAGTCCGTTACACGGCGCAGGATATTATGACCTTCCCAATTGCCATAGTCACTGACGTCATAGGCTTTTTTAAATCCATGGGCTTTATCGCCCAGAATTTCATCGATCTCAGCTTCAGACCAGACATAGAATTTTCCTTCCACCCCCTCGCTATCTGCATCAAGGGCAGAGGCCAGGGCAAAGCCATCCCCGCTTTCTACCTTCATTTCCTTGAAAGCCCAGTCGATGGTTTCTTCAATGGTGCGTTTAAACAGGGGGGAAGGGTGCTTGCGCCAGACCATGGTCAGCAGAGAAATCAACAGTGCATTGTCATAAAGCATCTTTTCAAAATGCGGGGCGAGCCATTCTTCATCTGTTGAATAACGCGCAAAGCCGCCACCCACATGATCATAAATTCCACCCAAGCACATTTTCTTCAGACTGAGGTGAATAAGGTCAGCGAGCTTTTGGTCCTTTTTGATCCAGCTTGTACGCCAGAGGAAATCCATCAAAACAGGTTGGGGGAATTTTGGGGCACCCTGTAAACCGCCATTTACCGGATCAAAGCTTTGGATGATATATCCAACAGCCGTTTTAATATGGGGCAGGGTGAGGCTGCCGTCGCCTTTGGGTTCAGATTCTGCGGCAAGATTATCCGCAATGGCCTGGACATTTTGGGCGACTTCTTCTTTTTGGGTGTCATAGATATCGGCAATGCTGTTCAGTACCTGGGTGAAAGACGGTCGGCCATAGGCTTCATCTTTGGGGAAATATGTCCCGCCCCAAAAAGGCTGTCCTGATGGGGTCAAAAACATGGTCAACGGCCAACCGCCCTGTTGACCCAGAATGGTCAGTGCTTTTTGATAAATGGCATCCACATCCGGATGTTCTTCCCGGTCTACTTTGACATTGATGAACAGGTCATTCATCACATCGGCTGTCTTTTGATCTTCAAACGATTCATGGGCCATGACGTGGCACCAGTGACAGGCCGCATATCCGATAGACAGCAAGATGGGTTTGTCGTCGCGTTTGGCCTGATCAAACACATCATCTGACCAAGGCTGCCAGTGCACCGGATTATCAGCATGTTGCAAAAGATAAGGACTGGTGAGCTGGCCAAGGAGATTTTGGGACATGGGACGCTTTCATTACTTATTATCCCTTTCAGATTTCGCTTTTTTCGCAAAAATAACAACCCTTTTTTCCGATGACGCTGGACCTTGAGACAAAAGCTTGTCACATTAGGGAAAAGTCGATGCCATCAGATCGGGACAAAGAGTATGAAAATCACCATCAATATTGATTGTACACCGGAAGAAGCCCGTAACTTCATGGGGCTGCCAGATGTCAAACCCATGCAGGAAATGATGATGAAAGAAGTCGAAGAACGCATGAAGGCCAATCTGTCTGCCATGGATCCGGAAACTATGTTTAAAACATGGCTCCCTGCCGGGATTTCAAATATGGAGCAACTGCAGAAAATGTTCTGGGCGCAGTTTGGTAAAAACGGCATGGGCAACAGCTCAGACGATTAAAGACGAAATCCATGAATTTTGATCAAACCATATATGCACTTGCCAGTGGGGCAGGGCGCTGCGGCGTGGCTGTTATTCGCCTCTCTGGTCCTCATGCGCTGGATGTATTGTGTAAACTTTCCAACAAAGACATTTTCAAACCGCGCTATGCCCATCGGGTAAATCTGGTTGATCCTTTGACGGGTGATCAGCTGGATGACGGTCTTGCACTTTATTTTCCCGGGCCCAACAGCTTTACGGGCGAAGACGTGGTGGAACTGCAAATCCATGGGGGGCGTGCAGTCGTGCAATCAGTGCAGGAAGCGTTGGCGAGCTTTGATGGTTTGCGTCTCGCCGAACCGGGGGAATTCACCCGTCGTGCCTTTGAAAATGACAAGATGGATTTAACTGCGGCTGAGGGTCTGGCGGATTTGATCCATGCGGAAACTCGTGCCCAGGCCAAACAGGCTTTGCGTCAGATGGATGGCGCGTTGGGGTCTCTCTATAATGACTGGGCCGATCGCATCCTTCATGTGTTGGCGCATTTCGAAGCGGTGATTGATTTTCCCGATGAAGATTTGCCGGAAGAGGTTGAACAGGGCGTACGCGCCAAGGTCGATGTCCTGAAGGGTGAAATCGAGGATCACTTAAAAGATGGTCACCGTGGTGAGATGCTGCGTGACGGTGTTCGCCTCGCCATCGTCGGACCGCCCAATGCAGGAAAATCCAGTCTGCTTAATCATTTGGCCAAACGCGAAGTGGCGATTGTGTCCGATATTGCCGGAACGACGCGCGATGTCATTGAAAGCCATCTGGACATTGGTGGCTATCCGGTGGTGGTGTCGGATACCGCAGGCATTCGTCATAGCGACGATGTGATCGAGGTTGAGGGCATTCGCCGTGCCCAGACCACCGCGCAGCAGGCTGATTTGAAAGTTGTCTTATTTGATAGTTCTGACTGGCCTGATCTGGATGGAAAGACGCTGGATCTGATTGATGAAGACTGCCTACTGGTCTTTAATAAAATTGATAAAGCGGACAAGCCGGACATCACGGACGTTAAAGGCATCACTCCTTTATATATGTCCGCCAAATCGGGGGAGGGGCTTTCGGACTTTTTCAAAGCCCTGGAAAAAGAAGTGGCGGAGCGCTGCATGATGACGGGTGCGCCGGCCTTGACCCGGGCGCGTCACCGCGAAGCTTTGGAAGATTGTGTTGAGGCGCTCAATCGATTTGACCAGATCGATCTGCCAGAACTGGCCGCAGAAGATTTGCGCATGGCGACCCGATCATTGGGTCGCATCACCGGGCGAATCGATGTTGAAGATGTGCTGGATATTGTTTTTAGCGATTTCTGCATCGGCAAATAAGATGTTTCACGTGAAACACCGGGACGATTTTCTGCAAATAAGGTGAATGGAAAAATCCAAATACCCTTTGTCGGCAGGTTATGAACGGGCTTATCCCCTCATTTATCCACAAGGCCAAAAAAGCTTCATTTTGTAAATTGACTTCATAAAGCGTGATACATACATTGCGCCCTATGAAGACATATGATGTGATTGTAATTGGTGGCGGGCATGCAGGCTGCGAAGCAGCGGCCGCAAGTGCGCGAATGGGGGCAAAGACCCTTCTTCTTACTCAAAGACTGGACGCGATTGGAGAGATGTCGTGCAATCCGGCCATTGGCGGATTGGCGAAAGGTCATCTGGTGCGCGAAGTCGATGCGCTTGACGGCATCATGGGTCGTGCCATCGATGAAGGCGGTATCCAGTTTCGTATGCTGAACCAATCGAAAGGTCCAGCCGTTCGTGGACCACGCGCCCAGGCCGATCGTAAACTTTATAAACAGGCCGTACAGGGCCTGATGTCTTCGCAAGAAAATCTGGACCTGATGGAAGGCACGGCGGAAGACCTGATCCTGTCTTCTGATGATAAGCGCGTTACGGGTGTCATTACCGGGGCAGGGGAAAGCTTGCAGGCAGGTTCTGTTATCCTGACGACCGGGACGTTCCTGAATGGTCTGATTCATATCGGCAAAGAAACCTGGTCGGCAGGTCGTATGGGTGATGAACCTTCCATTGGTCTGGCTGATACACTTGCCCGTTTAAAGTTTGATCTCGGTCGATTAAAAACCGGAACACCTGCACGACTGGATGGCAAGACCATTGATTGGAATGCCTTGCAGCGTCAGGATGGCGATACACCACCCCAGCCGTTTTCCTTTATGACCGACAAGATCACAACACCGCAAATTCCGTGCTACATCACCCGCACGACCGAAGAAACCCACGAGATCATCCGATCCAATATGGATCAGGCCCCGGTCTATTCCGGACAGATTCAGGGACGCGGCCCCCGTTATTGCCCGTCGATTGAAGACAAAGTAGTGCGCTTTGCAGAAAAGACCAGCCACCAGATTTTCCTGGAACCGGAAGGGCTGGATACGGATAGTGTCTATCCAAACGGGATTTCAACCTCTTTACCGGTTGATGTACAAATGGCCTTTATGCGCTCCATCCCTGGCCTAGAAAAAGTGGAAGCGTTAAAACCCGCATACGCCATTGAATATGATTTCGTTGATCCGCGCGAACTTTATGAGACGTTTGAAACTCGCAAAGTCTCTCACCTCTATTTCGCAGGTCAGATCAACGGCACGACCGGATATGAAGAAGCCGCAGCCCAAGGACTGATGGCCGGGGTAAACGCCGCGCTGAAAGCATCGGGTAGCGAGAAAGATTTCGTCTTTGATCGCGCCACTGCCTATATCGGGGTTCTAGCAGACGATCTGGTGACCAAAGGAACAAACGAGCCATACCGGATGTTTACCTCGCGGGCAGAATATCGATTAATTTTGCGTGCCGATAACGCCGATCAACGCCTGACACGTCTGGGCACCGAAATCGGTTGTGTATCTGCTGCGCGCGCCAAAGCTTTTGAAGAAAAGGCCGCAGCGATTGCAGCGGCCAAAGAACGCATGCAAAAGCTCAGTGCCACGCCGCAGGAGTTGGGAAAATACGGTATCAAGGTCAATATGGACGGCCAACGCCGCACAGCCATGGCTTTGCTGGGATATAGAGAAGCCCCGCTGACAAAGGTTCAGGAAATTTGGCCGGAACTTAATGATATTCAGGGCGCGGTTGCCGAACAGGTGGAAATTGAAGGGCGCTACGCCGGATATCTGGAACGCCAGGAAGCCGACATTCGTGCTTTCCGCCGCGATGAAAGTCTGAGTTTGCCGGAAGATCTGGATTATCTGTCTATCGAAGGCATGTCGATGGAAGTACGTAGCAAACTGGCTGAGCATAAACCCTCCACACTGGGAGCGGCGGCTAGAATCTCGGGGATCACACCGGCAGCATTGACGGCCTTGCTGAGTTACGTCAAGCGCAACAAATCAAACAAAGTTGCTTAAGCTTAATTTTTTAACCTTGTTTCACGTGAAACAGGGAGACGAGATCGAAAAAATAGGGTAAATTTGTAGCCAAGCTATATTTTAGGGGTAAAAATGGGATTTGCAGCACAACAAGATCAATGGAAGTCGCTTGATGTTTCACGTGAAACATTGGACAAGCTTCAGGCTTATGGTGATCTGTTGGTCAAATGGCAGGCCAAAATCAATCTGGTGAGCAAGTCCACACTGGATGATCTCTGGACTCGCCACTTGTTGGATTCCGCACAAGTTTTTCCCTATTTGCCAAAAGAGACAAAGACATTGGTCGATATCGGATGTGGGGCAGGGTTCCCCGGTCTGGTGTTGGCAATTATGGGCGTGCCGGATGTGCATATGGTCGATTCTGACATGCGCAAGATGGCCTTCGTGCGCGAAGCTGCGCGGGTGACTGAAACCCCGGTGACCATCCATAACTGCCGAATCAACGATGTAAAAGAAATTGAATTTGCAGATGTTGTCACATCACGCGCCTTAGCGACTCTGGAGAAACTCTTGGGTTTTTCTGAACGCTTGCGCAAAAGTGATGGGACCTGCATTTTCCTCAAAGGCCGAAAGACCCAGGAAGAGGTTTTAGAGGCCCAAAAAAGCTGGGATTTTGATTATCAAAGCCACGGGAGCCTGTCTGATCCAGAAGGGCAGGTCGTAATCATCGAAAGGATGACACGAAAATGACGGACCAAACGACTGTAGAAGTCACGCCGCGCATTATCGCGATTGCAAACCAGAAAGGCGGGGTGGGGAAAACCACAACCACCATCAATCTGGCAACCGCACTGGCCGCTGTCGGCAAAAAGACCCTTGTTCTGGACCTTGATCCACAAGGCAACGCCAGCACGGGCCTGGGGATCGACCATGATATGCGTTCTCGCAACGCCTATCATGTCATGATGGGTGATATTGAAGCCGACGGCGCCATTCAGAAAAGCAATATCCCGAATTTATCCGTCATTCCGTCTGGTCCTGACCTGGCCGGGGCTGAGATTGAAATCCCTGAACTGGATCGTCCGCAGTTTTGCCTGCGCGAATCGCTTTCAACCATCAAAGGCTATGACTATATCCTGATCGACTGCCCACCGGCTCTCGGGATGTTGACGATCAATGCGTTGGTCGGATCCCACGCTGTCATGGTGCCACTGCAATGTGAATTCTTTGCTCTGGAAGGAATTACCGCCCTGGTGAAAACCATTGAGCGGGTGAAAAAGAACTTTAATCCGAGCCTGGACATTCAGGGCATCGTTTTGACCATGTTCGATAAGCGCAATAATTTGAGCGATATGGTCGCAGACGATGTGCGAGAGTTCTTTGGGGAAAAAGTATATGAGACCGTGATCCCGCGGAACGTACGGGTATCGGAAGCGCCGTCGCACGGCAAGCCGGTCCTTCTTTATGATCACAAATGTGCAGGCTCTAAAGCCTATCTTCACCTCGCCAGTGAAGTTCTAAGACGCGAAAACAGGAAAGCAGCATAACAATGGCAAAAGAAAAGAAACGCAAAAGTCTGGGCCGTGGCCTGTCCGCTCTACTTGGGGATGAAACCGCAAGTGTTGTGGAAGAACAACCGCTTAACGCAGAAGCTTCAAGTGCTGCAGGCACAATAGGTGCCGAAGTGGTCCAACTTAATGCAGGAAATCAAAAAACGGTGCCTATCTCCTTGTTAATTCCGGGGAAATACCAGCCGCGCCATATTTTTGAAGAAGAAGCCATCGAAGGTTTGGCCGAATCCATTAAAGAGAAAGGGATTTTGCAGCCGATCCTAGTTCGCCCGCACCCAAATCACACGGGCGAATATGAAATTATCGCAGGCGAACGTCGCTGGCAGGCCTCTCAACGTGCCCAGCTTCATGAAGTTCCGGTCATCGTTAAAGAAATGGATGACCGGGATGCAGCTGAAATTGCTTTGGTGGAAAACCTGCAGCGCCAGGACCTGTCGCCCCTGGAAGAAGCCGAAGGCTATAACCGTCTGATGGAAGAATTCAGCCATACACAAGAAGCACTTTCAAAAGCGCTTGGCAAAAGCCGTTCCCACGTGGCCAATATGATGCGTCTTCTGGCTTTGCCGGATGATGTAAAAGGCTTTTTGGAAGATGGCTTGCTTTCGACCGGACATGCGCGTGCCTTGTTGAACTGTGATGCACCGGGGGATGTTGCAAAACAGATCATTAAAAAGGGCTTAAATGTTCGCCAGACTGAAAGCCTGGTAAAAACAGCAGGTGTAAAGGCCCGTCCAGCTGCGAAGAAAGAGAAAGATGCCGATACGGTTGCTCTGGAACGCGACCTGACAGACCTGTTAGGGGTTAAAGTCGGGATCTCTAGTGGGGTGAAAGGCGGAACCTTGACGCTGCAATATACAACATTGGAGCAACTGGATGATCTTCTTCACCGTTTGAGCCATGGCCATCACGGTAAAACAGGTCAGGATCAGGCAAATGATCTTGATCCGGTGAGTGAACAGGATGTGGAAGCGGAATTGAACAAGCTGTAAGCTTCCAGTTATCGCTGAAAATCAAAAAGGCCCACGCATCCGCGGGGCCTTTTTTTGTGGAATGGGCAGGGTTAAAGCTTTAGGCGATATTTCACTTCCCCCAAATCCTGCCCCCAACGGCGGGTGACTTCTTTGGCCTCGATCTTAAAGCCGCAAGATTCATAAAGTGTAGCGGCAGGTTCTAATCCTTCCAACGTATGAAGATAAATTGATTTAAAGCTGCGATCGCGGGCGAAGGCGATGGCCGTTTCCAAAAGCAGGCGACCAAATCCCTGGCCACGGGCTTTGGGGTCAAGAATGAACCATCTCAAATGCGCACCGTCTTGATTGGCGTGACTGCCGTCCAGAGTGATCGATCCATAAAATTTCCCATCTTTTTGCAAAGACCAAATCTGTGAATTGAGCGGTTGATGACTGTCCATAAAATCGCAGAGTTCACGCGCGACAAGAATTTCAAAACTCTCACCCAGGTTCCATCCATCTTGATAGGTTTGACCGTGAAGGGAGGAAACCCAGCCGACCAGGCCGTTTTGATAGCCGGTTTTCAGTGTAAATCCGTTTTTTATCGTCTTCATCGCACACCTTGCAAAAAAGCATTATCACCTGTATTTTTTAGTAGTATATCTTGCAAATTTTGGGCTATAAATAGGGAATGTTGCAATATCGGAATGCAAAAATGCAGAACTGGGATGATTTACGCTATTTCTTATCGGTCGCGCGTAACGGGAGCTTCTCTTCGGCAGCTGAGAGCCTGTTTGTAAATGGCTCTACAGTGGGGCGACGTATCGATCAGCTGGAACGTGACCTCAAATGTAAACTGTTTGATCGCCAACGCCATGGCATGACCTTAACGCCGGATGGTCGTCGTCTGCTGGATCACGTTCAGCAGATGGAAAAATCGGCCGATCAGCTGGAACAGACGCTCGCCGGATCGGATGAAGCTTTAAATGGCCGGGTCAAGATTTCGGTGACCGATGGCATTGGCTCTTTCTGGCTGACGCCCAATCTGGCGGATTTTCAAAAGGCCTATCCGCAAATCGGTCTGGACGTGATGAGTGAGGGACAGTTTGCTGATTTATCGGCCCGCGAAGCCGATATCGCAATTCGATTGAAAGAGCCGACCCAGAATGATCTGATCGTGCGCAAAGTCGGCATGGTCAAATTCCTTGTCTTTGCTTCGCCCGGCTATGTGGATAAATTTGGCACGCCTGCCGATTGGGCTGATCTGGAAGGCCACAAGATCGTGGATTACTTGGGGTATCAGGAAAGCCGCGCCCTTTCATTGTGGCAGGAAACGGTGAAAAACCACGATCAGGTCGCCTTTCAAACCAACAGCGCTATGAGTTTCATCAGCGCGTTAAGGGCGGGTATGGGTATCGGCATGCTGCCCCGGTTTTACAGCCATACGGTAACGGACCTTATGATCCTTGATCTACCGTGTGATTTGTTCGAGATGCCCATTTACCTCGTCACCCACGAACAAACCAGCCAAACCGCACGGATTCAGGCAGTCAAAGACTATATCGGCGGCCTGTTCGACCGCGATCGCCGCGCGTGGTTTAGTTAACGCCGTGCCCGGGCGGCCTGTGCAATGCGCATCAAGGCGCGCGACGTGATGGTTTCTGGTGGGTAGGCGGTGACCTTACAGTCGGCTTCGGCTTGTGTGATGACATCCAAGGCCATGGAAATACGCGGTAAATCCCAGCTGCCCAACTGTTTTTTGAAGTTGGGTGCCTGTTTAAAAATGATGGGCGGGCGCAGTTTGGCCATGGATTGATCGATGTTCAGACCTTTGGTCATATGGCCTTTGGCGAGGTGCAGTTTATGGAAGTGGCGTGCGAGCATGCGCAGGATCATGATGGGCTGGTTGCCTTCGTCAAAACACCGCAAAAGGGCGGTTTCAAGCCCCGCGTGGTCTCCGTTTGCTGCGGCCATAATGACATTGTCGAGTGAGAAAGCCCCGCTGTCACCCACACAAGCCATGGCATGTTCCATGGTCACCGTGGTTTCATCGCCCATATAGATGGCAAGTTTTTCCAGCTCGCCGCGGCTGACCTGACGGTCGGAGCCTAGATGGTTCAAAAGATAGCCCATGGCATCGCGATCCGCATTAAGTCCATGTTTTTGAAGGGTTTCACGCACCACAGCGGAGAGACTGCGTCCTTCATCGCCATAGCAGGGAAGGGCGGCAGCGATGGTTTTATCGCCTTCAAACAACTTTCTTAATGATGAACGTGGGCCCAGATCACCGCCTTCCAGCACGATCATGGCATCACCAATAGGATCGGTCAGATAGCCTTTAAAAGCGGCAGAGAGTGAATCTGCTGCATCCTGAATTCGGATAAAGCGTCTGCCCCCCATCATGGACATGGCAGCAGCTTCATCGGCAATAATGGCCGGGTCAGCCTTGACATCAGCGGCTTGCAGGATAACGGAATTAAAGGGATCGTTGATATCTTCCAGTACCAGCCCTGCAAGGGCTTTGGAGCGTTCAAACACCAATCCCTGATCTGGGCCATAGATTAGGATACAGCGGATATCGGGCGGTGGGTTTTTGATAAAACCATCCGCTTTTCCTGCCGTGATCTTCATGAAAAACGCCTTATTTCTTGGATTCTTCGCTCAGTAAATGCACAGCAACCCGGCGATGAATGTCAGTGGCTACGTTCTTAATGGCACGTACACGGGCATCACGTTTGGCAAATTCGGTCCCTGTGGGTGAAGTCAGAATGTTGTAACTGATGACCGACTGGCTGGTCCCTTCCAAGGGAACATTTCCATTCAAAACGAAAGCGGTTTCGACAACTAGGTTGGCGCGGGTTGCAAAATCATCCTTACCAATCCCAAGACCGGAGCTGCTCTCGTTATAATGCACGACAAGCTGATATTTCGGTTTCTTCAGGCGGCCTTTGGTATTGAACAGGGTTAGCAATTCATTGTGAAGCTGTTGGCCTTCACGGTCACGGATTTCCTGGACCCACACGCGTGAAAGTTCACTTTGCATTTGCGTTTTCTGCGCGGTCTGGCGTTTGCCATGAAGCGGCTGATAGCCACAGGCCGTAAGACCTGTGACGAGTAAAATTGCGACAAATGCTTTTAAAATCTGTGACTTAGGCAACAACATTGACGATCCGATTTGGTACAACAATAACTTTCTTTGGTGGGTTACCCCCCAGGACAGCTTGCACTTTTTCTGAAGCCAAGGCCAGTTTTTCAACTTCGCCCTTGTCCATATCCTTTGGAATTTCCAGCTGATCGCGGCGTTTGCCATTGACCTGGATGGGGACAATCACGCTGTCTTCCACGAGCAGGCTTTTGTCTGCAATCGGCCAGGAAACTTCGCACAGGATACTGTCGTGCCCCAGTTCAGCCCAAAGTTCAGCTGTGATATGAGGGATCATTGGCGCGAGCAGACGCACGAGATATTCATAGCCCTCACGCAAGACCCAGCTGTCATCACCTTCAACACCGTCCAGGCTGCCCAGTGTGTTGGTCAGTTCGCGCAGGCGGGCGACGGCCTTGTTGAAATGGAATTTCGCCAGATCATCAGTAACTGCCGCAATGGTTTTATGAACTGAACCGCGTACCTTTTGTGCTTCGGCAGATAGGTTTGCAGGTTGTTCTGACCCTTTGCCTGCAAAGGGCGCCTTGGGTTCGGTGATCAGACGCCACAGGCGATTGACATAACGCCAGGCGCCATCCACACCGGAATCTGTCCATTCCAGATCACGCTCGGGCGGACTGTCAGACAGCATGAACAAACGGGCAGTATCCGCTCCATATGTGGAAATGATCAGTTCCGGATCAACCACGTTTTTTTTTGATTTGGACATTTTGATGGAAGGCCCAACATTGACTGCACGGCCATCATCTTTATGAACCAGCTTGCCATCATCACCTGCAACCGCGTCAGACGGCAGCATCCATTTGCCATCGGCATCCTGATAGGTCTCGTGACAGATCATGCCCTGGGTCAGCAGGCCTTCAAACGGTTCTTCTGCTGACAGATAGCCGCATTTCTTCATGGCCCGGGTAAAGAATCGGGAATAAAGCAGGTGAAGAACGGCATGTTCTACCCCGCCGATATATTGATCCACAGACATCCAGTAATCAGCAGCGGCTTTATCAATGCCGTTTTCCGCTGTTGGTGAACAGTAACGGGCAAAATACCAGGAAGATTCAAAGAAGGTGTCAAACGTGTCTGTTTCACGCTGGGCAGGCTTGCCACAGCACGGACAATCAACATTTTTCCAGGTTGGATGGCGATCCAGCGGGTTGCCTGGCTGGTCGAAATCCACATCTTGTGGCAGTTCCACTGGCAGCTGGTCTGCGGGCACTTCGACAATGCCGCAATCATCACAATGGATCACCGGAATTGGGCAGCCCCAATAGCGTTGACGTGAAACGCCCCAATCACGCAGGCGATAATTGACTTCTTTTTTACCGATATCCAGCTCTGCACATTTGGCGAAGATTGCTTTTTTTGCCTCATCCACGCTCATGCCCGTCATGAAATCAGAATTGATCATGATGCCATCTTCGGTATAGGCCTCATTTTCAATCGCAAAATCATCTCCGGCATCTTTTGGGCGAACAACTGGAACCACAGGCAGATCGTACTTGCGGGCGAAATCCAGGTCGCGCTGATCCCCACTTGGGCAGCCAAAGATCGCGCCTGTGCCATATTCCATCAAAACGAAGTTGGCGACATAAACAGGCAGTTCCCAGCTGTCATCTAACGGATGTTTGACCTTCAGGCCGGTATCAATGCCTTTTTTCTCTGCCTTTTCGATGGCTTCCTCGGAAGTCCCCATTTTGTTGCATTCTTCAATGAAGGCCTGTAGATCGGGATTTTTGTCAGCCAGTTCAGCCGCCAGCGGGTGGTTGGCAGAGATTGCGCAGAAAGACGCGCCATAAAGCGTATCCGGACGAGTTGTGTAAACTTCCAGCGAATCGTCGCGACCTACGAGTTTCCAGGCCAGGCGCATCCCTTCAGAACGGCCGATCCAGTTTTCCTGCATGATGCGGACTTTATCGGGCCAGCGATCCAGCCCTTTAAGGGCGGTGCGCAGATCTTCAGCGTAATCGGTAATTTTCAGGAACCATTGGTTCAGCTTGCGACGTTCAACCGGAACGCCGGAACGCCAGCCACAGCCATCAACCACTTGCTCGTTCGCCAGAACGGTGTTTTCCACCGGATCCCAGTTTACCCAGCTTTCTTTGCGATAAACCAGATCGTTTTTCAGGAAATCCAGGAACATTTTTTGTTCGTGCTTGTAGTAATCCGGATCGCACGTTGCAATCTCACGGTCCCAATCATAAGAAAGCCCCATGGTTTTCAGCTGGGCGCGCATATCTTCAATGTTTTTATAAGTCCATTTGCCCGGATGAACGCCAGCGTCCATTGCAGCGTTTTCCGCCGGCAGGCCAAAAGCATCCCAACCCATGGGGTGAAGAACGTTAAAACCGCTGGCTTTTTTATAACGGGCAACCACGTCCCCAAGCGTATAGTTGCGCACATGGCCCATGTGAATGCGACCTGACGGATAGGGGAACATCTCCAGGACATAGTATTTTTCTTTAGAGGTGTCTTCGGTGACTTTAAAGGTGTCGTTTTTGTCCCAGTAAGACTGCCACTTCGATTCGGTTTCTTTAAAATTATAACGGGCCATGGTTTTCTTTATATATATATGTCATTCTCACACGAGCATGCCTGAGAATCTTTTAGGTGAGGAGAAAAAGGCCCTCATTTTTATAAATGAGGGCGACGTCAGGATTATTGAGTTGCGCTTTCGCTGCGAAGCTGGCGCGCGCGGGTCAGAATTGCATTTTCAATGTCGATAACGGCCTTCGGGTCCATCGGGACGGCTTGCCATTCGTTTGTCGCTGATTTCATTTGTCTGAAAGCGGCGACACGGATGCCGTCAGCGCGCAGGGCCTGACCAAGAATATAGACATTTAATTTGAAGCGTTCGTTATTTGCTGCACTCGGGCTATGCCAATCGGTCAAAACCACGCCGCCAAAGGGGTCGGCAGATGCCAATGGCATAAAGGAGATCGTGTCCAATGTCGCGCGCCATAAATAAGCGTTAACGCCAATGCCTGTGCCTTGGGTGCCGCGTTTATCTTCATCGCCACCAAATGTCAGGCCGTCACCGCCGAAAATAGATTCTTTCTGGGCGTCTCTTTTTTGCCATTTATCATTGGGGCGCTGGAATGTGTCCGGCCCGGTGATATTCATACCTTCACAGGCAGTAAGAATCCCAAGCATTAAAGTAAGGGCGAAAAAACGAGAGAGATATGACATCGTTTGCAGACCTGAATTGTGATTGCTTCTACTTCCAGAAAAGATATGCCTGCCATGGGCAGAAAAAGCAAGATATATAAGGGGAATTGCACAAGTCTGTGGGGATTGGGGAAAAGCCGATTGTGTTTTTTTTGCAACAGTGGTGAAAAAAGGACACAGGATTGTGTTTGTCGTGCTTGACCTTGGGGTTCCAAATACATTTAATACATCCACGCAAACGGTGTATGGGTACACCATATGCAAAAGTTGTTTTTAAAACTTAAACCTTTTAAGGGGATATCTAAATGAAAAAGTTTCTCGCGGGCACAACTGCTCTCGTAGCTGCTGCAGTCGTAGCAGGTCAAGCTCAAGCTGCTGATCCAATCAAACTGTCTTTGGGTGGCTTCGCTCAAGCATGGGTTGGTTACGCTGACCAAGAAACTGTTGGTACAAACGATTACGCCTCTGTAACTGTTCAACAGGACACAGAAATTTACTTCCGTGGTTCTACTAAACTCGACAACGGCCTGACTGTTGGCGTTGTGATTGACAAAGAAGCTGACTCTAACGCGACAGTACAAGATGACGTGTATGTGTCTGTTTCATCTGACGCTCTGGGTACAGTTCGTTTGGGTGCAACTAAAGGCGCTTCTTACGGTTTGTCTCACGCTTCTCCTGATGTTGGCATCGGCCACAACGATGGCGACATTCAAAACTGGATCGCTTCCAACATCACAAATGCTGACTTTGCGAACAACACTTTTACAAGTGGTGCTGATGGTCAGAAAGTTGTTTACCTGACACCTAACTTCGGTGGCTTCCAAGCTGGTGCTTCTTACGGTATTGTTCCTGAGTCTCCAACTGGTACTGTAAACGTTGGTGGTACAAGTACTACTTCTGATATCCAGTATAACGTTGGTGTTGCTTACAATGGTGACTTCGGTGGTGTATCTGTCGGTGCTGACGTAAACTACGAACTGATTGATAACGGTGGTACTAATGGTACTTCTGTAAACAACGAGTCAAAAGGTCGTGCAGGTTTGTCTATCGGCGTTGCTGGTTTCACTATCGGTGGTTCTTACATTGCTAAAAATAACGTTGGTGCTGTAAGCTCTAAAGATATGACTGGTTGGGATGCTGGCGTATCTTACGAAACAGGCCCATACGGTGTGTCTTTCTCTTACATGTCTTTGTCTCAAGACGACAAAACTGCTGGTTCTGTAGCTGCAGTTCAAGAAGACGAGAAAGACTCTTGGATGATTTCCGGTTCTTATGATCTCGGCGCTGGCGTAGCTCTTAAAGGTTCTGTCTTCGGTGCAGACTTTGACGACGCTTCTGCTACAGGCACAAACGCTCTCGACAACGACGGTTTCGGTGTTGTTGCTGGCCTGAGCATTTCTTTCTAATCTGAAAAGATATAGATAGAAGTCTTAAAGATTGGGGCGCTACCTTCGGGTAGTGCCCTTTTCTTTTGCGTTGCAATATTGCAACAGCGAATAAAAATCAGAGTTATTATCAATAAAATACTTTCCTCTCAAACTAAGAATGATTATTAATCTCTTTATGGTGTGTGTTGACTAATATTCTTAAAGAATGAGGAAAATAATGAAAAAGTTTTTAGCTGGCACAACAGCTCTTGTAGCCACTGCAATTGTTGCAGGTCAGGCACAAGCTGCAGATCCAATTAAATTGTCATTGGGCGGTTTTGCCGAAGCATGGGTTGGGTATGCTGACCAGGAAGCTGTTGGTGACAATGACTATGCTTCAGCAACGGTTCAACAGGACACCGAAGTACATTTCACAGGTTCTACAAAACTGGACAACGGCCTGACTGTCGGTGTTACGATTGAGATGGAAGCTGATTCAAACGCCACAGAGCAAGACGAGGTCTTTGTTTCTGTCGCATCCGACTCTCTTGGTGAACTGCAAATTGGTGTAGTACCGGGTGCTGCAAATGCTATGGGTAACATTGCACCAGAAGTTGGTATTGGCAACAATGATGGCGATGTTGAAAACTGGATTGCTTCCAACATTACAAATGCTGACTTTGCGAACAATACGCTGACTGCTGGTGACACTGGTCAAAAAGTTGTTTACTACACGCCAAACTTTGGTGGTTTCCAGGTGGGCACTTCCTACGGTATCATCCCTGAAGTTCCAGCAAGCACAGTAAATGTTGGTGGTACAAACACAGGTTCTGACATCCAGTATACCGTTGCTGTCGCATATAGCGGCGACTTTGGCGGCGTTTCTGTTGCTGCGGATGCTGGCTACGAGTTGATCGATAACGGCGGGACAAACGGTACATCTGTAAACAACGAATCAGTTGGTCGTGCAGGTCTGAATGTTGGCGTTGCTGGCTTCACCATTGGTGGGTCTTACATTGCCAAGGACAATGTTGGTTCTGTAAGCTCCAAAGACATGACAGGTTGGGATGCTGGTGTTTCTTATGCGACTGGCCCATACGGTGTGTCTTTCTCTTACATGTCGCTGAGCCAGGATGACAAAACTGCCGGTTCTGTAGCGGCTGTGCAGGAAGATGAAAAAGATACCTGGATGGTTTCCGGATCTTATGACCTGGGCGCTGGCGTTGCATTCAAAGGTTCTGTTTTTGGTGCAGACTTTGATGATGCTTCTGCAACGGGCACAAATGCTCTCGACAATGACGGTTTCGGCGTTGTTGCTGGTCTGGAAGTGTCCTTCTAATCTGATTTAGAAGAACGTACATGGAAAGGGCGTTTCCTTATAGAGGGCGCCCTTTTTCTATGTCAGGAGTGACCCGATCCCGGCAAAGCCGCAGGCCCGGCTTGTGATCAGCCGTTGTGCGGTTTTTGGGTTTATCCCCCCAAGTCCATATGTTTTCAGACCCTTGGTGCGGCTAAGTTTTTGAAAGGTCCAGGGACCCAGTGTTTTGCCACCCGGATGGCTTTGGGTCGCAAAGATGGGGGAGATTAGGACAGCATCCAGCCGGGCTTTTTGTGCTGCATTCAAGGCCCGTGCTGAATGGCAGGCAGCCGTGAAGATCAGGCTTGGCCTGGCCCGCCTGAGATACCCACATCCCGCAATTTTCCGAACGGTTTTTTCCGGGAAATGGACTCCATCCAACTGATGGCGAAGGGCGAGGGAAGGGCTGTCAGAAACCAAGATCTTGATCTTATGTTTGCGACATACGGGCTTGATCTTGAAAATAATGTTTGTCTTTTCCTGTTCGCTGAAATGGCGCACAATGACCGCTGACCCCTTGGGTAAAAGAGGGATAAAATCGCTTGGGTCTGGTAGTCGTTTCGCATCCGTCATAAGAAAGAGCGGGGGAAAATTGGCATCAGGTGCATTCAAGCGATTGAGCCGGAGGGCCAGCTCTGATAGGTTGCGGCTCATGAGACACCTTTTTATTCAATGATGGGGCCATTTATGGGTATCGCAGAAAATCTTGCGCAAGTGAAGGATTCTATTGCAGAGGCAGCCACACAGGCATCGCGCCAACCAACAGATATTGATCTGGTTGCGGTCAGTAAAGTCCATCCGGCCGAGACGGTGCGCGAAGCTTTGGTTGCCGGACAAAGGGTTTTCGGGGAAAACCGCGTGCAGGAAGCCCAGGGCAAATGGCCTGCCCTGAAAGAAGAATTTGATGGTGTACAGCTTCATCTGATCGGCAGTCTGCAAACCAATAAAGTCAAAGATGCTGTTGCACTGTTTGATGTCATTGAAACGGTGGATCGCCCCAAACTGGCCCGCGCTATCGCGAAAGAGCAGGAAAAACAGGGCAAATCGCTGGATGTCTATCTGCAGATCAATACGGGGGAAGAAGACCAAAAAGGCGGTTGCTTGCCTGCGGAAGCAGATGGATTTATCAAACTTTGTCGTGACGAGCTGAATTTATCGATCAAGGGGTTGATGTGTATCCCGCCTGCCGATGAAGAACCTAGTCTGCATTTTGCTTTTCTGCGTGAACTGGCCAAACGTCACGGTTTGAACTGTCTGAGCATGGGGATGAGTGGTGATTATGAAACGGCAATTCGTTTTGGGGCCACATCTGTGCGGGTTGGAACAGCTATTTTTGGGACCCGTCCAAAAAAACTATAGACGGATTTCCATCACTGTTTCTTCTGTGACAGATTTCAAGATTTTCAGCATAACATCCTGTGTCACGGCCACGCAGCCTTCGGTGGCTTCAAAATGGGGGCGTGCCAGATGGAAAAAGACAGCGCTGCCTTTATAGGGTACGGGCGGGTCGTCGTTATGGCCCATGACCACAATTACATTATAGATATGATCGTCGCGCCAAAGGACTTCGTGGCTGGCGACAAAGGGCAGGGTGACCGGGCGGTTATAGTCTGCATGGGTCGGATCATCGCACCAGCCGTCCTGTTTGGTAATTTCTGCGACGTTTAAGGTGGTCTCAGGGCGTTTTAGCCTGTCAGGGCGATAGAGAACGCGTTTCAGCTTAAAACGGCCCACAGGGGTTGCGCCATCGCCTTCTCGCTTGTCTTGCAGGACGCCTCCTTTACCCAGAGCACAGGCATAGGTGCGACCCTGCCACATCAGTTTATGATCGGCGAAAACGGTGATGACATTATCTGTGGACATTTATCAGCTCTTTGGCGGCACTTGCTGGGTATAACGATCCATATTCTGCGACATCATCTGGGTAAACCAGGCATTGTCCGTGGTTTGGTTTAACTGAGACGTCGTTGTCGGCATGGGTGCTGCAGGTTGCGGTGCTGCCTGTGCAGGCTGGATTGGCTGTTGCTGCTGTTGCAGGGATTGCGCTTCGGCCTGCATACGCTGTGTCTTAACGTCGCGGGCAAAGGCCTGCAGCGCACTTAAAGACTCATTGTGCGTCTCTTTTGCAAGGAAACCCGTATATTGTTTCGGTTGGTTAATTTGCTGAACAGAGGCCAATTCCGGGGTTGGTTGTGGCTGAACACGGGTAAAGCTGCTGACTTCGGCTGCAGGTGTGCGCGTTGGACGTTCCGTTGGGAAAGGGTGATCGGCTTCCAGCGGGGCGGACCAGGTTCCCGCTGAACCTGCGCCTTTGGAAGAGGTATTCGGGGTTGGCATGGGGGCGACTGGGATTTCCTGGGCAATATTCGGGTTCATGAAATCCTGCAGTTCGGCCATGCGCAGGCTTGCTTCACCCGCAGCAAAGGCATCGGCTTCACTTTTTGGAATGATTGGGGCAAAACCGGACGCCGCAGATGTTGGCGGGGCCCAGGGTTTATTATCGGCAACCATGGTGGGATTGTCCTCGGGGACTTCATCGCCGTCAAACCAGGCAACCACATGGTCGCCCATATCTTTTCCGGTATTATGTTCTAAAACCACGTTGAAGGTAGAAGCCGCCAATCCAATGGGGCCGCCATATAACGTACCGCCTGCAAGGCGCGCACCGGGATCAATTTCATCTCCGGTCAGGGATCGATAGGCTGTTGCGACCACCGGGATATGTTGTAACGGGTTGACCATATCGACGAAATCCCAAAAGGAAAATCCGTCGTCGCCAAAGAAGTTGAATTCACCGTCCCCTTTGGCATCCGGATTATTTTTATCCTGGCCTGCTTCCTGTGGTGACAGGGCGACCTGCGTATAATCTGTATTGACCATGGCTGCTCTTTCCAATGTCATTATCGCTCTCAATTATATTTTGAGAGTGACATTGCAGACTCCGTGCCAGAAAAATAAGTCAATTATATCAAATGTTTATATATGTGTTCTTGGGGGTATAGGTAAAAAATACCGCCCCTGCAGCCTCTGCGGTTACAGATAATGCCCACCTTTGGTCGCCTTGGCGAAAATGTAAGGTTCGTTATGTTTGTTGGTGGCAAAAGCATGTTCGACGCGTTCCACTACATCTACGTCACAAGATTTCAGAACGCTGACTTTTTCAGGGTTGTTGGTCATCAGGCGGACCTGATTAACCCCTAGATGGGACAAGATCTGTGCGGCTGGCAGATACACTCGTTCATCCGCATCAAAGCCCAGTTGTTCGTTGGCATCAAAGGTATCTACGCCTGTATCCTGCAGTTTATAGGCGCGCAGTTTGTTCACCAGCCCAATGCCGCGGCCTTCTTGGGCGAGGTAAAGAAGGATACCTGATCCATTTTCAGCAATGGCCTGAATGGCACCGCGTAACTGATCGCCACAGTCACAACGCAGGCTGCCGATCAAATCCCCTGTAAAACATTCTGAATGAATGCGGATCAGCACGGGATCATTGGGGTTTGGCGTGCCGATAATAATGGCGAAATGTTCAATGCCACCGTCTGAGGGGCGGAAAGCAACGATCTTGGTGTCTGGCGCGTCAGCCAGTGGAACTTGGGCGTCGCTGACAGCACGTAATGATCGGGCTGCTGTTTCTTCATAGCCAAAGATATCGCTGGCTTTCAGGATCAACAGATGTTCGTCCTTAAGCCATTGTTCAATGTTATCCGGTTTGTCGTCCCCTTCTAGGCGTACGGTGATGCAGGATGGGATGAGGCGCGCGAGTTTGGCGAGACCAATGGCTGCATTTTCCCCACTTTTTAAAGGCACATCATTGAATTTAATGTCGAAAAAGTCGTTCTTGGAAATCTGCGCCAGTGGATTAACCAACCCTTCAATCAGGTCTGGGCGCAGCGCCTTGCCCATTTCCACACAGACAGCCTTGTTTTTAAACTGTCCCAGACCCAGTGTATGAACACGTTTGGAGCTGAGAATCAGATGCGGCTGGTTGTTCGATAAGTCTTTTAAGCGCTGAATCAGCGTTTTTGTCGCCCCTTCAGACGCCAGGGCCAAGGTCAAAGCGCCTTGTTCACCTTCAATCACCACAATTTGTCCGCGGCGCAGATCGGAAATGGCACGATCAACAGCCAGCAAGGACGGGGTCTGGGCTGTGGTTTCAGTCTCAGTCAGGGTGATGGAAAGGCGATGGGGCATATTAAAAGCGCATATATAAAAATCCAAAGGTCCCCTTATTTAGGCGCAAAGTGGATTTTTCACAATAGTGTTATCTATGCGTGAGCCCTCTGTACGTAAGATTTTTTAGTTGTTATGGTGACTTAATACAGTTTTTTTGAGAAAGAGGCATCAAATGTCCAATGCAAAACGTGTCCTGATGGTTGATGATGACGATTCGCTGCGTCAGATGTTATGTGAACAACTTCAATTGCACGAAGATTTCGATGTGGTCGAAGCTGACGGGGCGACCTCTGCCCTGGAAGCGGCCAAGAAAGATACGTTTGATGTGGTGATCCTGGATGTGGGTTTGCCAGACATGGACGGTCGCGATGTCTGCCGTCTGATGCGCAAGCAAGGCGTGAAATGCCCGATCATTATGCTGACAGGGGCCGATACGGACGCCGATACTATCCTTGGTCTGGATGCAGGGGCCAATGATTATATCACCAAGCCGTTCCGCTTGGGTGTGTTACTGGCCCGCCTGCGTGCCCATCTGCGTCAGCACGAACAAAGCGAAGATGCGGTCTTTAATGTGGGGTCTTACAGCTTTCAGCCTGCTTCCAAACTGTTGGTGGAAGCAGAAACGGAAAAGAAAATTCGCTTAACCGATAAAGAAACCAATATTATCAAGTTCCTCTACCGTTCCGGGGGTAAAGTTGTGGGGCGCGATACGCTTTTGGATGAGGTCTGGGGCTATAATGCCGGGGTGACCACCCACACGTTGGAAACCCATGTGTACCGCTTGCGTCAGAAGATTGAAAAGGACCCCAGCAATGCCCAGATTCTGGTGACAGAACCAGGTGGCTATAAGCTGGTGCCATAAATTTTAACCGGGGGGCGAAATTGAAAGAATTTTTCGGACTGGGGGGCAGTCAAAAAATACCGGCACGGGTTCAGTCTGCAATCATTGAACAGCAGAATGCATCAGAACGGCTGGTTGGTTGGATTCAGTTGGCGGTGGTGGCGACTTTTGGCACGCTCTATGCCATTTCGCCCAAAACTTTTCATCCGGATGTGGAATTCGTTCCCGTTCCCTATGTTTTGTCCCTCTATTTTGTCTTCACGGTCATCCGGTTGATCTTAAGTTACAAGATGCGTCTGCCGGGCTGGGTCATTGGCCTGTCCATCGTGGCGGATATCCTGTTGCTGTTCGGCACGATCTTTAGTTTTCATCTACAATATATGCAGCCGCCAAGCTTCTATCTGAAGGTCCCGACTCTTCTCTATATTTTTATTTTCATTGCCTTACGTACTCTGCGGTTTGAAGCGCGTTATATTCTGCTCAGTGGTCTGGCGGCCGTTATCGGTTGGGCGATCATGGTCGGTTATGTGGTTGCACATGATGATATGGATACCATGGTGACCCGTGACTACGTGCAGTATATGACCTCGAACAGCGTTCTGATCGGGGCGGAATTTGATAAGATCGTTTCAATCATCTTAGTTTCCGTCATTTTGGGGTTGGCGGTGGTACGGGCACGGACCTTGCTGGTTCAGGCAGTTTCACAGACCCAGGCCGCGCAATCTCTATCGCGTTTTTTCTCTGATGACCTGGCTGATCATATTAAATCTTCGGAAAGCGATGCCAGCATTGGTGATGTGGTTTCGCGCGAAGCTTCTATCCTGAATGTGGATATTCGTGGCTTTACCCCGCTGACCAAACGATCCACCCCGAAAGAACAGATTGAACTGATCACGGAATATCATGCCCGTATCGTCCCTGTGATTTCAGGCTTGAAAGGCCATGTGGATAAATTTACGGGTGACGGCATCATGGCTTATTTCGGTGTTCTGGCCGAATCCGATACCCATGCCTTTGATGCGCTGAAGGCGATGGAAGAGATTATCAAGGCGTCGGACGTCTGGAACGAAGAAAGAAAAGCGGCCGGTCTTGACCCTGTCGTTATTCATGCGTCCTGTGCTTCCGGTCCCATTGTTTTTGGGGTGATCGGGGAAGAACATCGTCTGGAATATACCGTTATTGGGGATGCGGCCAATGTATCAGCCAAGATGGAAAAACAGACCAAGTTGGAAGGCGTGCGCGCCATTGCCACACGCGAGACCCTGGAATGTGCTTTAAGGCAGGGCTATGAGAGGGTCGAAGACCAATGGGAACTGCGTGAAAAGCGTGATGTCGCTGGTGTGGATCACCCGCTGGATGTGATTGTGCTGAAGGAATAGAACAACCCCACCGGACTCGTGTCCCGGCGCAGACCGGGACCTTTATCTATCTGAATTCACGAGGCCCCGGCCTGCGCAGGGGAATCAGGAAATTCTATCCAGTTTTGTCTCATAAAGTGATTTATTTTCGATATCGAAACAACAGAAAATAATTTCCTTGATTGAAGGCTCGTTTTTTGTAAAATCAGCGACATTTCCAACGATAAGTTTGGCCGCACGCTCTTTTGGGAAGCCATAAATGCCTGTAGAAATATTTGGAAAAGCAATAACTTGTAGTTTTTTCTTAAAGCAAACTCTTAGACAGTTAAAGTAACAGTTGAGCAAGAGCTGGTCGGCTTCATCCGGGCTATGTTGCGTCCAGATCGGGCCGACAGTATGGGCGATATGGCGGGCCTTCAGGTTAAATCCGGGGGTGAGTTTGGCTTCCCCTGTTTTACATCCCCCAAGGGTGCGACAATAGTCCAGAAGCGCGGGTCCGGCCGCGCGATGAATGGCGCCATCCACACCACCGCCGCCCAGCAAGGATGCGTTGGCGGCATTGACGATGATATCGACATCCAGCGTTGTAATATCACCTTTTAGGACGCGTAAAGTTGCCAAACCCTATCTCCCTATGTTCTAATCTGAATTAGAGTAATTAAAAATAAGACATGTTATACAGGGAAGTCGAACCTTTTGGGAGGTGACATGAGCGGACAGATCAATCAAGCCGGGCCTGCCTTTCTGGTAGAAGAAATGGCGCTGGCCCGCAAAGTGCACACAGATGATGTGTTTCAGTGGCTGGCGAAAGGCTGGGCTGACACCAAAGCGTTAAAAGGGGTAAGCATGACATATGCTGCCCTTTTTTTATTGGGTGGCCTTTTTATTTCCTTCGGGTTTTATCATCTGGATGTGCCCTATCTCATCCTGCCGTCGCTGTCGGGGTTTCTGCTGATCGGCCCGGCCATTGCCATTGGCTTTTATGAAGGCAGCCTGCGTCGCCAACGCGGCGAAGAATTTGGCTTGGGTCATGCGATCTTCGCCTTTAACCGCAATACTTATTCGCTGATGGCCATGGGGATTGCGCAAGTATTTCTCTTTATGGTGTGGATCAGACTGTCTTTTACCTTTTTTGCTGTGGCCTTCCCCGGTGTACAGCCGGAATGGGGGCCGATTCTGGAACGCGCGATTTCCATGGATGGACTGCATTTCGCCGTGATGATTGTTTGTCTGGGCGCAGTTTTTGCCACCATCATCTTTTTTACGGGGGCATTTTCGCTGCCATTGATGATTGATCGGCAAACGGTCTTGATTCCGGCCATGCTGGCCAGTGCCTATGCGGTTTACATGAATTTGCGGGTGATGGTGCTGTGGGCCTTTTTAGTGGTTTTGCTGATGTTTGCCGGATTAATTACCGGAATTGGTCTGATTGTGACGTTTCCTTTGGTGGGTCATGCCACCTGGCACGCATATCAACAGGTAATGGGATCTGACTGAATGAAAGATAATGTTGAGGGACCGACCAAAAGCTATTTGGTGGAAGAAATGGCATTGGTCAGGAAAGTGGAAACCGAAGATGTGTTTTCCTGGCTGGCGAAAGGTTGGACTGATACCAAATATTTAAAAAAGGTCAGTATGACTTATGCTGGAATTTTTCTGGTATTGGGGCTGATCATTTCCTTTGGCTTTCATTTTGCCGGACTACCTTATCTGATTTTCCCGTCCATTTCCGGTTTCCTGCTGGTCGGTCCGGCCATTGCGGTTGGTTTTTATGAAGGCAGCCTGCGTCGCCAAAATGGGGAAGAGTTTAAACTGATCCATGCTTTTTTAGGATTTCGGCGCAATACGCTTGCGATTATGGCCGTCGGGATTGCGCAGGTGTTTCTGTTTCTCGTCTGGATCAAGATGGCCTTCACGGTTTTTGCGGTTTCTTTCCCTGGTGTGATGCCGGAATGGGGCGCGATCTTTGAACGGGTCTTTTCCATGGAAGGGGTGAATTTTGCGATTTTACTGGCCGCTGAAGGCAGTATGTTTGCGTTGGGCATCTTCCTGACCGGGGCTTTTTCTCTGCCGTTGATGGTGGATCGCAAAACCATGATCATTCCGGCCATGATTACCAGCGTTTATGTGGTCATCAGGAATATCCATGTGATGATTCTGTGGGCGGTGATGATTACCGCCATTATGTTTACTGCGCTGGTCAGTGTGTTTGGGCTAATCTTTGCTTTCCCCTTGATCGGGCACGCCACCTGGCATGCCTATCAACAGATCATGCCGCGTGATTAATGTGACGTGCATTTGTCAGGATTATCTTCACATACATTTTTTGCTGTGTTGTACAGAATCTGTCCAGGATCAAGACTGTCTGTAAATTCCTGCCAAGTGCATGAACTTAAAGCAAAAGAAAAGGATAAAACCAATAACATCTTTTTCATGAATTGCTTCCTTTCAGTTTTTTAACTGTGTTTGTGGTGGAAAAGCCATCTTCCAGTTGGGCAAGGAAGACGCGCCCTCCATTTTGCTGGATCAGTTCAGCACCCACCACCTGATCAATGGTGTAATCAGCCCCCTTGATCAAGACGTCTGGCAGCAGGGCAGATAAGGTTTCCATTGGGGTATCTTCTTCAAAGATTACCACCATATCCACATCGCCCAGCGATGACAGCACGGTTGCGCGTGCCATCTCTGTCTGTACCGGGCGTTCTTCACCTTTCAGGCGTTTGACAGAGGCATCGCTGTTCAAACCAATGATCAGTTTGTCACATTGATTGGCCGATTGTTTGATCAGGGAAATATGTCCTGGGTGCAGCAGATCAAAGCAGCCATTGGTAAATCCGACTTTCAACCCTTGGCGTTGCCAGCGGATGACTTTGTCTTTTGCGCCTTCACGGCCCAGTATCTTGGCTTCTGCCTGGCTGATATCCTGATGATGTAGCGCATTGATCAATTCTTCTTGATAAACACTGGCTGTGCCCATTTTGGCGACCACAAGACCTGCTGCCACATTGGCAAGGTCTGCGCCGTCTTCCAGGGAAGCACTCAGGCCAATGGCCATGGCAAGGGTCGCAACAACCGTGTCACCCGCCCCGGATACATCAAAGACTTCGCGCGCTTCGGTCGGCAGATGGACCACATCACCGTCTTTGGTCACAAGGGTCATGCCGTCTTGTGATCGGGTGGCCAGTACATTTTCAATGCCACAGGTTTCAATGATATGCTTGGCGGCTGCGACTATAGAGCTATCACTGTCACAGGCCATTTGGCTTGCTTCTGACAATTCCTTACGGTTTGGCGTCACCAGCGTGGCCCCACGATATTTACTGTAATCCACACCTTTGGGATCAACAATTACCGGAATGTCTGCTTTTTTTGCCAAAGCGATCAGATTTTCAGGGGCATCATTTTCCAGAACGCCTTTGCCGTAATCCGACAAGACCATCACGTTAACAACGCCCAGGCTTTCTGCCACATCCAGCAAAAGGTCCTGATGCTGTTGATCATTTAAGGGCGCGACCTGTTCGTGGTCTGCGCGTAGCATCTGCTGATTTGATGCCATATAGCGGGTTTTCAGGGAAGTCGGGCGGTTGCTGTCCATGATCAGATTGGCGGTGCAATGATCATCCTCGTTCAACAGGGCAGCGACTTCACGCCCGGCGTCATCTTCACCGATCAACCCGCAGAAGCGTGCATTGGCACCAAGGCTCAGGAGATTGCGCACCACATTGCCGGCACCGCCCAGCATCGATTCTTCGCGTTCAATACGCATGACAGGAATAGGAGCTTCAGGTGAAATGCGATCGACGGACCCATAGACGAAACGGTCCAACATAATATCGCCGATACACAGGATTTCGATGTTTGAGGCGCGGTTGATCAGATCAACATGACGGGCACGGGACATAATAGTAATTCTTTGAATGACATGGCCAATAAAAAAGCCTTTATAGCGCGCCTTTTCAATCGGTGAAAGCGTTGGATGCACAGAGTTTACGCAAATTTTGAAATATTTGGAAATAAATGAAATTATTGCAGAAAAACCATCGCAATATTTATGTGTTTATATGAAAGGGTGAAACGGACATGCCTTTTGATCGGGCGTTTCAACAGGTCAGGTTTGAATTCCCCTTTAAACACGCCCTTATTGATTATTATTGAAACGTCCGAACTTTTTGTCCGTCGAGAAAAGACAATGAGGTTTAACGATGATTACTCAGATTGCGCAACAAGACGCACCTCAAGCAACGAATGAAGCCCAAGTTCGCGATTATGCTGAACGTCTCCTGCTTAGCATGGGGTACAATGATGCGATCTGTACGGCGATGGAATTTCAATGGTTCAATGTCGCAGAAGAACTGCGTTTTATGCAGGACGATTACCGCGGCGTTGCCTAACCATTTGAAAATCCAGTTCGATTAAAAAGGGTTCTTTTTTCTGTAAAGGAACCCTTTTTTGTTTCTCACAGGCTTGTAATGTAATCGAAACAAACATATGTGATAAGAATAAGCTCCTTAAAACAAGGATTTCATCATCCAGAATAAGGGATACGAGAAATGTATAGGACGCTCAGCACAAGCCGCAAGAATCGTTATACCCATCCGGACGCGGAACGTCGCACCAGTGAACTGGCGCACCTTCTGGTCAATGCTTTTGGTTATAAAGAAGCCAAGGAAAAAGCCAGACAAAGTCACTGGAGTGAGGTTGCTGAAACAATTCGTTTTATGGAAAGTGAGTCCCTGCGCCGTTTTTAGGCCGGGTTACACCATCTTTTCAAAATAAGCGATGGTCTTTTTAAGGCCTTCTTCTAATGGGATTTTTGGTTCCCAGTCCAGATGCTTTTGCGCTTTATCAATGATCGGTTTGCGCTGCATGGGATCATCCACAGGCAGGTCTTCAAAGGTCAGGGTCGATTTGGACCCGATCAGATCAATGACTTTTTCAGCCAGCTGCTTGATGGTGAATTCCCCCGGATTACCGAGGTTAATTGGCCCTGTAACCGTGTCATCCGCATTCATCATGCGCACAAAACCGTCAATCAGGTCATCACAGTAACAGAATGATCGGGTTTGCGAGCCATCGCCGTAAATGGTGATGGGCTCGTTACGTAGTGCCTGCATAATAAAGTTAGATACCACACGGCCATCATTGGGATGCATGCGTGGACCGTAGGTGTTAAAGATACGAGCGACACGAATGCTTACGTTATGCTGGCGGTGATAATCGAAAAACAGTGTTTCTGCACAGCGTTTGCCTTCGTCATAGCATGCGCGTGGCCCGATAGGATTGACATTGCCACGGTATTCTTCCGGCTGGGGGTGAATTTCCGGATCGCCATAGACTTCGCTGGTAGAGGCTTGGAAAACCTTGGCACCGACACGTTTGGCAAGGCCCAGAACATTGATGGCTCCATGCACACTGGTTTTAGTCGTGCTCACCGGGTCATGCTGATAATGGATGGGGGAAGCCGGACAGGCCAGGTTGTAGATTTCATCTACTTCCACATAAAGCGGGAAGGTGACGTCATGGCGCATGAGTTCGAAATAAGGGTTATCCAGCAGATGGCGGATGTTGTCTTTGGTGCCGGTAAAGAAATTATCGGCGCAAATGACATCATGGCCTTCTTTCAGGAGGCGCTCACACAAATGAGACCCCAAAAATCCAGCACCACCTGTCACCAAAATTCGTTTGCGCATATGCACGGCTGTATCTCCCCTAAGTGGACTAAAATCCATGTAGCATTCCTGAAAAGAAAAACATAGATGATTTTAATTTTTTATGAAGAGTTTTATCGCTATGTTACTGTACAAGAAAAAGAACGCGGCCCGGTGACGAGAAAGTAAAAACGCATGGCGCAGAAAAGAAGTGATGCTTTGGTGATGAAAGCAATTCGGGCTGATACCAACGGTCCGGAAAATAAACTGCTGGAAAACCTGCAATATCTGGAAAAAAAACCGCAAGGACAATGCGCCATTCATGTGCATATGTCCCGTCTGCAGCGCACCAACAAGAAACCGATTTATATTCGGATTGCGGAACGGGCTTTTGACCAGATCACTTTATCGCACACAGCTGAACTGTTCGTTCTGGGTAATTTCGATATCATCCTGACCTGTCCGGGCACGTTTGTCGGGCAGATTGATAAGGCGCTGGATAGTATTCGTATGCTCTTTAGCGCGGATCCATTGATTGATCAGCGCGATATCGCAGGTGAAGAAGTGCTTTCCAGTTGGTATGATCTGGAAGAAGATTTTGATTTCTTTAAAGAAGCTGTGGTGTCTGCGGCTTTGGCCGGGATGTCTGAAAAGATGGATACCGGCGGCTCAGCTATGGATGATGACAAGCTGACGCCGAAAAATCTGGATCAACTGGCCCGTATTTTCAAGAAACTGGATGCTCGTCCCTTGATGCGCCATCAGTCTGCGGTACAGATCGGGGCAAGCGGGCAGGGGCAATTGCTGTTTCGTGAATATTATGTCTCCATCGCTGATTTGCGCAAGAACGTTGCGCCCAAGGTAGACCTGCTGGCGGACCGCTGGCTCTTTCAGTTTTTGACCACCATTCTGGATCAGCGCGTGCTGCATATGTTGCGCAGCCAGTCCATGGATGATCTGCCGAAAAATATCAGCCTGAACCTGAACATCCAGACTGTTCATACCAAGGATTTCCAACTGTTTGATCAGTTTGTCGGCAATCAGGCCCATCGGGTTATTCTGGAATTTCAACCCGTTGATGTGTTTTCCAATATCTTTGCTTTTGAAGAAGTGCGCGACCTGTTACAGGGGCGCGGCTACAAGGTATTGATCGATACGTTACAGCCGCTGGTGCTGGATTATTTCGATCCCAGTATGTTATGCGCAGACTATTATAAAATCGCCTGGGGGGACAGGCTTGGGGGGTCTGCGACATCAGATGGACAAATGGAAATGCGAGAATTGATACAGTCCATTGGGGCGGAAAAAGTTGTGATTTCTCATGTGGATAGTGAAGATGCGGTGCGATTTGGCCTGCAATTAGGCGTGCAGCGCTTTCAGGGTTTCTTTGTGGATAAGCTGGTCGAAGCTATGACACAAAAGGCAGCCGCAACTGCACGGCGGAGAGGGTAAGACATGAGCACGCAAAATCAGGAAAGCCTGTTTTATGACTACATTCGCCGTCTGGAACATCACCGCCAGGGCCGCGAAATGGCGCATCTGCATCTCTCTAACCTGCGCCCGTTTAACCGCCGTGAACATCATATCCGGGTGGCCGCCGATGCGTTTGAAGGGATGGTCAAGGAATTACTGGGGCAAATCTTCGTTCTGAATAATTCCGACATCATCTTTATTTTCAAGATGGAAGCCATGGGCCAGGTGGAACAGGCCTTAGAGAAAGTGAAATTCTTGTTTGGCGATGATCCACTGCTGTCTGAAGAAGAAGTGGACGGTCAAGGGTTTGCCAGCTGGTATGACGTGGAAAGTGAATATGACACCATCGTCACTATGGCACGCAACATGGTGGAAGAAAGCAAAAATGCCAGCGGTGCCGGCGGTACCTCCCACGATGTAAAAGCCGCGCTTCTGGCCAAGCAGGAAGAAGGCGAGCGTATGTCACCGCGCACCCTGGATCGCCTGATTGAAGCCTTGAAAGCGGCTGATCTCACTAATATGGTGCGCCGTCAGTATGTGTGTCGGGTGGAAGGTGCGC
The DNA here is from genome assembly GCF_033100395.1 of Terasakiella sediminum. Classification (NCBI taxonomy): domain Bacteria; kingdom Pseudomonadati; phylum Pseudomonadota; class Alphaproteobacteria; order Rhodospirillales; family Terasakiellaceae; genus Terasakiella; species Terasakiella sediminum. Next base: position 65,876 of record NZ_JAWLVJ010000010.1, on the reverse strand, counting down.
AAAATGTGCCCCATCCAAAGTTTTCTGAACTGTTTATTTCAATCGCTGACCTGCGCGATACCTTATTGCCAGGTGCTAACCTGACGTCTTCGCCCTGGTTGTTCCAGCATTTGACGGAAACATTGGATCGCCGGGTTTTATCATTGCTTGGTAAAACCGAAGAGCGTGATATTACAGGGGATATCAGCATCAATTTGAATGTGGCGACCTTGCTGTCTCCGGAATTCATGAAGTTTGATGAAAATGTCATTGCGGCCATGCGGGGCAATATTGTTTTGGAACTGCAACAGTTAGATATTTTCAGCGATTTGAACGCTTATCTGTTTGCGCGTGAGTTCGTAAAACAGCGCGGGTATCGTATCTGTATCGATGGGGTGAATTATAAGACCCTGCCGTTTATTGATCGCGAACGTCTGCAGGCTGATATGATCAAGCTGATCTGGCACCCGGATATTATCCACGGCGGACATGATCTGACCGATAAGGTAAAGCGTCAGTTGCTGCTGAGCGATCCGAAACGGGTGATCCTGAGCCGTTGCGATAATGAAGAAGCCATTGAATTTGGGCGTGATATCGGCATTGATTTCTTCCAGGGACGACATGTAGAAGCCTTGATTGCGGAAGAAAACCGCCGTCGCAGCATGCGGGTGTTGAAAAAACGCGCCCAGGCTCATGACAAACAAAGCGGCACCAAGAAATCTCTGAGCAGACGGAAGTAATCCATGGAAAAAATCCTCGTCAGCGCCTGCCTTATGGGGGAAAAAGTGCGTTATGATGCGGGGGATTGCCTGATCGATGATCCGGTCATTCAGAAATGGCAGGCAGAAGGTCGATTGGTCCCACTATGTCCGGAAATGGCAGGTGGCTTGCCTGCCCCCAGACCGCCTGCTGAGCGGGATTTAAAGACAGGGCGTATTCTCGATAAAGATGGCAATGATTTTACCGAACCTTTTGAAAAGGGGGCGGAAATCGCGCTGGCACTGGTTCAGGAACATCAGATCAAATATGCTTTATTGAAAGAACGCAGTCCATCCTGCGGGGTCAACATCATTTATGACGGCAGTTTTACGTCGGTGAAAATTCCGGGTTCGGGCCTGACCGCCAGTCTGTTGAAAGAAAATGGTCTTCTGGTCTTTAGCGAGTTTGATCTTGATGGATTGAAGTCCGCTCTGGATATGATATAAGCCCGTTCCATGATTGCGTATGACACACAGATTCTGAAGGAAACCTTTAATCCGCTTTGGCTTTTGCTGGCAGCCTTGCTGCTGGATGCTTATGTCGGGGATATGAACCGTCTGTTCAATGTGATCAAACATCCGGTTGTCTGGATTGGCGATCTGATTTCTTTTCTGGATCAGAAACTGAATCGGGAAACGAGGTCGGAAACCAACCGGGCCATACGCGGCTTTGTGGTTGTTGTCTTCATGGTGTCCTTATGCATTGTCATCGGTATGGCGGTGTCGTGGTTTGGGCAGCATTATCCCCTTGGCTGGACTTTGGAATTATTTCTGACTGTCAGCCTGATTGCACAGCGCAGTCTGTTCACTTACGTGCGCCGCGTTGCGGTTGCCTTAAAAAACGAAGGCATTTCCGGGGGGCGTGAAGCCGTCAGTCATATCGTTGGGCGCGACCCGGACCAGCTGGATGATCATGGGGTGGCCCGTGCGGCCATTGAATCGCTGGCAGAAAACTTTGGCGATGGGGTGGTCGCCCCGGTTTTCTGGTATGTGCTGTTCGGCTTTCCGGGGCTTTTGGTCTATAAAGCGGTCAATACCATGGACAGTATGATCGGTCACAAGTCTGATAAATATAAATCTTTTGGCTTCACAGCTGCTCGTCTGGATGACATCTTAAACCTGATCCCGGCGCGTCTGGCAGGGTTCTGGATTTATTTCGGATCGTTCTTTATGGTCTCGACCACGCCGTCCAAGGCGTTCAAGACCATGTTTCGTGATGCTAAAAAACATAGATCACCAAACGCCGGATGGCCGGAAGGCGCGATGGCGGGCGCATTGGATATTGCGCTGGCTGGCCCGCGCAAATACCGCGAAGGTCAGGCTAATGATCCCTGGATTGGCACGGGCACAGCCCAAGTGACCCCAAAGCACATCAAACAGGCCTTGAAAGTTTATGTGGCGGCTTGTCTGGTTAATGGGGTGTTTGTGGCTTTGATCGCTTTTATCTAAGTGCCAATATCGTTCAACTGGCCTTGCAGTTTGGCACGGTCCTCCGTCAGCGGCAGGTTCACAAAAATGGAAATTCGATTGTTCAGCATGCGATAAGCTTCTGAAAAGGCCAGACGTTTTTCTGCTTCTGTACCTTCGGCTTTTATCGGGTCCGGCACTTCCCAGTTTGCAGTCATGGGTTCGCCATTAAAGGCCGGGCAATCTTCCACAGATGTTTCATCACAGACGGTGAAGATGAAATCCATCTCTTCGGTGATGGTATCCATGGCCTTTGGGGCCTGGCCGTCCAGCCCGTAGTTCATGTTTTTCATCAGATCGACGGTATAAGGGTGTATGTCTTTTGAAGGGTTGGACCCGGCGGAAAAAGCCTTAAAGCGACCCTGACCCAGACGATTGAGCAAGGCTTCGGCAATGATGGAACGTGCGGTATTGTGTTTACACAGGAAAAGTACGTTCAGCGGTTTGTCAGACATGATTATCCTCTTGTGGAACAAATTATGTCTGTAGATTCCTAAGGGGTCTCTGCGACTCTTTGATGACGCTTTTATGATAGATGGGCCGCAAAATTGCCTATTCTTCCCATTCCATTTCGCTGAAAACCTGCTGGGCATTTCGCCCGGCCAGTGACGAGAATTGCTTGAGGTATTTAAAATCGCTCTGGTCAACTTTGGGGGCGGTGATCATATCCCCGCCAGCTTCCAGGTGCTCTCTGATTTTCTGACGCAGGTTGACAAGATAATCATAGGTTTGTTTCGTTGCGGTCTTTAAGTCGGTTGCCGGGCCATGGCCGGGGATAATATGTTTGGGGGCAAGGGTCTTGATCCGCTCAAAGGCCGCAATCCAGTCTTTGGAATTGGATTGTTCGCCAACCCCTAAGATACGTTCCACATAAATGATATCTCCGCTGAACAGCGTGCCTTTCGATTTCACCCAGACAATACTGTCGCCCGGTGTGTGGGCAGCTGCCGGATGTTCAATCACAATTTCCAGCCCGCCAAAGGCCAAGCTGTGACTTTCATCAAAGGTGATATTGGCAAAACTTGGCACTGTACCCTCCAGCTTTGCCCCCAAAAACTGTTTCAGAGCAGACAGTTGCAGATCACTGCGTTCTTTCTGGTCTTCAACGGCGGCACGGCTGGCAATGACTTGTGCACCCAAGTCTTGCCAGTATCCGTTACCGAGCCATCGATGATCCTGCCCGCCGGTGTTGATGACATATTTGACAGGCTTCTGGCTGAAGGTCCGGATGGTGTCATGGATCTTCTTTGCGCCTTCGCGACTGCCGCCTGCATCAATCAAAATTAACCCGTCATCTGTGACAACCACGCCAAAGGTCGCGTTATTGGCGAGGTTGGTTTCGGATCGTTGTTCCGTTTCCCCGACTAAAGCGTAAATCCCATCGGTGACAGGCTGAATTTCCAAAGCAAAAGTCGGGGGCGTGGTGAAGAGAAGTATGAAGAAAAGAGGGAGAAAACGCATGGCAAACCTTTATATAAAATTTACCTAATATATCACAGTGTCAGAATAAGGGAATTGCCAATTGCGAAAATCAGCCACCCCCCTATATTCAAAGAAATATTTTTTGTTTAAAGGGAATGATCATGTCTGATGCTGATTTAGATAAGCACGCCAGTAAAATGGCGAAAAAGAAAGCTGCCCGTGACCGTATGATGGAAAAAAAGATCGATGAAAAAGGTCTGGTGATCGTTCATACCGGTAAAGGCAAAGGCAAATCATCTTCGGCTTTTGGTATGGCGCTGCGTTGCGTCGGTCATGGCTTCAAAGTCGGTGTCATTCAATTTATCAAAGGTGCCTGGGATACGGCGGAACGCCGCGTGTTTGAAGGTTTCCCTGACCTCGTGACCTTCAAGGCGATGGGTGAAGGTTTTACCTGGGAAACACAGGATAAAGAACGCGATATTCAGGCCGCACAAAAAGCCTGGGCAGCAGCCAAGGAAATGATTGAAAGCGGGGAATACCGCATGGTCATTCTGGATGAGATCAATGTGGCTATGCGCTATGACTATGTGGATGAAGCCGACGTTCTGGAAACTTTGAAAAACCGCCCAGATATGGTTCATGTGTGCCTAACCGGGCGTCATGCATCCGATGAATTGCTGGAAGCAGCAGAATTGGCCACCGAAATGACCCTGGTGAAACATCCATTCAGAAGCGGCATCAAAGCCCAGCCCGGTGTAGAATTTTAGCATTTTCTTTAGGTTTTACAGGCATTCTCTTGGCAGGATCATTTTAAAGGAATAGTTCCATGAAACGCTTATTGGCTGTTTTCGTTGCCGTTTTTACCTTGTTTGCTGCTGAAAAATCTGTCGCGGCAAATCAGGATGCCATTCAGATTTTGCTGGAAACAGAAGCCACAGCAAGACATGTTTTGGGGTCGAAACAATATAAAGAACTGAATGAAGCCTTCAACAAGGCTGTTGGCGTTGTCATCGTGCCACGTCTGTTAAAAGGCGGTTTCATCATCGGCGGTGAATATGGCAATGCTGTACTGCTGGCCAAAAAACCTGACGGAACCTGGAGCTATCCGGCCTTTTATACCATGGGCGGCGGAAGCCTCGGTTTGCAAATCGGCCTGAAAGACAGTCAGATCGTTTATGTCATCCGCACGGAATCCGGCCTGAATGCTATTCTGAATGACCAGTTCAAGGCGGGTGCGGCAGCTGGTGTGGTAGTTGGATCCTTCGGGGGCAGTGTGGATGGATCAACGACGACCTCTATGGGGGCAGATATTCTGGCCTTTTCACTGGATCGTGGCCTCTTTGGCGGCGGGGCGGTGGAAGGTGCTGTCTTTGCCAAGCGGGCTGACCTGAATGAAAGTTTTTATGCCCAAGCTGTTGAACCCCGCCAGATCGTATTGGATGGTGTGGTGAGCAATCCGGCGGCTGATTCTTTGCGTGCTACCCTTTCTGCCTTAGCCGAATAAGAATGACCAAAAAGACCAAAGCCCTGATGTTTCAGGGCACAGGCTCAGACGTGGGGAAATCCCTGTTGGTTGCGGGCCTGTGTCGCGCCTATGTGCGCAGGGGATTGAAGGTTGCGCCATTTAAGCCACAAAATATGTCCAACAATGCGGCTGTTACGGTGGAAGGCGGGGAAATCGGCCGCGCCCAGGCCTTGCAGGCACGCGCCTGTGGTCTGGATTTGACTGTCCATATGAACCCGGTCTTGTTGAAACCCCAAACCGACGTGGGATCGCAAGTGGTGGTGCAGGGCGAGGTCGTGGGTAATTGTTCGGCGCGTGATTACACCAAATTAAAGCCCAGCCTGATGCCAAAGGTACTGGAAAGTTTTGAAAAGCTGGGCGAAAACGTTGATTTGGTCTTGGTTGAAGGCGCAGGTAGTGCGGCTGAAGTCAATCTGCGTGCCTCTGATATTGCCAATATGGGGTTTGCTGAAGCGGCGGACATTCCCGTTATCCTGATCGGTGATATTGATCGCGGTGGGGTGATTGCTTCCATCGTTGGCACCCATGTTTTATTGCCAGAAGCTGAACAGAACCGTCTTAAAGGTTATCTGATCAATAAATTCCGGGGTGATGTTACGATTTTTGAACCTGCGCTGGATATCATCCGTGATAAATGCGGCCTTCGAAGCTTTGGAACGGTGCCATATTTCCCAAAAGCAGGCCTTTTACCTGACGAAGATGCCATGAGTTTGGATAAACGAGGGGCAGATCGTGATAAAGGTGCGATCAAAATCGCCGTGCCGCGATTGGCGCGCATCGCCAATTTTGATGATTTTGATCCTTTGCGCGCTGAAAAAGACGTGTTTGTGGATATTGTTGAAGCGGGTCGTCCCATCCCGGCAGATGCGGATGTGATCCTGCTGCCTGGGTCCAAAGCGACCATTGCCGATTTGGTTTTCCTGCGTGACCAGGGCTGGGACATTGATATTCACGCACATGTTCGCCACGGTGGCCATGTGGTGGGTTTATGTGGCGGCTATCAGATGATGGGCAGACGCGTTACTGACCCAGACGGCATTGAAGGAAATATTCGTGAGGTTGAAGGACTGGGATTGCTGGATATGGAAACCGTCCTGAAAGGTCCGAAAACCCTACGTGCTATTGACGGTATTTGCCTGAATAACGAAGAAAAAGTCAGCGGTTATGAAATGCATATGGGTGTTTCTGAAGGCCCGGCGCGCAAACATCCTTTGTTGAACCTTGAGGGGCAGGATGAAGGCTGTGTGGCAGAAAACGGTCAGTTGATCGGCAGTTACCTGCACGGCCTCTTTAATGAAGATGGTTTCCGTGCAAGGTATCTCGCTTCCATTCAGCAGGACCGACAGGTGAGTCTGTCTTATGAACAGCAAATCGATGAGGTTCTGGATTTGCTGGCGGATCATCTGGAAGAATATTGCGACCTCGATGCCTTGCTGGACCTGGCCTAAATGTTTCAGATCAGACTGTTTGAACCGGGCGATGAAGCGGCCATGATCACGCTGTTTCAACGTTCTATCCGCGAAGTGGCCTCCCTTCACTATACGCCAGATCAGATCAAGGTCTGGGCACCGGATGAGATTGATGTTGAGGCTTGGACAAAGCGCTGTCAATCCCGCCCCACCTGGCTTGTCTGGTCAGGGGATCAACTGGCTGGATTTGTTGATTTGGAAGCCGATGGGCATCTGGATTTGCTTTATGTTTCGCCTGATTTTCAGCGCGCAGGTGTGGCGAAACTGCTTTATCAACAGGTAGAGAAACAGGCAGTTTTGAACGGAAATTCAAAGATTTATGTAGAAGCCAGTCTGTCAGCACGTGGGTTCTTCGAACGTCAGGGCTTTTATGTGATTGAACAGCAGGAAGTGGAACGCGGGGGGCAGTTGTTAACCAATTTCCGGATGGAGAAGATGCTGTAATCTTATTGTCATCCCCGCGAAAGCGGGGACCCAGCCAGTCGATGGACATATTCTGGGTTCCCAATCAAGTTGGGAATGACATAAGAGGTCAAATAACCCCCTTCTTCGTATCCCACCAATTTTTATTATCAATGGCGCGGCGTTTGGTCTTGATGCCTTTTAGAAGATTACGTCCTTTCTGCACATTGACCACATGTTCCGGCAGGTTAAAATATCGTTGCACAAAGGCAACAACGTGGGCTTCCACCAGTTCACAGAGCGCACTGACCACTTCGTCCGGTAATTCACCACGATCCAGCACGGCCTTTTCCACATTCTGATCATCGCCATAAACCCGAACGATGGTGATCATGGTCTGATTGGTGAGTGAGGCACCGGGGTTTTCCAAAAGCCGGATGACAGCGCCTTTTTTACCTGAAGCCACAATGCGCCGACAGATGTTGGGCGAGACGATTTCCCGACCTGCAATGGCGCGGATTTTATCGGTCGCGCCACTATCGATGATATCTTCCAACACTCTATCTTCTAGTACAGGAGAAAGAGACAGAACAGGAATGGCAACCTCTGAGATATCATGGGCGAGCTTGCTTGCGATGGTGCCGGGCAGGTGGGGGGACCCGGCAACGGCTTCGGCAATGGCAGCGCGCACGTTGGTGATTTCATCTTCGACCAGTTTGGCGACAATTTCCTGGGCGATGGTGCGTTCGGTGGCAGACAGGTCCGGTTCGTTCAAAGCCGTCCCCATATCACGGGCCAGATCAACCCGGTGTTGTTCATTCATACGTTCGCGCAAGGCAGCGGCCCGTTTGGACAGGGTCTGTGTGGTCGGCGTGGTGCTAAACATTCTGGCCTCACATGCTTCTTTTTTTGACGTTAAAGTCATTCTAGGCTGCAAAATATCTTTTGGATGTGACGCCAAACACAGCTACAACAGAGAGATGGTACATCAAATAGATTTAATATACGGATTTGGCTGGCTGGGTTTTGGGTTGATCCATTCGTTGCTCGCCCGCGACGGGGTGAAATCACAGCTAAAACCCCTGTTGGGCACGGCCTATCGGCTGGCCTATAATATCTTTGCGGCCCTGCAGGTGATGGTTCTTTATGGAATTGGCTTGTGGCTTTATGGGGATATGGGTCCGTATTTGCTGGCAGGCTGGTTAAGTTCTTCGCTGACGGTCCTATATATTGCGGGCTGGATTTTGATGGTTCTGGCCTTGCGCGAATATGATCTGGGTCTGTTTAGCGGGCTGAAACAGGTGCGTACCAAAATGACGAATGATGAGGAACCTTTGCATTTCAAAGGGTTCCATCGTTTTGTGCGCCACCCGATATATTCAGCGGCCTTCCTGATCCTCTGGGGGCGGGTGCGTGATGAATTTTCTTTGATGACGGCTGTTTTTGCTTCCCTCTATCTTTGGATCGGATGTTTTTTTGAAGAACGCCAGTTGATTAGGCTGTATGGTGATCAATATAGATTTTATAAATCACAGGTTCCCGCCTTTATCCCCTATAAAGGCCGGGTTGATCTAGGGGAATGAGGGCACATGAGCGATTTTGACACCACCCAGCATTTTGATGACCAAAAGGCCGAAGCCTATGACCGTGTGATCCGCCAGGTCGTGCCAGGTTATGAGGTCTTGCATGAAATGATCAAGGTGGCACTGGATCATTACGTTCCAGCAACAGAAGCGAAGTTGCTGAGTGTCGGCTGTGGTACGGGTGTTGAAATGTTGACCATGGGTGAACATTTCCCTAACTGGCATTTCACCGGCGTGGAACCTGCCCCTGCCATGGCGGCGGTTGCGCAGGCCAATGTCGAGATCAATCAGATGTCCGAACGCGCCCATGTTTATGAAGGCTATGTTGAAGATCTGGCTGCGGACATGAAATTTGATGCTGCCACCCTTATTCTGGTTATGCATTTTGTCCCGGATGATGGCTCCAAAGAAGCTTTGCTGCGCTCCATCGCGGATCGTCTCAACCCCGGTGCTCCTCTGGTTCTGGCGGATTTGCATGCGGATGTGGAAGGTGCGCGTTTTAAACGCTTCCTTGATATCTGGCGGGATTGGCAACTCCACAACGGCATGCCCGAACATATCGTGGACCGCGGCTTTGAACATGTGGTGCGCGATATCCAGTTTGTGTCTGAGGACCGGGTTCTTGAACTGCTGCATAATGCCGGGTTCAAGACGGTGGAACCGTTTTACGGCGCTTTTTTGTTTGGCGGCTGGCTTGCGTGGAAAGAGTAGCTGTTTACGTACCGGGGACACTCAACTCAGGCATATAGCGATGATAAATCTCGCTGATCACGCCGTCTTTCTGGAGTGTGTCTAGCTCGTCACGCATGCGCTCTAAGATTATATCATCCGTATGGATGTTACAGGCAATGCCGCCGGGGGTGGAAAAAAGCGTGTAGGCTTTTGTGATATTCTCAATACCAGCGGCATCGGCCAGCTCCAGACCAGCCAGCTCGCCAGTTGCCCATAAATCAATCCGTCCACTTTGCAGTTTTCTCAAATTAAACTGGTCATTGGTGACGGTTTCCACAGCGATGTTTTTCTGCACAAGATAATCAGAAGCCGCATCACCCAGATATCCACCAATACGATAGTTCCGCACGTCATCCAGTGTGTTCAGGGTGACGGGGTTGTCTTTTCTGGAAAACAGGACGAGGGAAACTTCGGTAAAAGGGGTGACCCATTTAAACAATTTTTCCCGATCTTCTGTACGTCCAGTGGAAAAAAGGCAGGTATTTTTTCTGGAAAGTGTGGTTTCATAGCCTCGTTTCCACGGTACCAACTGAATTCTGGTCTTAAAACCTGTGCGCTTTAAGATATGATCGACAATATCTACTGCAATACCGCTTATTTTTCCGGTGGTTTTGTCTTGATAGCTATAAGGGGGGTAGCTTTCAGTGTAAAAAACAAGACCATCGGCATGGGCAGGGGTGTGCCAGAATAGAATGCAAAAACAAGCCAGTCTAAAAAACACACGCATCTGAACCCCCAAAATCATGTTTGGACTTTGAGTATTAGATGAGAAGTTCTTAATGTTTTTCAACTTATATTTTCTGGGGTTAATTATTCTTGTGGAAAGGGGGCCAGAGTCCTGTCCGTATGGGAATGACGGTTAGGTGAGAACAAAAACCGTCATCGCGCACCTGCTGCGCGGCAAGAGGTTGATATCATGCTTTTGCCCTGATGGCGCAACCCGTGCGCCATGACGATGAGAGGCCTCTTAATCGTCCTTCTTCACCAACCCGGCAAGCCCGGCGACCAGCAAGGTCGATAAAAACCAACCCATGGCGATATGGAACCATCGATATATGCGGGTGGCTAACCCCCATCCACTGGTATTCTTACCATCGGGCATCCAGTATTTCTCCTGATCCAGTTCGACAAAAGGTAGAAATGAATCAACGGAATAGATTAAGGGTATGAAAGTGGGGTAGGTTGGCATAATTTCTTCTAAAGTCTTTTTTCCCTTTGCCATTTCCATGGAAACTTTGGGGTTTGCCGGAACGATGTAATTGTTCTTGTGGGCTTGCAGGAAGATATTTTCCCCAAGGATAAAGATAAGTAAAATATAGGGAATCACATTCCAGGGCCGATAACCGAAGGCAATGAGGTATCGTGTGAAAAATAGCCAAACTCGATGAAGCCAGGTTACATTACCGTGTTTAAATAGCTGTTTTTGTTTTTCAACGAGGACATTACGGGCATCCCTGAGATGACCGTCTGTTTTTAGGACTTTGGCGAGTTGTTCATAAGGTTGCGGGAAATATTTTTCCTCTGGCATTTTCTGAAGCCAGGTAATTTGTTGCCTCCCGCTTGCTCGACGATGAAGGTGATTATATTCGAAGCCATCAAGGTGAATCTCTTTAAAACCTTGCCAGCTTTTTAGGTCATCTTGCAAGACATCGGAAAAAGCATGATTTAAGCTTATGCGGCTGGTGGAATCACATGTAACGGATTTGAAAACAAGCCGCTGGTTGGTGCGGGTATTTCTTAAGTTTAGATCACCGTTAATTTGAGCATCCCATATCTCAAGATCACCTTTAATAGTACCGTTAGTAATGTGTATATGGCCTTTACATGAAAGGTTGTTGCGTAAAAATAGGCTGCCATCTATCGAAATATTATCTGCTTCAATGCAATTTTTGTTGTCATCATTTAAGTTATAGGAAATTTCAGCGTTATCAATTTCAAGATTACTTGAGAGTGTAGCGCCAGGTAGTCGAATGATTCCAGAAGCTTTAAAACCATTGCGTAAAAAGATTGCGCCGCCAATGGTTAGTCCGTCGGCAAAAAGAGAGGTAATGTCGTCTACATTAGGTCCGCTTGAAATTATGGCACCGTCCAAGTCAAGATTTCCTTCAATTTTTGCATTTAATAATCGTATACAGCCATTGGATTTGAAGTTGTTTCGGAGAAAGGCATGTCCATGGATTGTCAAACCATCTGCAAATATACAATTACTGATTTTATTTTTATTCTTTAGATGTGAGCCGCTTAAATACAATCCATGCGAAATTATTGATCCAATTAAATTCAATTCTTTGAAGAAGGAACAGTTATCAAAAAATAGAGTTTTGTAGTGACCATGAATAAATTGGCATTGTTGTTCGAATGAGCAGTTATAAAAATATAGTGAATTGTTAATGTGACGTTGGTCAAAATCGAGTCGTTCTGTAAAGCGAAAGCCATCAATGCACAGACTTTTGGGGTGAAGATTCCAGTTTTGGTTATGTTGACTGGTGACAAGGGACGCGATTAGGCGGGCAGAAAGGATGGGTCTGTTTTTTTCTTCTTTGATGTGCGATCTTAGCGGTTTGCCTTTTCTTGCACATTCGATGAGCTTTTTGTCCCAATGGCTTAGTGCGGTGACCTCTTCTTCGGTCCAGATGTCTACCCAATCTTTTGTCATGGTTGTTTTTATCCCTTTATTTTCCCGTTTTGACTTTAGCCAAATCAGGGATTGGGGGGAAGGGGAGATTGTGGTTGGAGATTCCGGCCTTCTCTGGAATGACGGGTGGGGCAGAGTAGAGAACGTCATCCCGCACGAGTTGCGGGATCAGGGTGGGGGCCAGAGTCCGGCTTTTGCCCCTTATGGGGCAACTCGTGCGCCATGACGTGTTTCTTTGATGAGAGAAGCAATAAAAAACACCGCCTCCCATCAGGAAAGCGGTGTTTTTATTCAAGCTCTCAAACCAGCTTAATCGGTCAAATCTTCGAAGAAGTCTTTGACTTTGCTGAAGAAGCCCTGACTTTCGGGGCTGTGTTTTTCAACATTGCCGCCGCCGGCTGCTTCGAATTGTTTGAGGATGTCTTTTTGCTCAGCCGTCAGTTTAACCGGGGTTTCAACGGAAACTTCCACAAACATGTCGCCGCGCGCATCAGAACGCATAACGCTCATGCCCTTGCCACGCAGGCGGAACTGGTTGCCACTTTGGGTGCCTTCAGGGATTTTGATACGTGCACGTCCGCCATTCACCGTCGGGACCTCGATCTCACCGCCAAGGGCCGCTGTGGTCATGGGGATGGGAACGGCGCAGAAGATGTTGGCACCTTCACGCTGGAAGATACGGTGAGGGGCAACGGACAGGAAGATATAGAGATCTCCGCTTGGTGCACCACGTAAGCCTGCTTCGCCTTCACCCGTCAGGCGAATGCGTGTACCGTCTTCAACACCCGCTGGAACGGTGACAGACAAAGTCTTGGATTTACGTTCCCGACCTGTACCACCACAGGTACCGCACGGATCAGAAATAACCGAGCCTGCACCGTGACAGGTGGGACAGGTGCGTTCAATCGTAAAGAAACCTTGCTGTGCACGCACCTTGCCGCGGCCATGACAGCTGGGGCACATGGTCGGTGGTTTGCCATCTGCTGAACCCGTGCCGTCACAGGAGCCACAGTTGACCGAGGTGGGAACCTCGATCTTGGCTTTTTTACCGTTAAAGGCATCTTCAAGGCTGATTTCCATGTTGTAGCGCAGATCGGCACCGCGACCGGAAGCTTGACCCCGGCCTCCGCCGCCCATCATGTCGCCAAACATTTCTTCGAAAATATCGCCGAAACCTGAGAAACCGCCGCCGCCAAAGCCTGCGCCACCGCCACCTGGGCCGCCCTGTTCAAAGGCAGCATGGCCGTAACGGTCGTAGGCTGCGCGTTTTTCCGCATCCTTCAGGACTTCGTAAGCTTCGTTGATTTCTTTAAACTTGCTTTCTGCTTCGGCATTATCCGGATTGCGGTCCGGGTGATACTGCATGGCAAGCTTACGAAACGCACTTTTCAGCGCTTTCTCGTCAACCTCGCGATCAACGCCTAGTGTTTCGTAATAATCTTCTTTAGCCATTGGATGATCCTCTTATTCGACAAATGTCTTTCTGATAGAAAAGAGGCCCCGGATTGGGTCCGGGGCACAGCTTCACATCAGGAATTACTTGTCTTTTTTGTCCGGATCGACTTCTTCGAAGTCTGCATCCACAACGCCGTCATCCGCAGGGGCTTCGTCCGCTGCTGCACCCGCCGCCGGGCCTTCAGCGCCGCCTTCGGCTTCCTGCTGGGCTTTGTACATGGCTTCACCCAGTTTCATGGACGCATTCATCAATGTTTCGGTTTTCGCTTTCACGTCTTCCGGATCGATGTCGTCACCTTCCAAAGCAGATTTCAGGTCGTTGATCGCAGTTTCGATCTCGCCTTTGTCTTCCGCACTCAGAGAGTCACCATGTTCGGTGATGTTTTTCTCAGTTGTGTGGATGAGGCTTTCTGCCTGGTTGCGTGCTTCAGCAGCTTCCTTACGCTTGGCATCTTCTTCAGCGTGGCTTTCCGCGTCTTTAACCATCTGATCGATTTCAGAATCGTCCAGACCGCCGGAAGCTTTAATGGAGATTTGCTGTTCTTTGCCCGTTGCCTTGTCTTTCGCAGACACATTTACCAGACCGTTGGCATCAATATCGAAAGTAACTTCGATCTGTGGAACGCCGCGTGGTGCTGGTGGGACGCCAACCAGATCAAACTGACCGAGCATCTTGTTGTCAGCAGCCATTTCGCGCTCGCCCTGGAAGACGCGGATGGTTACAGCAGACTGGTTGTCTTCGGCAGTTGAGAAGACCTGTGACTTACGTGTCGGGATTGTTGTGTTACGGTCGATCAGGCGTGTGAATACGCCACCCAGTGTTTCGATACCCAGAGACAGTGGTGTTACGTCGAGCAGCAGAACGTCTTTTACGTCGCCTTTCAGAACACCGCCCTGGATCGCAGCACCCATGGCCACAACTTCATCAGGGTTAACGCCTTTGTTAGGCTCACGACCGAAGATTTCTTTAACTTTTTCAACAACTTTCGGCATACGGGTCATGCCGCCCACCAGGATAACGTCGTCGATTTCAGAAGCTTTCAGGCCCGCATCTTTCAGTGCGTCCTTACAAGGCTTAACGGTACGTTCAATCAGGTCAGAAACCAGGCTTTCCAGTTTCGCACGGCTCATTTTCACGTTGAGGTGTTTTGGGCCGGACTGGTCAGCTGTGATAAACGGCAGGTTTACTTCTGTTGCAGTGCTCGAGCTCAGCTCGATCTTGGCTTTCTCGCCAGCTTCTTTCAGACGTTGCAGAGCCATACGGTCGTTGCGCAGGTCGATGCCTTGTTCTTTCTGGAATTCTTCTGCCAGGTAATCAATGATCGCCATGTCGAAGTCTTCACCACCCAGGAACGTATCACCGTTTGTGGATTTCACTTCGAAAACGCCATCGCCGATTTCCAGGATGGATACGTCGAATGTACCACCACCAAGGTCATAAACAACGATTGTGCCGGATTCTTTTTTGTCCATGCCGTAAGCCAGAGCAGCGGCTGTTGGCTCGTTGATGATACGCAGAACGTCCAGACCAGCGATCTTACCCGCATCTTTTGTTGCCTGGCGCTGGCTGTCGTTGAAGTAAGCTGGAACGGTGATCACAGCTTGTGCAATTTCTTCACCCGCAAAGCTTTCTGCTGTTTCTTTCATCTTTTGCAGGATGAAGGCAGAGATTTGAGACGGGCTGTATTTCTCGCCATTGGCTTCTACCCACGCATCGCCATTGTCAGCTTTAACGATTTTATAAGGGACAAGGTCCTGGTCTTTTGCAGTCAGCGGATCGTCGAAACGGCGGCCGATCAGACGCTTGATTGCGAACAGGGTGTTTTCAGGGTTTGTAACTGCCTGACGTTTGGCAGGCTGGCCGGAAAGGCGCTCACCACCGTCTGTAAAGGCAACCATAGAAGGGGTTGTACGTGTGCCTTCTGCGTTTTCAATAACGCGGCTGTCGCCGCCGTCCATGATAGATACACAGGAGTTGGTTGTACCAAGGTCGATACCGATTACTTTGCTCATTTTACACTCTTAATGTTGCGGCGAATTTCCTGGCCTGCCCTCCATCAATGAGGCACAGGGAGATTAGAAATTCCCATGAGGGTTAAAAACTGGGCGTTATATAAGCCCATCGGCGCTGTGTTGCAAGCGTTGGGGGCATGATTCAATAAAGATATTAAGAAATTATGTATAAAAAAGTGGGGTTATTTCTGTGATTATAGAATGTCGGTGAGAGAATCTTTAATAAAATCAATGCTCTCTTTAACTAAAGGGGCATTTACATTGCTCGCATTCCACACCGCCTGATAACGGATGAAAAGCGGACCAGCAGGGCTAATCAGCGGCCGTAGCGATTCGCTGGTTAGCAGATGGGATTTGGGCAGAATACCACCTGCCAGCCCCAGGCCTGCCCAGTCATTTACCACCTGATAATTAAGCGCTTGGCCGGGATAAGGGTTAAGCGTGATGTTATGGGTGTCAAACAGATCAAAGATGACATCTGAAAGACCGCAGCCATTGGTCAGGATCAGCGGCTGATTATCCAGTTTTTCTATAGAAATCGGATCGGAAATCGGTGTGGGGGCGATGTCGGTCTGGGGCGGCAGGTAAAAAAGTGGTTCCTGATAGAGAAATTCAGTATTGCCGTAAGTTCTTTGATTTTGTTCCGGCTGAATAACAATATCGATGGTTTCGTCAAACAGGCGCTTTTCCATATCGTTCATAAAGCATTGTTTTAAAAATACATCCATCCATTTTCCACCCTCTTTTAAATCGCGCAGGCAGTTGGAAAAATGGGGATGGGAAATCACCGGTGATAGGCCGATACGCAGGATTTTGTTTTGGGGGTTGAAATAGGCAGTGGCTGATTGTTCCAGTTCTTCTTTCGCCTCAATCACCGACTGGGCCAACGGCAGCATGAACTGGCCAAAGGGTGTCAGTTCCACATGGCGGGTGGTGCGGCGAAACATCTTGCCGCCCAGTTCTTCTTCCAGCTGGGCAATCCCGTTGGACAGGGTCGGCTGGGTGACACAGCAATCTTTGGCTGCCGTCTTGAATGAACAGGTTTGAGCTAAGGACAATAGATAGCGCAACTGGTTGAGGTTCATGGCTGTCTCAATTAATAGATAAAAACTATAAATTATATTTTTAAAGAAAATTTCTTTTTTAATGGTGTCCCTTCTACAGTCGTTTTGCAAGCGAAAAGTGCTTGTTTTCAAAAACAGGAGATGTGGATGTTAAAACTTAAGAAAATGGTCGTTATGCTGTCGTTCGTCGCAGCCGCCCTGATCTTCACCCAAAGTCCGAGCCTTGCCAATTCAGACAGCCTTTACAATCGTTTAGGCGGATATGATGCGGTCTCTGCCGTCATTGATGACCTGATGGAACGGTTGATTTCAGACAAGCAACTGGGTCGGTTCTGGGCCAATCGTGGGGACGATGGGGTGATGCGTGAAAAGCAGTTGGTCAAAAGCTTTATTGCGTCAAAAGCAGGCGGGCCGCTCTTTTATCTCGGGCGTGAAAACAAACAGTCGCATCGCGGTATGAAAATTTCCGATGAGGACTGGAAAATCTTTATGGGTCATTTGGAGGCAACGCTGGTGAAATTTGCTCTGCCGCCACGTGAAAAGAACGATGTGGTCAGTTTCATCGAAAGCACCCGTAAAGACATTGTCAATGTGAAATAAACGACGGGGACGGCCACATTCGCAGGGGTCGTCCCGTTTTTTTTAGGGGAAGGGAAGATGGAATTATCTGTTTTACTGATCACAGGGATTGTTCTGGGCGTCGGCGTAATCGTTTTGGTGTCGGGGGAGTTGTCTATAACCAATGGCCTGTCCAAAGCCAGCCGTTATATTCTGGCAGGCTTTTTAAGCTTTGGCGTCATGGGGTTGACAGTGAAAGCGGTTGCGATTTTGCTGCTTCAAAGCAACCCGGTGTTGGCGCGTGCGGTGGATGCCAGTTCCATCGGTGTGTATGAAAAATCCACAGAAGGGCAGGGGCGCGGCCTGATCTATCCGGTGCGCAGTAAACACTGGAAAGCCTTACCAATGGAGGGTGATCAGCCTGATCTAAAGTTGGTTAATCTTGGCAAACGGCTGTTTTTTGATCAGAGATTATCTTCAACCAAAACAGTATCTTGCGCATCGTGTCATATCATCGGTCTGGGTGGGGATGATAATGCAGCCGTTTCCAGTGGAATCAACGGAAAAAAAGGGACGCGCAATGCCCCGACTGTGCTGAATGCAGCCTTTCTCAATCGATTGTTCTGGGATGGACGGGCGCGGTCTCTGGAAGATCAGGCCATTGGTCCGTTCTTAAACCCGATTGAAATGGCGATGCCGTCTGAAGAAGCGGTGGTCGAAGCTGTTTCCAAAGACCCGATTTATGCGTCTTTATATGAAAAGTCCCTTGGACTGCCGATCACAATTGATGGCTTACTAAGTGCCATTGCGGCATTTGAAAAGACATTGGTCGTACAGGACTCGCCCTATGACCGTTTTGTGCGTGGGGATGAAACGGCGATGACGCCACAGCAGTTGAAAGGCATGGTTTTGTTTGATGAAATTGGCTGTCGAAATTGCCATATGGACCCTTATTTTTCGGTGGCTGGGATTGAAAAGAAAAGCCCGTTTCGAAGTTTCCCGGTTTTTAAAGGGTCTGATTATATTTCCAAATATGATCTGGATGCGGATAAAGGCCTGCGTGACCAAGGGGTCTGGCGGGTGCCGTCCCTTCGCAATATCGCTGAAACCGCACCCTATTTCCATAATGGGTCGGTCACCAGCCTGGAAGACGCGGTGAAAGTGATGGCGAGTGCGCAATTGGGTTTAACCATTAGTGACCAGGCACGTGATGATTTGACCATTTTGTATGATCTGGACGGACGGGTGACCGTTAAGAAAGGCCGTAGTCTTAACACAGAGGAAATATCCGCATTGGTTGCTTTTCTGAAAAGTTTAAGTGGTACACTGCCTATGGTGGAAAACCCCTGGCGCTGAGATTATCTTGTTGTTTTGTATTAAGAAAATCTGCCTAAGGGCAAATACGCATATACTTCTGCACCCTTTACTTTAGGTAGGGCTAGGTCTTTTATTGTTGAAAGTGATCGAATTTCGTTTGGAGGGGGACTTGAAACGAATAGGGCTCATTTTCATTTTCTCGCTGATGTTCTGCACATCAGGTGCCAGAGCAGACTATAATGCCATATCTGCCCTGACCAACGAACTCACCCATCATATCGTTACTGTCATGCGCGAAATGCGCGAAAATGGTGCACGGGTGGAAGTTTATTGTGAGGACTGTTCCCACAAAATGTTAACTCGTCATACCTATCAGCGTGCCTTTGATATTGACCATGAATTGTCCTTGTTTTTGAAAATGCATGGGATTAACGCAGAAGATGTCAGTCTGCTGCAGTATAAAATGTACAATCAGGATGATCTGGAAGCGGTTTTGCGTCTGATCGACAACAAGCTTGAAATGGTTCTGACTGCCAATGAGATTGATGTTGTTCACAATGATTCCTATGAGGATCGCAAATTGCCACGGGATCACTATGCGGTGCTGGATCGGATTGAAAATTTTCTGTTGTCCATCGGGACACCTTCGATTCAGCCCAAAACGGTTTTCCGTCGCGCCAAAACCATCCGTAAAATTATCAAAAGCCTGTGTATCGGAGAGGTTTGTCCGGCCACCCAACCGTCCCCGATTGATCTGGTGACCCCGAAAATGCCCATCCATGTCTATCGTGAGGTCAATCGCCTGGCGGTTTTGCTGAAACGTTATACGGATGGCAATGGCATTCAGATTGAAGGCGGCGTCAGCGTGCCGGCCATTTCCCGCGAGATTGTCACCCCGCGTATTGTGAATAAGGTCAGCGGCGTTTTATTGGCGGACCTGATTGAAATCAGACATCAGATTGGCGGATTTGGAGATCTGGAACTTCCGCAGGAAACCGGAGAATTAACCCCCACACATGTTTGGCGGGAATTTAACCATGCCCGACGTTATCTGGAAGAATTGCTTTATTAGGTCGAGGTCGTAAACTTATAAAATTGATTTTATGAGCTTACGGTCTAACTTTCGCTTTCACAAACCCGGTTGCGCCCTTGTGATTTGGCGGCATAAAGGGCGATATCGGCGCGTTTTAACAGATCATCCGGGTTGGTGTCACCGTCTTTGAGTTCGGTCACCCCAAAGCTGGAGGTAAATTCACATAGTGTTTCATCATCAATCTTGAAACTGTGATTTTCAGCCGCCTGTCGGATGCGCTGGGCGATCTGCCAGGCGCCGGTAATGTCGGTCATGGGCAGGATAATCGCAAATTCTTCCCCGCCGATGCGCCCGATGACATCGGTGTCACGTAAACTGTCGATACAAAGCTTGGTCATCACCCGGATGGCTTCATCGCCTACTGCATGTCCATGGGTATCATTGATATTTTTAAAATGATCAATATCCAGCATGATCAGAGACAACGGGTTTTCATAGCGTTTGGCGCGTTTTATCTCGCGTTCGCATAGATCAATGAAATGACGACGGTTGTTAACCCCGGTCAAAACGTCGGTGGAGGCCAGCTCGCGCAGTTCTTTTTCCAGTCGTTTTTGTTCCGTAACATCCGTTGAAATCCCAAGCAAAGCATAGGAATTTCCAAGGTCATTGATGAGCGGCACCTTGACTGACCAGAAATAGCGTTTTTTCTTGGTGCGGAAGTGGCGGGATTTCTCAATGCTGGAGCTGTTTTCCTTGTAGTTAAAGACCTGATTGTCGGACTTGTGGAACCGTTCTGCGATTTTTTCACCAAAGATTTCCGTATCGGATTTACCAATGATGTCGTCTTTGTCCATGCCCAGATATTCACACATGTCTGCATTGACATAGGTGTAATGGTAATTCACATCCTTGATGTAAACGTGGGCCTTCAGGTTATCCAGGATGGTGGTGAGCTGGCTTTCCTTGCGGCGCAGTTCTTCTTCCAGGCGTTTTTGTTCGGTCACATCGGTTGAAATCCCCAACAGGGAATGAACTTCGCCTTCTGATGTCATCAGCGGAACTTTGACCGACCAATAAAAACGTTTCTCTTTGGTGTCAGGTTCAATGGACATTTCCAGTCCATCGACTTTACGTTTGGTTTCGAAGACTTTCTGGTCAGTTGCGCGGAAACCAATGGCGGTTTCCAGTTCAAACAGATCGTAGTCATCCTTGCCGATGATATTGACCCGATCTATGCCCAGAAGGTTACAAAGCTCTTCGTTGGCATAGGTGTATTTCAGGTCGGCATCCTTGATATAAACCCGGGCCTTCATGTTATCGAGGATGGAATTGAGCTTTTCTTCACTTTCGCGAAGGGCGCGTTCCAGGCGTTGCTGTTCGGAAATATCGACCGACATGCCCAGCAGTTCTTCCACCTGGTCATCTTCGTCCATAATCGGGCATTTGACCGATAAGTAACTGCGCTCAATACCATATTCGTCAATGCCGGCATTTTCCAGGGCGCGGATGGTGCGCCCTGTACTGAAGACCTGGTCATCATTACGGGTAAAGACTTTGGCAGCCTGCTTTTCAAACAGGTCATAGTCTGATTTGCCAATAATGTCTTCCACCGGGCGGGCATGCAGCATGGCCAGCATTTTGTTGGCGTAAGTATAAAGCCCGTCACGGTTTTTGGAAAAAACATACGCCGGGATATTATCCAGAATACTGTGCAGGCGCTTGTCGCTATGTTGCTGTTTGCGCTCCAGTAATTTTTGTTCGGTGATATCCAGCTGGACCCAGACACAGTGAGTGAGGCTGCCCATTTCGTTGATGACTGGGGAAACAGTCGTGCGACACCAGACAGGGTCACCGGACAGCGTTTTGGTTTTTAGTTCCCCGCGCCAACGTGTACCTTCTTTGATTGCGGCCCAAATCTCGTTCAGTTTGTCATCGACGCCATTTTCCGCATAGAGGAAATCAATGTCTTTGCCTTTTGCCGCTTCTAGATCATGACCCAACACATCAGAAAAGGCCGGATTGACATATTCAATCACGCCATGTTCGTCCGTTACGGTGATCAGGGCATCTGCATTTTCTACGGCAGCTGCAAAGACCCCGGCTATTGAGTCAAATTCTGTCGAAAGCGACACGCTTTGCTATTCCTAATTCGATATGCGAAACATATATTTATATTTTGGGCGAGATCATCTACCTCTTGCCCTTTAAATGCAAGTTTTTCTCAGTCACATTATTGTAATTATATGATTATTTCTGCCTCTTATAAAACAGATATTCCTGCTTTTTACACGCCCTGGTTTGTAAACAGGCTTGCGGCAGGGTTTTGTAAGATGGTGAACCCTTATAACCAGCAGGTTTATGATATTTCCCTAAAGAAAGAAGACGTCCAGGCCTTTGTCTTCTGGAGCCGCAATTATCAACCGTTTCTGGATGCAGATGTTCTGGAAAATCTGGAAAAACCCTTTGTCTGCCATCTCAGCGTTCTGGACTACCCGCGCATCCTGGATCAATCCACCATTTCGAAAGAAAAAGCGGTGGCCCAGCTGAGAGAGATTAGCAAGCGCTTTGGCAAAAAGTCAGCCGTCTGGCGCTATGATCCCATTGTCATCAGTGCTGATACACCAATTGACTGGCACCTGAATACCTTTGGCGAAATCGTGGCCGATCTGGACGGGGTGGTGGATGAGGTGATGGTGTCCTTTGTCCAGTTTTACCGAAAAACCCAGCGAAACTTGCAGGCAAAAGAAGTCAGGACATTGGATCCAGGTCCAGCGGAAAAGCAGGAAATATTGTTGAAATTACATGCGCTGGCGGCCCAACATGGCATTCAACTGACCCTGTGTGCTCAGCCTGACCTGTTATGTGGTTCGATCAAACCCAGTGCCTGCATCGATGTCACCCGTCTGGAAGAAATTGCAGGTCACAGTCTGGTGGTGCCTAAAAAACCCCATCGCAAGGAATGTGGCTGCGCGTCATCCAAAGATATTGGAGAATATAACACCTGCCCCCATGGCTGCCTTTACTGTTATGCGGTGGAACATCGAGATCTTGCGAAATCACGCTATCAAAACCATGACCCTGACAGCGCTTTTTTGTTTGAGACAGAAGGGGTTAAAGCGCGAACTGAAAGCCAGGGAAATCTATTTTAGATGGATTCAAAAAAATGTCATATGTTTGTCACCTGAATTACTTTTTTATCCTTAAATATTCCTGATCGTTTCACATTAAACTAACTCAGGAAAAGACAAAAATGGTTGATAACCCACAGTTTCACGATCCAATGGATGAACATGAAGATGATGATTTCAGCGTAAATCCATCTGAAGAAAAGACAATCGGCGATGTAATGGCTGCCCGTATGGGGCGTCGTTCTTTTCTGAAAGGCATGACATTTGGTGCTGCTGTTGCTGCGGGTTCAACCATGACGTCACAAGCAGCCCTTGCCATGGCGACCCCGAAAGCGTCCATGACCTTTAAGGAACTGCCCCTGGGCTATGACGAAATGCACCATGTGGCTGATGGATATGACAGCCAGGTCCTGCTGCGCTGGGGCGATGCGGTTAAGAAAGATGCTCCAACATTCGATCCGATGAACCAGACAACAGAAGCTCAGCTTAAGCAGTTTGGCTATAACTGTGACTTTGTGGGTTATCTGCCACTACCACACGGGTCGGAAAATTCTGACCATGGTCTTCTGTGCATAAACCACGAATATACCAACCGTCACCTGATGTTTAACGGGGTGGGCAAGAAAGACCTGGACAAGCAAACCAAAGAACAGATCGATATCGAAATGGCTGCCCATGGCCATACGGTTGTTGAGATCAAAAAGATGAATGGACAGTGGTCTGTCATCGAAGATTCTGAATATGCGCAGCGTATTAATGCACTGAATACAGAAATGGAACTGACAGGCCCGGTGGCTGGTCATGACCGTGTCAAAACATCGGCTGACCCCATGGGTAAAACCGTGATCGGGACCATCAACAACTGCGCTGGTGGCGTTACCCCTTGGGGCACTGTGTTGATTGCAGAAGAAAACTTCCATGGTTATTTCGGTGGTGATCCTGCGAAAACAGCAGAAGGTGAAAACTATAAGCGCTATGGCATGAAGGGCAAATCACGTTACGGCTGGTCTCGTTTCCACGACCGCTTCGACGTTGAAAAAGAAGCTAATGAGCCAAACCGCTTTGGCTGGATGGTTGAAATCGACCCCTACGAGCCACATGCAAAGCCAAAGAAACGCACAGCTTTGGGCCGTTTCAAACATGAAGGCGCAAATGCATTGATCAATAAAGACCGTCATGTTGTGGTTTACACGGGCGATGATCAGCGTTTTGAATATCTCTATAAGTTTGTTTCCAAAAACAAATATAACTACGCCAACCAGATGGCCAACAAAGACATCCTGGATGACGGCACACTGTATGTGGCCCAGTTCCGCGCAGACGGTAACTTGTTTTGGCTGCCATTGGTCCATGGTACAGGCCCATTGACGGCTGAAAATGGCTTTAATTCACAGGCTGACGTGTTGATTGAAACCCGTAAAGCAGCTGACCTGTTGGGGGCAACACCAATGGATCGTCCGGAAGATGTGGAACCAAACATGGTCACCGGTTCTGTCTTCATGATGCTGACCAACAACACGAAACGCAAAAGCGGTCAGGAAGATGCAGCAAACCCGCGCGCTGCCAACAAGCATGGCCATATCATTGAAATGACACCTCCGGGTGGTCGTGGTTCTGATGCGGATCATGCTGCTGACGTCTTTAAATGGAATATCTTCCTGATGGCGGGTAACCATGCCAAGAAAGAAGATGCGGCCATGTATGGTGACGGTGTGTCCAAGGACGGCTGGCTGTCTTGTCCGGATAACGTTGCCTTTGATAACAAAGGTCGTGTCTGGATTGCGACAGACGGCGCACCAAAAAGCGGCATTGCCGATGGCCTGTGGGTCGCAGATGCTGATGGTCCGGCCCGTGCCCAGACCCGTCACTTCTTCTCCGCCCCCCTGGGTGCGGAACTGTGTGGCCCTTGCTTTACACCAGATGACAGCACTTTGTTTGTTGCCATTCAGCACCCAGCCGATACGAAAGGGTCGACATTTGCGAAACCTTCAACACGCTGGCCTGACTTTGATGACAAGATGCCGCCACGTCCAAGTGTGGTTGCCATCACCAAACGTCGCGGTGGTCCAATCGGATAAACATAATCGGTTGATCCTTTTATGAGAAAGGCCCTGATTTCCTTGTGAAATTAGGGTCTTTTTTGTTAAGAATCGAAAAGTAATTGTTAAAGAATTATGCGTAAGCTCCATATATGAATAGAGAAATAAGCTAGAAGCGAGCCACAGATATGAAATTTAAGGAATGGTCGCCAGAATTTGAGATTGGCATTGGGGCGATTGATCAGGATCACCAGACCCTGTTTAATTCTATCCGACAGTTAGGGGAACATATTCATCAGGACCGTGGCGAAGGTCGTATCAAAGCCACCATCAATGCCCTGTTGCTGTATGTGGATGAACATTTTGAACGCGAAGAACGCTTTATGATCCGTGCGGGCTATCCCGATTTTGAAGTTCATAAACAGGAACATGATGCTTTTCGCGACTCCATCATGTCCTTACGTGATTTTCATGAAACCTGTCCGGGCGATATTGATGCGCAGAAGATTGTGACCTTTCTGGAAAACTGGTTGTTGAATCATATTTTGAAAATTGATGTGCAGTATCAGCCTTATTTGAATGGCGAGAAACAGGGTGATCCGTCGATTACCAACCGTTTTCAGGCCAATACCTCGTCCCAGATGGTGCAGATTGCCTGCCCGATTGATAAAGAAGATCACGTGCGCCATTTCATTAAACTGATTACCGAATCTTCCGAAGAAGGCGCACTGGTCGATCAGGCGGTGGAGAAAATCACCAGGATTCAGACCGCGCGACGTGAAAAGAAAGCCAAGGAATTGTTCGGCAAATAAGTGAAGATTGCATTGAACATGACAATTCGGTATTAAATCATTATAGTTAATACAGAAATCGACTGACGACAGGGTACGACGACAATGGGACTTTTTGGATTATTTGGTGGCGGTAAAAAGAACGCGAAATCAAACGTTCTGGACGTGGCATGGTCTAAAAGTGATAACGGCAAATTCCGCCGTTTGCCCTTTGTTGAATTGGCCAAAGAAAATGTATCCGGTGTTTCTGCGATATATGTGATCTGGCATGGTGGAGTAAAGCCGGGCTGGGTCTATGTGGGGCTGGCGGATGATCTGGCTATGGATATCACAGATGCCAAGCAAAGCCGCGAAGTCATGGCCTATGATATGCGTGGCGGGGTGTTTATTACCTGGCAGGCTTTTCCGAAAAATATGGCCCCGGGCGTCTTTGCCTTCCTGACTGAAGTGCTGCAGCCGGAAATCAGAAACCCTGAAGCTGATATGTATCGCAATAAGGAACACGTTAAGGTTCTGCCGCCGGGCTATACACAGGAATCATTCGCCAAAATGTTTGGTTAAGGCCTGATTCTTTCCTCTTTGGGTTAGTCCGTCTTTTATTCTTTAGATTAGTTTGTTCGAAAGTTCTTTAATTTCTAGTCACTATGTGAATAGAATAAAGAAAAATGGTAACGAGCTGGGGAGACGAGACCATGGGAGCCGGGGATAAGACCGACATCGAAAAACGCTTGAAGTTTTTGCGTATTGATGAAAACGCAAAACGGGATATGGGGACCTTTTTCCAGACGGTTAAAGCAGACGTACCCGCCGCAGTTGCACAATTTTATAATCATCTGGCACAATTTGAAGAAACCCAGAAAATCATTGATGGTCATTCAACGGTCGAGACTCTGACCGATGCGCAGCTGGTGCATTGGGAAAAGATGTTTGCCGGTGATTTCAGTGATGAATATATCGAACGTGCCATGATGGTGGGGCAGGTTCATGATGTGATCGGGCTGACACCGCGCTGGTATCTGGGCGGATACTTCCTGATCCTGGAAAAAATGATCACGGCCTTTTTGCAGAAAAATGGTGTGAAATCCCCGAAAGTGACCGACCAGATCGGCGGTATGTTACGTACGGTCTGTCTGGATATCGATCTTGCGATGATGAGCTATATCGAAAAGGGCGAGCTGCGTAAAATCCGTGAACAATTGCTTGCCATGTCCGACCAGATCCTGTCAGAAGCCAATGAAACCATCCGCAGTGTGTCTGATCAGACCAGCCTGATGCAGGATAATGTCCAGAAGCTCAACAATGCTCAGATTGATCTGGAAAAGCAGGTCAATGTGGCCGACGAATCGCTGGTTCATACGGTGCAGGCCATTCATACGGTGGCTGCAGCGACCGAAGAACTGGATGCGTCCTCGCAAAGTATTGCCAATCAGGTGCAGACATCGGAATCCATTGCCCAGGATGCCATTGATCAATCCCAACGCAGCCGGGAAACGGTGACCAGTCTGGCCGAAACCGCCCAGGAAATATCGTCTGTCGTAGCATTAGTGCAGAATATCGCATCGCAAACCCGCTTGCTGGCCCTGAATGCGACGATTGAGGCCGCGCGCGCTGGGGAGGCCGGCAAAGGCTTTGCTGTTGTGGCATCAGAAGTGAAAAATCTGGCGGCCGAAACCGAAAAAGCGATCGATCAGGTGAATGAGCAATCCGCCCAAATTCAGCAGGCAACAGAACGCGCAGCACAAGAAATCGAGCTGACCAACCAGCTGATCCAGCAGATGGGTGAAAATGTCGCGACCATCGCAGAATCGGTGGAACAACAAACCGCCGCAACATCCGAGATCAGTTCCAGTGCGCAAAGTGCGTCTGACAGCACCGCTCATGTGGATAGCAGCATGAAAGATGTCAGCGGGCAAAATACGACGGCACAGTCGGTGGCGCGTAAAGTGTCCAACATTTCAAACAATGTGGTGCGCGACGTTGAGGGCCTGAGTAATTCCATGGTCTTGTTGCTGCGTACATCCTATGCTGGTGATCGCCGTCATACGGTCCGTGTGCCTTACGGGACCCAGCTGAAAATCAATCAGAATGGGGTGATGGTTGATGGGACCAGTGCAGACCTTGCCCTGGGCGGGGCGTCCTTGCGGGTTTATGATGAAAATATGCCGCTGCGCGTGGGGCCTTGTCAGGTTTCTTTCCCGGAACTGGGCACGTTTGACTGTGAGATCAAATCCATTGCTGCGCCAATTGTTAACCTTGCCTTTGGTCGCCATAATGAAGATGAGCGCAACAAGGTGATTGAAGTTTTGGAAGCGACCAAAGCTCATGATCAGACCTATATTGATCTGGTACAGGAAGGCGCACGCCGGGTGGAAGTAGCCTTTGAAGATGCGATTTCCAAAAACAAGATCCGTTTCGAAGATTTCTTTGATATTGATTATCAACCCATTGCCGATACGAATCCGCGTCAGGTAATGACCAAATTCACCCCCATCACCGATGAATATCTACCCGATATTCAGGAAGAACTAGTGACACGTGCGCCGAACATCGTGTTTGCAGCGTGTGTGGATCGTGCGGCCTATCTTCCGACCCATAACCTGGTTTATGCCAAGGAACAAAGCGATGATCCGGTCTGGAATGATGCCAATTGTCGCAACCGCCGTATTTTTGCCGACCCGGCAGGTTTACGTGCGGCACGCAATACACAGCCTGTTTTGGTACAGGCTTATGATCGGGTGGTTGGGGATCAACGGGTTTTGCTGAAAGAAGTAGACGCCCCGGTCTATATCCGCGAACGTCACTGGGGCAACCTGCGTATGGCCTATAAGTTCTAACGTTCTTCCATCGCAAGTCGAACGCCTAATAAAGCGAAAAGCCCGGCAAATCCTTTCTGGATACGTTGCAGGATGCGCGGGTTTTCCATGATAAAGTGCCGCACAAAGGCCGCCCCGTACCCATAGATCAGAAAAACCAACAGGGTTAATCCCATGAAAAAGCCCCCCAGTGTGGCCATTTCTAACAAAGGCTGTGTGTTTGTCGGGTTCATAAACTGCGGCAGGAACGCGAGGAAAAAGATCGACAATTTCGGGTTCAGGATATTGATCAGAATGCCGCTGATGACGGTCCTTAGATGGGATTTTTGCAGGGATTTGTCATCTGTATTGACTTGCAGGGATCCGGTTTCTTTCCACATGCAATAACCCAGATAGATCAGATAAGCCGCACCCAGATATTTTACAAATTGAAAGGCAACCGCACTGGTATGGAGAAGGGCGGCAACGCCCAGTGCACTGGCGAGGATATGAGGCAGAATCCCAAGGGTACAGCCCAGTGCCGCACTCAAGACATAACTATTGCCACGCAACAACCCGTTGGTAAGCACATAGATAACACCGGTGCCCGGGATTAAAACGACAATCAACGAAGTGACGATAAATTCAATCGACATGGATCAGCCTTCCCTTTTTTTGAACGTTTAAGATGGGCGGATTGAGAGAATAAATCAAGAGGGCTTGATAATAGGAATAATAACCTTATATCAAGGAAATTGATCTTAAAATTAAGGAGTATCTTATTATGTCATCCACGCAATTCCGTTCTGAAGATTGGGTCTATGTGGCCGATCAGATGGGACGTTTGGGGCAGGGGTATTATAAAAACCGGCAGAACCCCAGTCAGACCATTACGGCTGAAGAGTTTGAGCGCCGCCGATCACAACCTGTCACCTTGACAAAGGAAAATACGGAACAAAACATAAACAAAAATACGACAACTGTCGCATCTACAACAGGCAGTGGACTGTTGGCCACTGCCGGGACAGAGCAAAATGACCTTTCACCTTGGGATAATCCGGTTGTGGGGGAACAAAAAATCACTTCAGAGAGCGCCCAAACGGACGCAGTTCAACAAACCAAAGTAACGCCCCAGGTGTCACAATCCACGCAAGCTGTTGCACAAGAAGAACGTAAGAAAAAACAACAGGCAAATCAGAATACGAGCGGTGAAAATACGGCCACTGCCTTGAGTGCCGCGCCGAGTGATGGTTCGGATGGTGCTGATAGCAAAGTTATTTGTACGGAAATGACCCGCCAGGGCCGGATGAATAATCGTCATTGTCAACTTTGCACGCAATATGCCCGTAAACATTTGCCACCGTCTTTCATGCGGGGATATCAGTTCTGGGCCGTGCCCTATGTGCGTTTGATGCGTCGGTCCCGGATTGCGACGCAGATGATGTCATTCTTTGTGAACCATCGCACGGCAGAAGTTCTCTATCGTCTGGGGGTGCGCAAGAAGGGGTCGATGTTTGGCAAATTGATTTGTGCTGTTCATGATCCGCTCTGCTCTTTTTTGGGGCATATGATCGAACCTGTGGACTATCAGTCTCTCTATCAGAAGGAAGCTTATTCATGAGTGCATCGGTACAGGATCTGACCATTTTTGTTCTGGAATCTTTAGGAAAGCTGACGGCAGAAGAACTTGCACGCCTGGAAGAGGCGGTGACACCGGATGTGGCCTATCTGCTGACCAAAGCGTTTGGTGCCGAAGTCGGGGTGCTAACCTGGCCTTTGGTTTCCACTGGTGAAGCCTGTTGATTTTAAAAAATATATTTGCCATCCCGGCGAAGGCCAGGGTCTCCGAGGCTCTGGGGTTGAATAGATTCCGGCTTGTGTCGGAATGACGAATTTTTTACCACGAAGCCTGTGTGTTGTTCCACCTGACACGCAGGACTTCGTGTGTTTGAATACAATTTTAAGACATCTAAATTTATTTATTTGTTCAATTTAAAGATTTACAAGAAGAATGAATAAAAATCTTATTATACATGTAAAAGCTGTCAAATCAGTCGTATGAATTTCTTTTTGATTCAGATATGATGGGCCAATGAGGTGGATGTTAAAATATTTGGTTGTGGCTGTGATCAGCCTGCATGTCAGTTTTTCAGCCGGGGCGGAAAAACCGATGTTGTTTGGCACGGAAACACTGCCACCGTTTAATTATCTGGATGACAAAGGCCATGTGGTTGGACCTGGGGCTGAAGTGGTGCGCGAGGTCTGTGAAAATCTGACCATTGAATGTCAGATTGAAATGTATCCGATCAAACGTCTGATTTCCATGATGTCAAATGCAGAACTGAATGGCATTATCACCATGGGCAAAAACAAGGCGCGGGAAAGAGATTTCTATTTCAGCAAGCCTTACGCCATGACCCAATATGGCTTTTTTGTCCCCAAGGCCATTCATGAAGATATCCGGCATATCAGCCAATTTGAAGACTATACGATTGTGACCCTTTATGGGTCAAACATGCTGGCGACCCTGGAAGATGTCCGCAAACGAAGCGGTGTAGATTTTGAGATTTTGACAGAAACCACCCTGCAACAGGCCTTTAAAAAGCTGGCGTTCGGTCGATATCAGACCAAGAAGATCGCCATTTTCTCCAATCGTGATATCGGTCAGTATATCATGCGTATGAGCGACATTAAGCAGCTGGATTATCGTGTCACCCAAAAGACCCTGCATTATTATATAGGCTTGCCGAAAAATGCGGTGAAGATGGAATTTGTAAAGGCCTTCAACCAATCCATGGATAAGCTTTATCAAAATGGTCGGCTGCAACAAATCCTGGAAAAGCATTTCGTCAAATTGCCGGACCAGACGTTTTATATGAACTGACGTGCTGCTTTAAAGACTGGGGAAACCATCGGTTTGGCGCAAGCCTTCCCCTAAAACCATGGCCCCTGAAATGGCTACATTAATGGAGCGCATGCCTTCAGACATGGGGATGATTAACCGTTCATCGGCGTGATCATGCACTTCCTGTGGTACACCTTCGCTTTCACGTCCCAAGAGTAAGGTATCATTTGGCTGATATTCAAATTCTGTATAGAGATGCGCTGCCTTGGTCGATAATAGAATGAGGCGGCCGCCTTTTTCTTTTTTTACCTCACAAAAGCTGGTCCAGGAATTATGGCGCACGAGATCGACACGATGGAGGTAATCCATCCCGGCACGGCGCATGCGTTTGTCATCTAGAACAAAGCCGCAAGGCTCGATAATATCCACTCCAATCCCCATGCAGGCCGCGAGTCGAAGCAGGGTTCCGGTGTTTTGGGGAATGTCCGGTTGAAAAAGGGCGAGGCGCATCTATTTCTTCTTTCTTTATTAAGAGTCGTTATTAACTGCAGGCTAGTTCTTGCTTTTCCTATCATTATTTCGTCTGAAAAGCATTCTTAAACCTTTTCTTGCGCTGCAAAATGCATTATACCGTGCGCGGTTCATTCTGTTGGGAATGAGCCTGCGTTGTGCTTTGTTTTTTTTAAGATCGATTTAAAAAAACAACCATAACAACGACTTGGGCACCCCGCATCATGTACGGGGACATGAATGAGGTAATCACATGGCTGATACGGCTACCAATGTAGAGAATAAGACGGAAGGCGGAGAATCCCGCCGCGACTTCCTGCTGCTGGCGACTTCTGCTGTCGGCGCTGCAGGTGTTGCTGGCGCTGTCTGGCCTTTTGTTGACAGCATGAACCCATCTGCTGACGTTCTGGCGTTGTCAACAACTGAAGTTGACATTTCACAGATCGAAGAAGGGCAAAGCGTCACTGTAATCTGGCGCGGGAAACCAGTATTTGTTCGTCACCGCACAGCGGAAGAAATCGAACAAGCACAAAAAGATGACAGTGCGTCCCTGGTTGACGTACAGACAGACGCCGATCGCGTTCAGAAACCTGAATGGCTGGTCCTGCTGGGTGTGTGTACACACCTTGGCTGTGTACCGCTTGGTCAGAAGGCTGGCGATCCACGTGGTGATTATGGTGGCTGGTTCTGTCCATGTCACGGTTCTCACTACGACACTTCTGGTCGTATCCGTAAAGGCCCTGCGCCGTTGAACCTTGCTGTTCCGCCGTATGTCTTTAAAGACGACTCAAACGTTCTGATCGGTTAAGGAGCCCCTAAGATATGAGTTCTCCTGAATGGAAAAACCCAGTCATCAAGTGGGTAGACACGCGTTTGCCGGTCTTCTCCATGATGCATCACTCCACTGCAGGCTATCCAACGCCTCGTAACCTGAGCTACTGGTGGAACTTCGGTTCCCTGGCGCTGACTGTCCTGATCGTTATGATCCTGACAGGTATTTTCCTGGTTATGCAGTACACTCCACACACATCCATGGCGTTTGATTCGGTCGAACGTATCATGCGTGACGTGAACTACGGTTGGCTGATCCGTTACATCCATATGAACGGCGCGTCCATGTTCTTCATCGTAGTGTACATCCACATCTTCCGTGGCCTGTACTACGGTTCCTACAAAGGCCCACGCGAGATCCTCTGGATCATCGGTGTTGTCATCATGCTTCTGATGATGGGTACTGCCTTTATGGGTTACGTACTGCCATGGGGTCAGATGTCACTTTGGGGTGCGACGGTAATTACGAACCTGTTCTCTGCCTTCCCAATCATTGGTGAGTCTATTGTAACACTGCTTTGGGGTGGCTTCTCTGTTGATAACCCAACACTGAACCGCTTCTTCTCCCTGCACTACCTGCTGCCATTCGTTCTGGTTGGTGTTGTGGGTCTGCACCTGTGGGCGCTGCACGCTGTTAAATCCAACAACCCAATCGGTGTTGAGATGAAACAGCCTGAAGACAGCATCCCGTTCCACCCATATTACACGATCAAAGATTTGTTCGGCATGTCTGCCTTCTTCATGTTCTTTGCGTTCTTCGTGTTCTGGGCACCGAACTACATGGGTCACCCGGATAACTACATCCCGGCAAACCCAATGGTAACGCCTGCACACATCGTTCCTGAATGGTACTTCCTGCCGTTCTATGCGATCCTGCGTGCGATCACTTTTGATATCCTGTTCATTCCTGCAAAACTCGGCGGTGTATTGGCAATGTTTGCTTCTATCATCCTGCTGATGGTTCTGCCATGGCTGGATCGCTCCAAAGTGAAATCCTGTAAGTTCCGCCCTGTGTACAAGTGGTTCTTCTGGGTATTGTTCCTGGATTGTGTGCTGCTGGGCTGGTTGGGCCAGATGCCTGCTGAACAGCCGTACGTACTGATGTCACAATTGGCAACAGCGTACTACTTCGCACACTTCCTCGTGATCCTGCCGCTTATGAGCAAGATCGAGAAAACAGTTGATCTGCCTGAAAGCATTGCTGCTTCAGTGCTTAAGAAATAAGGAGATGCGTAACATGCGTAAACTGATTATTGCCGCTGTTGCCGCTCTGACTTTGAGCGCTGGTACAGCAACAACTGCGCAAGCTGCTGGTGGTGCCTATGTGCCACCTCTGATGGACAAGGATTTCTCGTTTGAAGGTTTCTTCGGTCAGTACGACCAGAAACAACTTCGTCGTGGTTTCCAGATTTATCAGGAAGTTTGTTCGTCTTGTCACGGTCTGCGTCTGGTTGCTTATCGTAACCTGTCTGCACTTGGTTTTACTGAAGACGAGATTAAAGAAATCGCTGCTGAAAAAGAAGTTCGCGTTCCTCATAATGAGATCGGCGAAGAACTGAACGAAGACGGTGAATTCTTCATGCGTCCGGCGAAACCTCACGATCATTTCGTAAACCCTTATCCAAACGATGCTGCTGCGATCGATGCGAACGGTGCACTGCCACCTGATTTGTCTTTGATGGCAAAAGCACGTATGGGCGGTCCTGACTATATCTACAGTTTCCTGATGGGCTTCATGGACGAAGTTCCTGAAGAAGTTTCGTCTCAAAAAGGTTTTGTAGAGAACGAAGACAAAACGTTTAACGTTTACTTCCCGGGCTACTATTCTTCCATGCCTGCTCAGATTGTTGACGAGCTGGTTGAATATGAAGATGGGACACCAATGACAGCTGAACAGCACGCACTGGATATCTCTGCGTTCCTGAACTGGGCAGCTGAACCTGAGTTGGACCAACGTAAGTCTCTGGGCCTTAAAGTTATGCTGTTCCTGCTTGTGCTGACAGCTATGCTTTATGCGTTGAAACGCAAAATCTGGGCTGACGTGAAACACTAAGTTTCGCAACTCAGTTACTGATTAAAGAAGCCGCCGCTTCCCGATTGTGGGAGCGGCGGTTTTCTTTTGAATATTACACAAAAGAATAAGGTAGATTTACTCAAGCAATGATGCGGATATTCTAAATTAAATAGTTCTGATAAGCTTTTTAAGAATAAGTAACAAGGAGACAAAATAGTAAGAAAGGACCGAAGAATGACAGACCTTAGCCAAATCATCTACGCCAGTGCAGCCCAGGATGAATTCAAACAAGATGAATTGAACGAGATTCTCACGCAGGCCAGAAATCATAATCAGGGATTAGATATCAGTGGCATCCTTGTTTATCGCAAAGGCTCTTTCTTGCAGGTTCTTGAAGGCCCAAAAACAGAAACAAACGCGCTTTATAAACGTATTTGTCAGGACGCTCGCCACACCAATATCAAATTGATCTTTAAGGGTGATATTGACGAGAAAGACTTTGAAGACTGGTCCATGGGGTTTGTCGATACCATGCGGCAGGCTGATCAGTTAGACGGATTTATTGATTATGCGACGGAACTGAGTGCGCTAACGTTGGATGACACCCGGGCGCGTCAAGTTCTGAAGAAATTCACCAAAGGCATCTGGCGCCAGGCGGTAAGTAATTAGGATTGCAAGTATTTTTCCTGATGTAAATGTCCTGAGCGCATAATTACCGAGGTATTCAACCGTATAGAAATATAAGATAAAAGTGATAGACTACAGACACCTAAGAAATCGAATACTCCTTTGGAAACAGTGATTTTAAGCGGCACGGGTAGTCCGGTTTTCGAGTTTGGAGGGTGAGAAGAACATCTACTTCCTTCCCACCCAAGTATCCCGCCGAGAAGTGTGATGCTCGACTTTCCCTCCAATCCGAAGACCTTCTTGCCCTCCTCCCCCTTCATACGTGTTGCGTATTAATCAATTGTTTTCAAAGGGGTTCTGTCTTTTGTTTTAAGAAAATTTTCCGGCGTTAACCATCTGCTCATTTTTCTCCGTCATGATGTTAGAAATGGATATATTTCTTTGCACCCGGCAAATAGGGGTGTGGCATGGGAGTGAGCAAAAATGGCACAGGCACAGCAGGCAATCGCGGTAACACCGAAGGTGGATAACATCACGCCCTTAAAGCGATCCCCGCTAACACCGGGTCTGGCGTCTGCTGCTAAACGCTTCGGTATTCGCCCCGACGCGGTGAAACGTCATGAAGCATATGTCAAGGAACGCCAGGCGGACCTGCACCGCATCCGTGAACAACGCGATGAACATAAAGCCAAATATGAAGCTTTGCGCGGCACCGTTGATCAACTGGTGGAACGTATTCAGGATGTCGCACAGGCTCCGGCGCAAGCGCAATCCGGTGATATTCAGAATATCCGTGTGCTCTTGAAACAGGCCACCCTTGCGATGGAACGCCAGCAGGTAGAACTGAAAGGTATTCGCGCGCGGACCCAACGGATGGAAAGGGCGGCTATGAAAGCGGATACGGTTCATCAGGAATTTGCTGAAATGCGCAGCGAGATCACCGGTTATCAAAAAGCGCTACATGGGGCGCGCAAAGATATGGCCGATCTGATGGAAATCGTTGAAGGCGAAGGTGGCCTGAAAGACTTGGCAAGTCAGGTTCGTGTGGTGCGCAGTGACTTGGAAGATACCCGCACGCGCACCAGCATTCTGGAAATGGACGCCGCAGAACAGTCTGCGCGCACCATGAAGCTGGAACAGGACATGGAAACGTTACGTACCATGGTCGAATCGAACATGAATGAAACAGCCGGTGTGGCTGGGGCCTTGTTGACTTTGCGAGAAGAAGTACAGAGCATGCGCAAGAAAGTTGGCCGCTATATCATCGATCAGATGCGTTTCGTGCGTCAGGGTTAATGAGATCCCGGATCAGGTCCGGGACACAGGCTGTTTTCCGGCGCAGGCCGGAACCTCTTTGCCGTTTTAGCTACGCCACTTCTGGTGCCAGCTGTTGAACATCAGAATATCCCACAGATGATACTGCCAGTTCTGGGCGCCGCTTTGGTATTCATCCCATTTCTGCTGAATGGCTGTCTGATCAAACACATCTGCATTTTGGAACAACAGATCATGCGCCCACTCTTTCAACGGCCCACGCAACCAGGCATCTATCGGTACGCCAAAACCCATTTTTGGACGTTCGATCAGGTCTTTCGGGACATGGCGGTATAAAACCTGCCGCAAAGCCCATTTGCCCTGGCCGTCTCTGATCTTCATGTGGGGGGGAAGATTCCAGGAAAATTCCACGACCCGGTGGTCAATCAGCGGCACGCGCGCTTCTAATGACACCGCCATGGAGGCCCGATCCACCTTGGTCAGGATATCGTCCTGCATGTAGGTCAATGTGTCGAGATACTGCATGCGCTCAACAAAATCCGGCACGATCTGCTTGATGCTTTCATCCCAGACGATGCCTTTGGGTTCAGTTGAGCCGGGGACAACGTTTTCCGGGTTTGGCCATTGGCTGATCAGCGTGCGGTAATAATCATCTTCATCCCCGCGCATCACGTTGGCCAGTTTATAGAGCTTATTGACCATATGACTGGGCCGTTTGGAAGCCGGAATGACTTTGATCAGCTGTTCCCAGGCCTTGGGCGGCAGGCTGCGGATCATGCCACTGCCTAATTGACGCACAGGTTTGGGCAGGGAAAACAGCTTGTCGCCATATTTCTGTGCGGTGAGGTATCTGGTATAGCCGCCAAACAGTTCATCCCCGCCATCGCCGGACAAAGCGACAGTCACATGATCGCGCGTCATCTTGGAAACCAGATAGGTCGGAATTTGCGAACTGTCGGAAAAGGGTTCGTCATAGTAATCCGGTAATTTCGGGATTACATCGCGCGCTTCAGAAGGTGTGACATAAAGTTCCGTATGATCGGTGCCGAGATGGTTGGCGACTGCCTTGGCATGTTTGGCCTCGTTATAGCCTTCTTCCTCAAACCCGATGGAGAAACTTTGGATGGGTTTGTCAGATTGTGCCTGCATCAGGGCAGCAACGGTGGAACTGTCAATGCCGCCGGACAGGAAAGTACCGAGCGGTACGTCAGACACCATGCGTCGTTTCACCGCATCTTTTAACAGGTTTTCCAGTTCATCCACGGCTTCCGTTTCACTGCCTTGGAAGATCTCCCTGTTTTTCACCACATTTTCAAGCGACCAGAAGGGTTTGATGGTCTGAGTGCCATCGAACTCGCGCACCAGCATATGGCCGGGCATGAGCTTGTGGACATTCTCGATGATGCTGTGGGGGGCCGGGATGCAGTTATGACGCAAGTAAGCTGCAATGGCCCCGCGGTTGATGTTTTTAGGGCAATTGGGATGGGCATAAAGCGCTTTCAGTTCAGACCCGAATAATAGATGGGTACCTGTATCGCTCCAGAAAATCGGTTTGATTCCCAATCGGTCGCGGATCAGATAAAACCGACGCTCTTTCATATCCCAAAGCGCAATGGCGAACATGCCGATCAGCTTTTCGATGGTGGCTTCAACGCCCCATTCAGAAAAGCCGTTGATCATCACTTCGGTATCGCTATGACCTTTAAAACTATAGCCTTTTTCCAAGAGTTCCGGGCGCAGGTCTTCGGCGTTATAGACTTCCCCGTTATAAACCATGACGAAACGGCCATCTTCCGACGTCATAGGCTGATGGCCTGCCTCGGATAAATCAATAATGGCGAGACGACGATGGCCCAGACCCACGCCAGTTTCCCCATCCACCCACACATCCCCGCCGTCGGGGCCACGGTGAAGCAGGGTATCGGTCATCTTTTTGGTCAAGAATGACAATTCTGGCGTGGAGGTGGATCGGGTCAGGTCGATGAGACCGGCAATACCACACATATCCTAAGACGCCTCACGTTCTTTCATGATCTCGGGCAATTCACCCACCAGACCCATGGCGGATTTGGTGAAGAATTTTTTGGCAAAGGGCAGTTTATCCACCACGGCCAGACCCACATCGCGGGCAAAACGTACAGGACCGATATTGTTGGAAAACAGTTTTACAATTGCGTCTGTTGAGGCCAGCATCAGGTGGTTATCAAAATGACGCCAGCGATCATAATCTTCCAGAACACGTCCAGCCCCGATATCAAGGCCGAGGTTTTTGGTTTCAATGATCAGCTCAGCAATCGCGCAGGCATCGCGCGCGCCCATGTTAAAGCCTTGGCCTGCCACCGGATGCATGCCGTGGCTGGCGTCGCCCACCAAAGCAAGGCGTTGATCAATGGATCGTTTGGCATATTGCAGGGTCAGCGGATAGGACCAGCGAGGCCCCACGACCTTGACGTCGCCTAAGTAATCACCAAACCGTTCTGCCAGTTCGGCATGGAAATCTTCATCGTTCAGATTGATCAGCACAGGCGCATTGCGTGTGCTTTCCGTCCAGACGATGGAACTGCGATGACCCGGCATAGGCAGGATGGCAAAAGGCCCGGTGCTGCGAAAATGTTCCTGCGCCACATTTTGATGGGACTTTTCACTTTCTACTGTGCAGACAATGGCGGTTTGATCATAGGACCATTTGGTCACATCGATATTGGCCGAACGACGTACCCAGGACCCACGTCCATCTGCGCCAATGACCAGTTTCGATTTCACCGTGGTACCATCAGACAGGGTGGCATTGACTTCAGAAGCTGTGCGCTCTAGGTTCTGGACGCGCATGGGCGCCAGATAGGTCGCGTGATCCATCTCCGGTACGACCTTAAGCAAGGTTTTACGCACCGTGCGGTTTTCCAGCATATAGCCAAAGGGTACGCCCGTTAGATCAAGACTGTCGAAATGCAGGAAAAGCGGGGATTTGCCATCGGTCACGCGGATATCTTCAATAATGCCGGCTTCCGGTTCCATATGATCCCACAGGTCAAGGGCGACAAAGGCATTATGGACAGATCGTGCAATGGCAGAACAGCGTCCGTCATATTTTGCATTCAACAGGGTTTCGGGATCATCGGCATCGACAACCACCACATCCACACCGCCGCGCGCCAACGCACAAGCGGTCAAACCACCGACCAGACCGCCGCCAATAATCAGAACGTCTGTTTCAAGATGCTGCGCCATAATACCCTCTGCATAATTACAGGATTATATGTAACTTGTGGAATGATTTTGTCTAGAAAAAACAAGGTTTGGAATCAGGATTATCCGTTGAAAAGCTGCCAAAAAGGATACAGATGATCACAAAAGAAATTCATATGCTGGACCATTTTGCCCAACTCTCATAAGCTTATTCTGGTTTTGAAAAATCTGAGATTATTATGACGAATTATGATTTGGCGACGTATCCAGGGTATCCCTATCCACAAACCACACCAGCACAGGTCGGGGCGCTTGCCTTTCTGCATGGCTTGAACCCTTGTCCGGTTGAATCGGCAAAGGTTTTGGAGATTGGGTGTGCCACCGGTGGGAATTTGTTGGGATTGGCGGCACGTTTTGATAAATCGTCTTTTGTTGGGGTGGACTTGTCATCTGTTCAGATTGAAACTGCTCGCAAACATGCTGAGGCTATGTCGCTGCGCAATATTGATTTTATGGCACAGTCCATTCTTGATGCGGATTTTCACGGGCAGAAGTTTGATTATATTATTGCCCATGGTCTGTATTCTTGGGTGGACAAGACGCTGCAGCCACAAATTCTGGAAGCCTGTGCCTCTCTGCTGGAACCGGATGGGCTTGTATTTATGAGCTACAATACGCTGCCGGGATGGAGCAGCACGCAAATCATTCGCAATATGATGATGTATGCCGGACAAATGATCGAGAATCCGGAAGAAAGAATAAGCAAAGCCAAAGCATATCTGCAGTTTATCCAAGGTTCTATCCCTTCTGACCAGCCCCATTACAAGGCCCTTGTGGAAGGGGAGATTAATGCTGTGATGGGGAAAGAAGAGAACTTCTTGTTACATGATCATATGGAAGAACATAATAATCCCTGTTATTTCCATGAATTTGAAACCAGCGTCCGAAACGCAGGATTGGCTTATTTTCATGATATGGACTATCCGGATATCAACCTGTCGCTTCAGGACCCGCTTGTCGCACAGAAGGCTCAGGCAATATCAGACCGATGTGAAAAACAACAGTATTTGGATTTTGTTTCCAATCGAAAATTCAGATCCAGTGTGCTGACTTTGAAGGATCAACAGTTCTCTGAGGAGATGATTCTGGAAAGGTGTCAGAATGTCCAGTTTATCCTGAATTGCAAAATTACAGGTGATTTTCAGCATGTTGATACAGATGCTATTGAATTGATCGGGACTAAGCGTTTTAACGTGCAGGGTAAATTGCAGGGCCAAATTATCTGTGCGTGTTTAATTGAAATGTCACGAGCGCTTCCCAAGCGTTTACTCAGGCAAGAAATCATAACAGCTGTTAAAAAACGTTTGTCGATGTATGACGAAGAACAGATTGCAGCTGAATTTGATAAGTATATTCTGGCGTTTTTAAATAGTGGGATTTTATCTCCCACACTTGATCATATGCAATTGGGTAATCTGTCCACTACGAGGCCGAAAGCGTTTGATTTGGCCCGTTATATGGCGAAATTTGTGGATATTGTACCAAATATTCATCATGAAGTTGTAAAATTGACGGTTCTTCAGAAAATTCTTTTGGCACATCTTGATGGGCAGCAAGAAAAGGCTGCGCTAGCAAAAATTGTGAAAAAGGAATGTGAAGAAAAGAAAATATCGGGCATGGATAATCTGGAGCGCATGCTTGATCTTGAATTGGATTTTTTCAGAATCAATGGTCTTTTGACGGGGTAGACGGTTTATTTGATGACTGAAACCTCTGAAAATGAATCGATTTTATCCAAATGCCTCATTTTTGTGCATAAATTTTAGGCATGAAAATACAGGTGCATAAATTTTAGGCATCAATATTTGTGCAGTGCACGCTCTGATTCCTTTTCTAAAAATACTATATTATTGTTTTTATTCATGTTTTTACCATTTTTTTGATTCTGGCACGGTCCTTGAAATAGAAGCGGCAAGAGCAATAAAGCTTTGTTTTGAATCAATTTTTGATTTCTTCAATTTTAGGAGAGTGTGAAATGAAAATGGTAATGGCCGTCCTCAAGCCCTTTAAGCTTGACGATGTGCGTGAAGCCCTCACGCAACTCGGTGTACACGGTTTGACCGTGTCAGAAGTTAAAGGTTTTGGTCGACAAAAAGGTCAAACTGAAATCTATCGCGGCGCCGAGTATGTCGTGAACTTCCTGCCGAAAGTAAAAATCGAGATCGTGACTTCTGACGATATGGTTGAAAGCGTTGTGGAAACAATCCGCAGCTCTGCTGAAACCGGTCGCATCGGTGACGGTAAAATCTTTGTTTATGACGTATCCAAGGCTGTCCGTATCCGTACGGGTGAGTCTGACGACGAAGCGCTTTAAGGGAGTTTATGATTATGACTGCGTGGAAAAAACTTTCCAAAATTTCGCTGGTAGCCCTGCTGGGTCTGGTTGCAGCGATTGATCCGGCGCTTGCTGAAGATGCGCCGACGACTGAAGTACAATATATTCTGAACACATTCCTGTTCCTGGTTTGTGGTTTTCTGGTCATGTTTATGGCTGCGGGTTTCGCCATGCTGGAATCCGGTCTGGTTCGCTCTAAAAACACAGCAACCATCTGTCTGAAAAACATCTGCCTGTACGCATTGTCTGGCTTCATGTTCTACCTGGTTGGCTACAACGTTCTTTATGGTGGCGACGCTGGTGGTTTCATCGGTTCCTTCTCTATCTGGGGTCCGGATGATGCAACTGCTCTGGGCGGCGACTTCTCTGGTGGCTATGCTTCTTCTTCTGACTGGTTC
This sequence comes from Terasakiella sediminum, assembly GCF_033100395.1. NCBI lineage: Bacteria > Pseudomonadati > Pseudomonadota > Alphaproteobacteria > Rhodospirillales > Terasakiellaceae > Terasakiella > Terasakiella sediminum. The sequence goes on along the minus strand of NZ_JAWLVJ010000010.1, from coordinate 23,633 downwards.
TTCCAGATGGTATTCGTTGCAACAGCTGCTTCTGTTGTGTCCGGTACTGTTGCTGAACGTATCAAATTCTGGCCGTTCATGATCTTCGTAGCTGTTCTTGCTGGTTTCATTTACCCAGTAATCGCTATGTGGCAGTGGGGCGGTGGCTTCCTTTCTGAAATGGGCTTTGCTGATTTTGCGGGTTCCACGCTGGTTCACTCTACTGGCGGCTGGTGTGCCCTGACTGGTGCGATTATCCTTGGTGCACGTAAGGGCAAGTACGACTCTGAAGGTCGCGTTGCTCCGATCCCTGGTGCTAACTTGCCGTTGGCGACACTGGGTACATTCATCCTGTGGCTCGGCTGGTTCGGCTTCAACGGTGGTTCTCAGCTTGCACTTGGTACAGCTGCTGACGCTGTTGCAATCTCTAACATCTTCATCAACACAAACATGGCTGCTGTAGGTGGTACACTGGCTGCTGCGGTACTGACACAGGTTATCTACAAGAAAGTTGATCTTTCCATGACCCTGAACGGTGCAATCGCTGGTCTGGTATCTATCACTGCAGGTCCTGACACACCTTCACTGGCTTCTGCCTTCCTGATCGGTGCTGTTGGCGGTGTGATCGTTGTCTTCGTTGTTCCTCTGCTGGACAAGCTGAAAATCGACGACGTTGTTGGTGCGATCTCTGCTCACCTGGCGGCTGGTATCTGGGGCACAATGATTGTTCCTGCTACGAACGCTCAAACAGAATTTGTCACGCAAGCTATCGGCGTGGTTTCCATCGGCGCATTTGTAATTGTTTCTTCTGCGATCGTCTGGACCATTCTGAAAGTTACGATTGGCATCCGTTGCTCCGAAGAAGATGAGGAGCTTGGTTTGGATCGCGCTGAATTGGGTATGGAAGCATATCCGGAATTTGGTCGCGGCTCCCAGACCGTGTAATCGATCCGTCGGTTACTAAATCTCTCTACCTTCCCAAAGGTCGGCCCCGGTAAGTTTCGATTTACTGGGGCCTCTTTGTTTATATGGCTTTGTTATCATTGTTCCCTTTTCGTCATCCCTGCGCAGGCAGGGATCTTTTTTCGGAAATTAGATTCCTGCCTGCGCAGGAATGACGGGTAGTGGGGTGTCCAATAAATATGCAAAATGGGCAATTGCACAAAAAATAATCATAAATTTGCCTATATGTGCAGCAGTTGGTGTTTTTCCGATCTTTTCTGGAATTGATCAAAATTTGGTCAGAATCGGCAGGAAACAGCCATTTGCCTAGTTTTTGCGCAGTTTTGGCACGTTTTTTGTTTAATAGGCGGCAATGTTCATTTGTTGGGCAGTTCGTGCTTGGGAAGGCGAGGACTGCTTCATGGGAAAAAAGGTAGAGAGAATATGGAAACCATTCAAATTGGTGCCGACGTCTTTTTCGTCCTGATGGGGGCGATCATGGTTCTGGCGATGCACGCCGGATTTGCGTTTCTGGAAGTCGGAACAGTTCGTCGTAAAAACCAGGTCAACGCCCTGGTCAAGATTATTGTCGATTTTGCTGTTTCAACTGTGGCCTACTTCTTTGTTGGTTACATGGTGGCGTATGGGGTTAGTTTCCTGGCCCCTGCAAGCATCATTTCCGGTGCAAGTGGTGATTTGTTTGCCAAAAGCGGATTTGATCTGGTCAAATTCTTCTTCCTGCTGACGTTCGCTGCGGCGATCCCGGCGATTATCTCTGGCGGGATTGCGGAACGGGCGCGTTTCTTCCCGCAACTGATGGCAACGGCCATCCTGACAGGCCTGGTTTATCCCTTCTTTGAAGGCATTGTCTGGAATGGCAATTTCGGTCTGCAGGGTTGGATTGAAAATACATTCGGTGCGCCGTTTAATGATTTTGCAGGTTCTATCGTTGTTCACGGTGTTGGCGGCTGGTTGGCGCTGGGTGCCGTTGTCATGCTCGGTGCACGTCAGGGGCGTTACAAGAAAGACGGCCGTGTGATCGGTATTCCACCAAGCAACATTCCATTCCTGGCGCTTGGTTCCTGGATCCTGTGCGTGGGCTGGTTCGGCTTTAACGTGATGTCTGCGCAATCTGTTGAAGGTGTGACAGGTCTTGTCGCTGTAAACTCTTTGATGGCGATGATCGGTGGTATTCTGGTTGCCCTTATCGTTGGTAAGAATGACCCGGGCTTTATTCACAACGGCGCGCTGGCTGGTCTGGTTGCGGTTTGTGCAGGCTCCAACGTGATGCATCCGGTGGGTGCCTTGATCACAGGCGGTCTGGCTGGTGGTCTGTTTGTCTGGGGTTTCGAGATGTGCCAGAACAAATGGAAGATCGATGATGTGTTGGGTGTTTGGCCATTGCACGGCATGTGCGGCCTGCTAGGCGGTATTGCCTGTGGCATCTTCGGTCTGGAAGCCCTTGGCGGTATGGGCGGCGTAACGTTCATGTCTCAGCTGGTGGGCTCGCTCATCGGGATTGCCTTTGCAACAGCGGCTGGCTTTATCGTTTATGGCGCTTTGGCAAAAACTATTGGTATTCGTCTCAGTGAAGAAGAAGAATTCCGTGGTGCGGATTTGTCTATTCACCACATTGGGGCGTACCCGGAAGAAGACCTGACGCAAAACCGTTAAGTCTTTATAATCCTTAAAGAAGCCGTCTCTTCTGTACCAAGAGGCGGTTTCTTTCTCGTTATTTAAACAAAATAAATATGTAGTATAAAATTATTTTACACATAAAAATGTATTTTATCTTTGACTCTGATCCAAGAAGCTTCTAGTGTGCCGTCAAAATCATAATCCATTATTAGGGTAAAATAGATGGACCAGACACAATTGACACATCTGCGCCAACTGGAGGCAGAGAGTATTCATATTATCCGAGAGGTCGCCGCAGAATTTGAAAATCCTGTGATGCTTTATTCGGTTGGGAAAGATTCAGCTGTGATGCTGCATCTGGCGCGCAAAGCGTTTTATCCCTCCAAGCCTCCGTTCCCGCTGTTGCATGTGGACACTACATGGAAATTCAAGGAAATGATCGAGTTCCGCGACCGCATGGCGAAGGAATATGGCTTTGATTTGATGGTTCACATCAATGAAGAAGGTGTCAAACAAGGCATTGGTCCTTACACGCATGGGTCTGCCATGCATACCGATGTGATGAAGACGGAAGCCCTGAAACAGGCGCTGAATAAATATAAGTTCGATGCGGCCTTCGGTGGCGCACGTCGGGATGAAGAAAAATCCCGTGCGAAAGAACGTATCTTCTCTTTCCGTTCAGAAAACCACCGTTGGGATCCGAAAAACCAACGCCCGGAACTGTGGAATGTGTTTAACGCCAAGGTAAAACCGGGTGAGAGCATTCGTGCTTTCCCGCTGTCCAACTGGACCGAGCTGGATATCTGGCAGTATATCTATAAAGAGAATATTCCGATTGTGCCGCTTTACTATGCTGCTGAACGTCCTGTTGTGGAACGCGACGGCATGTTGGTGATGGTGGATGATGAGCGTCTGCCGCTTGATCCGGGCGAAAAGCCGATGATGAAATCGGTTCGTTTCAGAACCCTCGGCTGTTACCCGCTGACCGGGGCTGTGGAATCCGAAGCCGCAACCCTGCCAGAAATCATTCAGGAAATGCTGCTGACTCGCACATCTGAGCGTCAAGGCCGTCTGATCGACCATGACCAGGCCGGATCCATGGAAAAGAAAAAACAAGAAGGATATTTCTAATGGCACATCAGGATACATTGATCGCTGAGGATATCCTTCAGTACCTGGAAACACAGGAAAACAAAAGCCTTCTGCGTTTTATCACCTGTGGGTCTGTGGATGACGGTAAATCGACCCTGATCGGGCGTTTGCTCTGGGATTCCAAGTTGATTTTTGAAGATCAGCTGGCTGCCCTGGAAGCAGATTCTAAAAAAGTCGGCACCCAGGGTGGCGACATTGATTACGCTTTGCTGCTGGACGGTCTGCAGGCGGAACGTGAACAGGGCATCACCATTGATGTGGCTTATCGTTTTTTCTCGACCGACAAGCGTAAATTTATTGTGGCGGACACACCGGGTCATGAACAATATACCCGGAACATGGCAACAGGCGCGTCTAACGCTGATATCGCTGTTATTCTGGTTGATGGCCGAAAAGGCATCCTGACGCAGACGAAACGACACAGTTATATTGTGTCTTTGGTTGGCATTAAAAAGGTCGTTGTCGCCGTCAATAAAATGGATCTGGTCGAATATTCCCAAAGTAAGTTTGATCGTATCGAAGCTGAATATCGTGAATTTGCCAAGGATCTGGGCTTTGAAGAAATTGCCTGTGTGCCAATCTCGGCGCTTAAAGGCGACAATATCATTCAAACCAGTCCGGAAACCCACTGGTACCACGGCCCCACACTGATGAGCTATCTGGAAACCGTCCAGGTGGCCTCAGACCTGCCAGAAGCGGCCTTCCGTATGCCTGTACAATGGGTGAACCGCCCTAACCTTGATTTCCGTGGTTTCAGCGGAACGATTGAGGCAGGTACCGTTCGTCCGGGGGATGAAATTGCTGTTCCGGCTTCCGGTCAAACCTCAACCGTTGATAAGATCGTCACTATGGACGGCGATCTGGATCAGGCTGTAGCAGGGCAGGCCGTCACCATTACGCTGAATGACGAGATTGATATTTCTCGCGGTGACATGCTGGTTGATCCAAAAAATCGTCCGGATTATGCCGATCAGTTTGAAGCCAAACTGGTCTGGATGCATGATGATGCCTTGCTGCCGGGTCGTTCTTATCAGATCAAATTCGGCTCGCAATCAGCCGGTGCGCAGATCAGTGAGTTAAAGTATAAAGTGAATGTGAATTCACTTGAACATTGTGCTGCCAAGACATTGGAATTAAACGAAGTTGGTATCTGTAACATCGTTCTTGATCGCAATGTCGCCTTTGATCCTTATGACCAAAGTCCGGGCACAGGTCGCTTTATTTTGATTGATCGTTACAGTAATGCAACGGTTGGTGTAGGTATGATTGACCATGCGCTTCGTCGTGCAAGTAATGTTCACTGGCAGTCACTAGATATCACCAAGGCTGAACGTGCTGAACGTAAAGGCCAGAAAGCGGCTGTTCTGTGGTTTACGGGCCTTTCGGGGTCTGGTAAATCCACCATTGCCAATTTGGTAGAAAAGAAACTGCATTCTCTGCACAAGCACACCTATACGCTGGATGGTGACAACGTGCGTCACGGTCTGAACAAGGACCTGGGCTTTAGTGATGCTGACCGTGTGGAAAACATCCGCCGGATCGGGGAAACAGCCAAACTGTTTGTCGATGCCGGGATGATTACCCTGACATCCTTTATCTCGCCGTTTGAATCTGAACGTAAAATGGCGCGTGAACTTTTGGAAGACGGGGAATTCATCGAGATTTTCGTCGATACCCCACTTGAGATTTGTGAGGAACGCGACGTGAAAGGGCTTTATGCCAAGGCACGTGCGGGTGACCTGCCAAACTTCACGGGGATTTCATCACCTTATGAAAAACCGGTTGATCCTGAAATTCATATCGATGGGACAGAGATGAACGCTGAAGAAGCCGCAGAATATGTGGTTCAGCGTCTGGAAGAATTCGGTATTCTGGACGTCTGGTTCCCGGAAATTTAAGAGATCTGACTCTTTAAGGAAAAGCGATCCTGTTCTTTGTGAATGGGGTCGCTTTTTTTATGTCTGATCTTGTGCAGATTCCATGAACCTGATAGGTATGACGCATGACTTGGGTGCGCTGCACACTTATATTGTTTCTTAGTCGAAATGTATCGGTTTATGGTATTGAATAAAAAAGAAAATATTCATCGCCCACCCGCGTGGCATAAATGGCTGCAGAAACTGCGCGCCCATCTTTATCGCTCCCCGTTGTATCTGGTGACTTTGAAAAAGAAAAACCATCTGAATGTGGATGGCATGCCTGATATGTTATCTGCCGGACGGGTCGAGCGTGGTCAGAATATTTTTACCGGACAATTTCCCTTTGCCGGACGTTTATATCAGGGCGAAGACACCCCCTGGACCGTGGCGCAGGATGATGAAGCCTGGCAGGCCCATATCCATGGCTATAACTGGCTGGCCGATCTTTGTGCCACCAATCAGCCGGAAGCTCTTGTAAAAGCACGGCATTTTCTATCAAGCTGGCTGGATTTACATGGTGTCTGGACGCAACTGGCCTGGCGCGCCGATGTGATGGGGGATCGTCTGGTTTCCTGGATGGGATTTGCGCAAAAACTCACCCATTCTGCAGACGAAACATTTACCAAACCCTTTTATAATAGCCTGTCTTTGCAGGCTTCTCATCTGGCGCGGTCTTATTTTAAGGATTTATCCGGTCTGCGCCTGCTGCGTGCCTTGCGTGGGCAGCTTTATATCGCCTTGTTTCTGGAAGGGTTTGACAAAAACCTGCCCAGGGTTCTTGCCCGGCTTAATCAGGAATTTGATCAACAGGTGCTGGCCGATGGCGGGCATGTATCACGCTGTCCCACAAGTTTGCTGGATTTACTGGCGCTGGCTTTGGAGATCAAGCAGGTGCTGGAACTGCGCAAAGTCGAATTGCCGGACCAGCTGACCCGCGCCATTGACCGGATGGCCCCGATGGTACGTACCTTGCGCCATACAGACGGGGGATTGGCCTTGTTTCATGGCGCGCAGGAAGGCGATGCGGGCACTATTGACCAGTTGTTGGAACAGACGGGCAATCAGGGTCAGCCGTTAAGCGATGCGCGTCATAGCGGGTTTCAGCGCATTGAAGCGGGAAAGACCGTTTTGCTTCTGGATGTGGCAAGCCCACCGGATATAACGTTGCACCCCCACGGGCATGCAGCCCCGTTGAGTTTCGAGATCAGCTGTGGGGAAGAACGCTTGTTGGTCAATTGCGGCGCGGTTATCGGTGGTGATCCCAACTGGCAGGAAGCCTTGGCGGCAACAGCAGCCCATAACACATTGACGGTAGATGAGAAAAACTGCCAGCAACTGATCCATGGTGGTGGTATTGTCCCGCGCGAGATCAGCGTTTCCAGCACCCGTTTTGAAGAAGATGGCCAGGTGCTGATTGATGCCAAACATGATGCGTATCGTGAAAGCCTGGGGCTGATTCATGAGCGCAGTGTCTATGTCAATAAAATGGGTACGGATATCCGTTTTGAAGATAAGCTGACGGGCACAGGCGGCAACAGTTTTGCCATTTCCCTTCATCTGCATCCAGAAGTGCAGGCATCTCTGGTTCAGGATGGGCAGGCCGCGCTCTTAAAACTGCCAAGTGGGGCAGGTTGGCATTTACGCGTACAGGGTGGCAAGCTTGAAATGCGCGACAGTATTTATGTGGGCAACCCCGGTCAGATGCGCCATACGGACCAGATTATCATTCAGGGTCCCTTGCGCGGTGAAGGCGCCGATATCAAATGGCGTCTTTCCAAAATCGGTGGACAGTAAGCTAAATTCTTAGCCCAGCTTTTCGTGTTTCAGTTCCGGCACCATGGTTTTCACGGTTTGTAGAGCGATGGTGCTTTCCTTGGCAACACATTGATCTTCCAGTGTTTTTAAGGTCTCAGCTAGCTCATCAGCATCCAGGATACGTGGCGTGGCGATCAAGACACCTTCCAGACCGGAGGGAGTGGGCGGTTCATCACCGTGGAAAATTTCTTCAAACAGTTTTTCACCCGGGCGTAGACCTGTAATGTTGATATCAATGTCTTTATAGGGTTCAAGGCCTGACAGGCGGATCATCTGTTCTGCCAGATGCAGAATTTTAACGGGTTCACCCATATCCAGAACGCAAATTTTTCCATCCAGAGAATTGTCTTTCTGCGCAAGGACGGAAGCTTGCAGGACAAGTTCCACCGCTTCGCGCACAGTCATGAAGTAGCGGTTCATGTCTTTGTGGGTGACGGTCAGTGGACCGCCTGCGTTTAACTGTTTCTGGAACAGCGGCACAACAGACCCGGTGGAGCCCAAAACATTGCCAAAACGTACGGTGATAAAGCGACAGCCGGTCTTTTTAATGTCCAATGCCTGGGCATAGCTTTCGGCAATACGTTTGGTGGCGCCCATGATGTTTGTCGGGTTGACTGCTTTGTCTGTCGAGATTTGCACCATGGCTTGTACGTTATGGGCCACACAGGCATTGGCCACATTACGCGTGCCAATGGCGTTGGTGAGGATACCTTCCAAGGGGTTTTCTTCCACCAGCGGCACGTGTTTCAGCGCTGCGGCGTGAAAGACCAGTTCGGGTTTGGCGTCATCAAAGATTTGATTGAGGCGGTTGTCTTCGCGGATATTACAGATCAGCGCCTGACGTTTCAGGTCCGGATATGTGCGTGAAACTTCCATATCAATAGTGTAAAGCGCATACTCCGAGGCCTCAATCAGGATAATCTCTGCTGGATTGAAGCTGCAAACCTGGCGGACAAGCTCGCTGCCGATGGATCCACCTGCGCCAGTGACGACAACGCGCTTTCCGGTCACCAGAGATTTAGGCAGGGACTTATCCAGGGCTTTTTGTGGGCGACCTAGTAAATCTTCCACATCAATAGGGCGGACTTCAATCTGATCATTCGTGCCGGATTTCAGATCGGTCAGTTTGGGCAGGCGGGACAGCGGAATACCCAACTGTTCCGACAGATCATAAAGTTCGCGCACTTTTTCACCGGGCCAGTCGTCTTTGGTCAGGATCAGACGTTGCGGTTTGTTGTTACTGGCTTCCAGCTTGGCGATGATGTCCGAGATATTGTCAATTAACCCCAGGACAGGCACGCCGTGGATATCCAGGCCCAGGCGGGATTTCTTTTCCGCTGCCAGACCAACTGCGGCATAAGGGATCGTCGGGTTGCGATCAATGGCGCGCAGGAACAGTTCGGCCCCATCACCGGCGCCGATTAAGAGGGACGGCACGGTTTTGTTGGTTGTGGCCATATGGGGCAAATCAAATCGTCTATCCTTGATCAGACGATAAAGGAAACGCGGACCGCCCAACAGGGCCATCAGAACAAACCAGTTGATCAGCGGGGCAGAACGTGGGAAATCTTCAAGACGCGTCGCAAAGAACATCACCAGCGAGAAAATCAGGATCAAAAGGCTGGTGGATTTGGTAATGGCGATCAGGTCGCGCATGGAGGCATAACGCCAGATCCCGCGATAAAGGCCCATAAAATAAAAGACAACAGCGCCCAGGCAGGCAATCAATGGCGTTGCGATACTAAGAACATCCATCCGGTTCAGAATGTCATTGCCCAGGCGTAGATAAAGCGCAACGTTGATGGACAATGCCGCCATAAAGATATCATGACCAAAGGCAATCATGCCGCGAGGGGTCAATCGTGTAAGTTTAAAGGTCATGAAAATACTATAGGCCTGCCAATTGAAGAACTATTGAAGTACCCGCTTTTGGTCAGGATTTCAACCGTTTGGTAGCTTAAGCGATGCGAAATATCGAAGGCAGAAAGCGACAGAAAGCACTGCCAGGACCAATCCAGCCCAGATGTTATAGCTAAAGCCCAGCCAGACACAGCCCAGCAGACACAGATTTACCATGGCAATGCGGATGACGACCTGATCATGGGACATGCCGGCTTGTGTGGCTTTCTGGTAATAATGTTCACGGTGTGCCTGCCAGATTTTTTCTTTGCGAAGGCCGCGTTTAATCAGGGTAAGGGTGGCATCCATCAGGTAATAAAGGGCAACGATAATGCTGGCGATCAGGAAGCCTTCCCCTGCCAGATTGATTAACAGCCAGGCAAGTAAGAAACCCAATGGTACACTGCCTACATCACCCATAAAGACTTTGGCCTTGTGCCAGTTCCATTTCAAAAAGCCCGCTGCACCGCCTGCCAGAATAAGGGCACTTTGGTTGTATTCGGTTTTCAGGTCCCCAAGGCTCGCGATCAGCACGATGCCTGCGGCGATGGATAGAATTTCCACCCCTGAAATGCCATCAATCCCGTCCATAAAGTTAAACAGATTGATAAACCAGACCCAGCCGATCCCTAGGATCACTTTTTCCAGCCAGATGGGCAGGAACCCACCCAGAAAGCCTTGTTCGCTAGCCGGAATGAAATAAAGGCACAGGCTGACCGCTACAATTTGAGTGGCAAAACGCACAGCTGCGCCCAAGTCTTTCAGGTCATCCAGCCAGGATAATAGGGCAAGGGAAAAAGTAGAAAGTAAAACGGGCTGATAGCCGCCGATTGGGTCATTGGCAAAAAGCTGGATCAGTAAAAGGGCAGGCAGAACAGCGATTAAAATCCCGATACCGCCGCCGCGTGGTGTGGGGATGGAATGGCTGCTGCGTTCATTGGGATGATCCAGAATAGCTTTTTTAATCAGGTATTTAAGGACAAGCCCGGTGGCTGACATGCTGATCAGCACGGTACAGACAAAAAGTGTGACATAATGCAGCACTGTTGCTTAACCCCTTATAAATCGGCCACTTTTTTGGCCACATCCAGTGTTTTCTGTGCAATGGCTTTTTGATTCAGTTCGTCTTCTACCAATTTTCGCGCCGCACGTCCAAATTTTTGGCGAAGGTCCGTATCCTTGACCAATGTTTCAATGGCATCAGCCAGTCCGTTTGCATCTTTTAAAGGAACCAGCAGACCGTTTTCATTATGGGTGACAATTTCGCGACAGCCTGGAACGTCCGTTGTAATCATCGGCAGACCGCAAGCCGCAGCCTCCAAAAGACTTTTAGGCAGGCCTTCGCGCCAGGAAGGCAGGATTGCAATGGTGGATTTTTGATAAATATTGGCGATATCGCTGCGACGGCCCCAGCATTCCACCAGACCTTCTTTGGCCCAGCCGTCAATATCTTCCTGTGTGGCGCTTTGCGGGTTGCCCAGGTCCGGTTCACCCACCAGAACGATTTTAGGCAGGGCATTGCGGGTTTTTAGAATACGGGCGGCTTCCACCAGTTCTTCTACCCCCTTGGCCCAGAGGATACGTCCGACAAAGGTGACTTGCGGGACAGGCTCGTTTGCAGCAGGGGTGAAGGTCTGATCATCCACGCCAGAGCCACGGATCACATGTAAAGTCGTCCCTTCCTCGAAACCAAGGTCTTGAAAGATTTTTTGATCATCGCGGTTCTGCACCACAACCGCAATGGATTTCAGCCGGGCAAAAAGGCGAAACCAGAATTTAACGGCAAAACGCACCAGCTTGGCCTTGGCGGAATCTGAAATAAAGACAAAACCAAGCCCGGTGATTAAATTGACGTTGCGGCGATAGCCGCTGATCAATCCGGCAAGCGATCCCAAGAAAGACAGGAAAAGGGAAGAATGAACGATCACGTCGGGATCATTGGCTTTATAAAGGCGGGCCAGCGTGGCGATAGTTTTGACGGCAGAACCCGGCGAAATGGTTTCCCGGGCAAGGTCCAGGGCGATGGGGGTGAAGCCCATGTCTTTGATGGTTTTTTCGTGATCCTTGATGCGACAGGCGACCTGCACGTCAAAGCCATCGTCTTTTAAGGCCTGAGCCAAAGGTACGCGATGGGACAGAAAAGACCAGTCTTCTGCAACAATAATTAGCGCCTTTTTCATATGATGTTTCGTCGACGGAAATAAAGCATGAGAAAAATACCTGCTGAAACAAAATAACTTGCTTGCCACCAGCTGCTCCAATAAGAAAAGTTCAACAAGCCGGTACCCCAATAACCTATATTGACTGCAATAAACCCAAGTAGTTCAGGATTGGGTTTTTGCCAGAAACGTTTTAGGGAGCAAGTAAAGATAAAGGTTACAAGTGTTAGGAAGGGTAAAAAACCTATTAAACCACTGTCGAGTTGTAATTCGATTATCCAATTATGAGGGTGTGCAGGTAGAACCGGTGCAGAAGCAATTCCCGCAACTATATTAAAGCTGTCGCCAAAATATTCTTGAATGGTTTGATTGGCGAGAGGGTGATAGTTGGACGCATTGAGCCCATATCCGACCCAAGGGCTTTCAATAATTCGCTCAAAGGAAAATGCCCAAATAAACTGACGATGAAGGTCAAGAGCCCAAACAGGAATAATGGTTATCCCTTTATTTACAACACTTGACTGATTAACAGTATCTGGAAGCCAAAGTAGAAGTCCAGTCGTGACACAAGCCAGAAGCAGACCGAAGGAAGCAATGACGGTTCTTAATTTAAATTTTACGATGCTAATCAAGAATATACTGCTCGTGACCATAAGAATGAGGCCAGCCATGGTGGCTTTGACAAGGTACTTATTTAAAAACCAAATGAATATCCAAATAATCATAAGTGAAATTATTTTAGGAGATATTTTTTTATTTGTAAAAGAAATATATGCGCAAATAGGCAGTAATAGCAAATACGCGTTGAGGGTTGGTTTGCTTGGATGATTGGTGTGGTCTATTTCTCGCTTTATATAAAGGTAAAATATTGCAAATGCGACACCATAGAAAGCTGAATACGTTATTATATCCAGTTTTTCTCTAAGAACAAAAAACACATAGCTGGTTAACAAGAGTATTAACCAAGTCCTTCCCCATGCTTCAAGTGATAGATCTACTCGCAGAGAAAAAGGTATATTGACAGCACTAGCAATGATGACACAGCCCAAAAAGGCAATAAAGCGTTTGGGGAGTTGGTTATGGAGCGCAGATAACTCTTTTTTGTGATTGGTTAATATTAAAACTAATAGTAAAGCCAGTAGCAAAAGTCCGCCAATAAATGCACGACCAAACAAGATAGACGGTACAGATAAACCGACACAGATTGCTGCAATGCTTAATAGTTTATCTTGAATTTGTGGATTTAGGCTTACCATGTTAGCAAATCTTAAAGACGCCAAAGGGTAATGTCAGACGGGGTGTTGTTTCGATCCAGAACTGATTTGATATCCACCACAAATCCAGTTTTGTCTTTCAACAGGTTTTCAACCAATGCCCAGCCCTGATCGATATATTTTTTATGAGGGACGGCAAAGACGATTACGTCGGCGGGTTTCAGGTCTGTTTCATCTTGCAACTTCACGCCATATTCGCTCATAGCTTCTTCTTTGTTGGCCCAGGGGTCGGTGATCTGGGTGGTAACCCCCATTTCTTCCAGTTCCGAAATGATGTCCACAACCTTGCTGTTGCGCAGGTCGGGGACATTTTCTTTAAAGGTCAGGCCCAAGATGGTGACGCGCGGTTCATCCGTGCGGCCCCGTTTCATCAGCATTTTGGCCACCTGCATGGCGATATGATGACCCATGCGGTCGTTGACGCGACGCCCAGCCAGAATGACCTGAGGATGGTGGCCCAGCTGTTCTGCCTTATGGGTCAGATAATAAGGGTCCACGCCGATACAGTGCCCGCCGACCAGACCGGGGGTGAATTTCAGGAAGTTCCATTTGGTCCCGGCAGCTTCCAGCACATCGTGGGTATCAATGCCGACGCGTTCAAAAATCTGCGATAATTCGTTGACGAACGCGATGTTTAGGTCGCGCTGGGTATTTTCAATCACCTTGGCGGCTTCGGCGGTTTTGATATTGGGGGCACGGTGCACGCCTGCGGTGACAACCGCTTCATAGGTGCGCGCAACAATGTCCAATGTGGCCGCGTCATAGCCGGATACCACTTTCAAAATGGTTTCGAAACGATGTTCCTTGTCGCCGGGGTTGATGCGTTCGGGGGAATAGCCGACGCTGAAATCTTCCCCGCATTTCAGGCCTGAGAGTTCTTCCAGCACAGGCACGCAGTCTTCTTCGGTCGCGCCGGGATAAACGGTGGATTCATAGACGACGATATCGCCTTTTTTTAATACTTGCGCTACTGTGCGCGACGCTGCCAGAACCGCGCCCATATCGGGGCGATGCGCGCTATCGATGGGGGTGGGGACCGTGACGATATAGAAATTGGACTGTTTTAAATCATTTAGGTCTGAGCTATAGGTCAGGCTGTCATGCAGCACGTCGCCATCTTCGACTTCTTCGGTACGGTCATAGCCGCCTTGAAGTTCTTTAATGCGGCCCTGATCAATATCAAAGCCAACACACGGATAGCCCTGGCGTCCGTAGGACACGGCAACGGGAAGGCCCACATATCCAAGGCCGATGACAGCAATTTTACGCTCAGTCATGATGAGAGGTCCACATTATAGAAATCGACATACCAGTCGACAAATTTGCCCACACCTTCTTCGATTGAGGTATTGGGCGCATAGCCTGTGATTTTATTGAGCTCGGATGTATCGGCCCAGGTGGCGGGCACGTCGCCGTCTTGCATGGGCAGCATGTTCTTTTCTGCCTTGCGCCCCAGCTTGTCTTCTAAAACTTCGATATAGCGAGTCAGCTTCTCACAGCGTGAATTGCCGATATTGACGATGCGATAAGGGCCAATGCCTGATGTGCAGGGGTCGGGATTTTTTGCATCCCAGTTTTCATCCCGCTTAGGGGGCACGCCCAACAGGCGGAAAATACCTTCGACGATATCTTCGACAAAGGTGAAGTCGCGTTCCATATTGCCATGGTTAAAGACATTGATCGGCTTGCCTTCGATAATGGCTTTGGTAAAGAGGAACAGCGCCATATCCGGGCGACCCCAGGGGCCATAAACGGTGAAGAAACGCATGCCAGTGGCCGGGATGTCAAACAGATGGGCATAGTTGTGCGCCATCAATTCGTTGGCTTTCTTGGTGGCGGCATAAAGCGTCATGGGGTGTTCGGTGCTGTTATGTTCAGAAAACGGCATATTTTTATTGCCGCCGTAAACGGAACTGGTGGAGGCAAAAACCAGATGTTCCACCGGATGGGCGCGGCATGCTTCCAGAATACTTAAGAACCCATCAATGTTGGAATGGGTATAGGCGGCCGGATTTTCCAAAGAATAACGCACCCCTGCCTGTGCGGCCAGATTAACGCAATGGGTGGGTTTATGGCTGGCGAATGCATCCATGATAGCTTGGGAATTGGCCAGGTCTTCGCGAATTTCGGTGAAAGCTGCGTGCTTTTTAAGGCGCGCCAGACGGGCTTCTTTTAACGAGACATCATAATAATCGGTGACACAGTCAATACCGATGACTTCATGGCCGTTGGCAATGAGTTTTTCTGAGAGATGATATCCGATAAAACCGGCTGTTCCAGTGACGAGAACTTTCATAAATAAATATCCGCTTACAGCATTAAATGCGACGTATCATAACGATGGATTTTTATAGGGTAAATAGACAATGAAGAGAAAGGTTAGGTCTTGTAAGACATGAAATCCAGTAGCCTTTGTTTGGTTGTATAACGCTTTTGTGATTGAATAATATAGCGACAGCTTTCCCCATACTCGTTTTCATAATCTTCATCGGTCATGTTAAGAACAGTTTTGGCACGTTCATACAGGCTTCGGTAGTCGTCTTCAATTAGATAAAGTTTTGACCATAATTTGTCATTGGGGTCATGAATAGTCTCCTCGCTGGGTGGATCATTAAAGATGACTCGACTTCCGATGGAGACGGCTTCACGCCCTGATGTGGAATTAAGTGTAATGACAAGCGTCGATGCTTCCATTAGATCATAGGTTGAGAAATCTGTCGTGCTGTCATTGATAAAGACATTCGGGCCAAATATTTCTCTGAAATAGCTAATTTCTTCATCGTTTTTACGAACGCTCGCAACGCAGCAGGTATAATTTTCTTCTTTGACGAGGCGGGCAATATTTCGATAAACCTTTGTTTGTGCGTCACGAAAGATGGGGGCGCTGGACGGAGTATCAAAAAATTCCTTGCGCCATTGGGAAGAAACGCAAATATCGTATCGACGCGGAACGTTTTTTTTGCGTTCCATCCATAGGGCCTCTAATAAGGAACCTGCGGGAATCATACGGCTTTTGTCATAGCCATATCTGGGGAATATGCTTCTTTCATATTCTGATAGACAAAAATAATACACATGATTTGGGTTTGAAGGTTCAATTCGAGAGATATGGGATTCCATACGCGAAGCAGCTTGGATAGCAATGAATTTTATATTTGGGAATAAGGCTGAAACATTGAAAATAAACGGATTATTGTCAATCAGCGTGAATACATATTGGGGTTGGGAATACGAGATACATGCTTCTAGATAATTACCATTTGACCCACAAATGGAATGTAGAAAAGAAGAAAGCAGACCCTGTCCGCTTTTTCTTTTCTTGCGATAACTCGTTTTGATTATTTCAAGTAAGAGCCCGATCCCAACATAGATTTCTTCAGATCTGTTACTGATCGGTGTATATGGAATATCACCTAATAAAGAATTGATATCATATATTCTCACTGTATCGATGACGGCAATGCGGTTTTTCTTAGGAGACCTGAGTTTGATAGCCTTTAGCATCGAAAAAACTTTTGTAAGTTTCCCCCGAATGATTTTAAGCATTTTATTTTACACCTGAAATAACAACTATGGTGCTATTTTTCATCATGCCACACGGCGTGCTTCAATTCCCATTCGTTTTCTTTGGGTTTCCAGATGTGATCCCCGCGCCAACGATTGACAATATCCCAGAAAGTTGCTTCGGAAATGTCACAATATTCCAGGAATAAATCGAAATTTTTCTGTGGAAACTCGCCGTCATAGCGCCTCACGAGTGCCTGCCCTTCTTCGCGGGAAATTTTACCATCGCGAATTTCATGGGCAGTGTCCGATGTGCAACGTCCAATGCCAAATTTGATAAAGCCAAGATAATAATGAAAGCCATCAATTTTATCATCCAAACTTGCATATTTGGAATAGGTACCTTCACTGCGTTCTGGGTTGGCAGAAAAACCTGTATGTTCTTTACAGTAATAGTAGTTTTCTTGCGGATCCCAGAATGTGTAGTAGCTGTAGAAATGAATTTCGGTCTTGTTCTTTTTCAGATCCGCAATTGGCGGCGACATATAAGGTTTTAAATCCGCTTTGCTTAAGCCAAATTGTGTCCAGAATTCCGGCGGCATACCAGAAAAATAATGTTCATTATGGTCGCTAATTTCACGTGTGGGGATATAGGCGTTTTTCATATTGCCGCCATATTCCACTTCGCCATTTTCACCGTAGAAAATAAGCGGAATATCGTGCTTGAGCGAGATATTAAGTGGAAAGTTCGTTTGACCGTAAATGAATGGTTGGAAAGGGTCACCCAAGTGCAGGAACGCTTGTTTGGTCAATTCCCGATTAACCAAACCGTTTGGGGTACCCATAATATGATCAAAGCCCGATGCAATGAAGTTTTGCAGGTTTTTCCAGCCGATATCCGTATGAACATTTGGGGACCAGGTGACACAAAGCGGGTTCATGCCATATTTGTGCTTTAACTGGTGGGCCACAAAGCTGCCATCCTTGCCACCACTACAAGGCACAATCACATCATGGCGACCATCGCTACGTCTGTGTTTATCTAATAGAATCAACAGTTCTTTTTCGCGCTGTTCCCAATCAATTGTTCTTTTAAATTCTGCGAACTGGCACGCACTACAGACACCCTCTTCGTTAAAGGTGATGCGGGGGCGTTGGTTAGAGATTGTGCATTTCTTACAAAATTTAACCTCTGTCGGGAGGTTGTATTTTTTTGCAATATCAATTTTTTCGATCATGTCGGATTCTGCTTTCAATCTCTATGTTTTGCTCTTGAAGTAATTGTCTAATATACTTAGCCCTAATTCACCACTTTTTTCCGGGTGAAATTGGAAACCACATACGTTTTCATTGGCAACAATGACAGGGATATCTTCACCATTTACATCAATTGTCGCCAGGACGTTGTCCTGATTTTTACATCGGAACCCATAGGAATGGACAAAATATACCAAAGGGTTTTTGATGGAGGTGTTTATAATTGAATGGTCTTGGGTGAAAAATAGTTTTCGCCAGCCGATATTTGGGATTTTTGTGCTGTATTTGTCCGCTTTTTCCGCTTCTTTCAAGATTGATACGGTTCCAGCAATGTAGCCTAGCCCTTCATGATCTCCAAACTCTTCCCCATGACTGGCCAGAACTTGCATACCCAGGCAGATGCCTAAAATGTTTTTGCCATTGTTTTTTGTGCGATGGAGAGCTTCAATCAGGTTGTTTTCTTTTAGCGCATTCATTGCATCGCCAAACGCGCCAACCCCCGGTAGCAAAACATGATCTGACGCATCAATATCATCCGGATTATTGGTAATGATATATTCTTGACCGATTGCTCGTAATGCTTGGGCAATGCTGAATAAGTTTCCACGGCCATAGTCGATGATCGCAATCACACTCGAACCTCAATATTTGATGATTTTAGCTGTTTTTTTAACTGAGCTACTTCGTAGATGTTGTAATGGAAAACGGAAGCGCAAGCAACTGCCTGTGAATCGGTTTTTGCAAAAAGATCGAGGACATGTTCGACATTGCCCGCACCACCTGAGACAATAATCGGTAGGTCGCAGACATCCGTGACCGCATTGATCAGATCAAGATCAAATCCTTTTTGCGTTCCTTCTGTATCGATAGAGGTTAAAAGAATCTCACCCACGCCTAAGGATTTGGCTTCTTTAATCCACTCCAAGACATCCCTATTGGTTTTTTCACGACCATTATCGGTCATGACTTCCCATTTATGATTATCGCGGCGAATGGCTTCGACAGAAAGGACGATACACTGGCTACCAAAAACTTCCGAAGCTTGTCGTAGAAAACCGGGATTGAGAACGGCTTGAGTATTGATGGCGACTTTGTCGGCACCGTGTCGCAAAACTTCTTTGATATCGTCAATTGATCGGATGCCGCCTCCTACTGTGATTGGCACAAAAATATTTTCTGCAGCTTTCGCAATGATCGGTAAAAGGTTGTTGCGCCCATATAAAGACGCGACAGCATCCATAAATATAAACTCGTCAATACCTTGTTGATAATACTTTTGTGATAGATCTTCAGGTTTGCCGACAACACGTAACCCCTCAAGGTGAACCCCTTTGATTACATTTTCGCTTTTGATATCAAGCCGTGCGATTAATCGGACAGGAGGTACTTCTCTCATATTCGGTATCTCATAAATTTTGATATGATGTTTTAAATATTGTGAATGTCATTTTTAACTATCGTACCTGAAGGAATTAAGCAACCTCGAGTGATGTTTTTTCCCTGAATAACTGTTGCATTGGGGCCGATATGGACATGGTCTTCAAGATGGACAGAACCGCATAACACGGCCCCAGGTGCCAGATGGGTAAAAGATCCGATGATACAGTCGTGATCCATCTGGCTGCCTGTATTTAATATGACGTGCTCAGCAATGTTGCAGGATGATTGAATGATCGCACCAGCTAATACCACGGTGCCCGCGCCAATTGAGGTGTCTGAGCCAATAATAGCGTGTGGATGGATGACGCGCGCGAAGTCATATCCGAGGGCTTTAAACTGGTGGACCATTTTTTCTCGCATATGGGCATCACCAATGGAACCAATAGCGATGACCAGCTCTACGTCATCCGGTCGGTAGTTTTGCAAGGCTTCTGTCTGATTCAAAATCGGGATGGAGAAGATTTTTTGTCCGATTTTTTTGGGGTCTACATCGACTAAGCCTAAAACAGTTCTGCCAGACGCAAGTGCGGCGTCTAATACAGTTTTTGCATGCCCGCCAGCACCGATGAGAAGAAGGGGTTTTGTCATGGTTGAATCACATCGTCAATGGCATAATCTTGATCAGCGGTTTTACCAATCTGATCGAAAAAGGTTAGAGCATTTATGCCTGTGCCGCTTCGTTTTACACATAGATTATCTCGTGTAAAAAGGTCACCTTTTTTGATCGTTTTCTTGGCTACCAGGTTTTTACGCGCAATTTGGGCGTTTTTAAGCTCTTCTTGCGTCGGGGCTTTTACGTCACTACCCAGTGCAGTTTCTACGTCTCGTATTGAACGGATCATGTCTTTAAATTGGTGGGGTTCTGTTGAGGCAATATGGTCGGGACCTTCCATTGTGCGGTCAAGAGTGAGGTGTTTTTCAACAACAGTTGCCCCAAGTGATACGGCGGCAATAGCAGCAAGGATACCTTCGCTGTGATCCGAGAAGCCAATTTTTAGGTTAAATTGATTTTTCAGTGTTTTCATGGCACGTAAATTAATACTGTCAAGTGGTGACGGGTATTGGGTTGTGCAATGAAGTAAGGTGACGTTTTCTTGTAAGAGCTTTTGCGTTTCTTTTTGGGTGAAAGCTGTTTCAAAAGCTGCTGTACCTGGTGATATTGAATTTTGAAGGTAGCCGAAACCCAAAATGGACAGCGCCATTTTTATTTCAGCCATTGAGGCCATACCACTTGATAAGATAACCTTGCGCGCATGTTGGGCAATTTTTAATAACATGGGCGCGTTGGTTAGGTCGCCTGAGCCGATTTTAATGATTCGTTGGTTAAAATCGTTTAACACAGTATCAAGGCTTTCTTCATCGAAGGGCGTGAAGAGAAAATTAATTTCAAGTTGTTGGCAATAGTCAATGATCTTAAAATAATCATCTTTACTCAATTCTAAAGATTTCAACATAGAATACTGGTCACTTTTTTGACCAATATTTTGCACTTGATAGTCTGCTTGCCTGACATTTTTTAAAACAATGCCGTCTGCGCTGAAAATTTGAAACTTGACGATATCAGCACCAGCCTCTTTGGCGGCTTCTACGAGACGCAAAGCGGTGTCGATTTTACCATTGTGATTGACGCCGACTTCGGCAATCACGCTAACGGTGTGTGGAGAAGAAGTCATGAACAACCTGCGTCATAAAATTGCTTGAGGATCAAATCCTCAAGGTTTCGGATGTCTTTGATTTTTTGTACAATAAGATCTGCGCTATTTCCTTTTTTGTATGGATTTAAAACGCCTTGCTTGCCAAATTGTAAAGCCTGATCAATGGTCTGGCAAATGGCCTGTTGGTCCGCGGGACAGTCAAAAACAGACTCAGCTCGTAGACGTCCGTCTTGGCGCGAACCAATGTTTACGGTTGGTGTATTAAAAGAGGGGGCTTCATATAAGCCGCTGGATGAATTCCCGATTACAACATCAGCAAGAGCCAACATGGATAGATAGCGTTTCTGTCCAAGGGATGTATAACTGTATACATTTTCTTTATCTTGCGCGAATGTTTTGATTTTTTCGATGATGGCGCGCCCGCCGGTATCGGCGTTGGGTAAGGTAATGATAATCGTGGTGTTGCCAGTTTGTTGTTCAAGGGCAGTCAGCAAGGCGTCTAGTTGCACATCAGAAGATGTGTGTTCCAGTGTGACCGGATGGAAGGTCACGAGAAAATTTTTATCCTGAAAGCGACACTGCATGCTGTCTTCTAAGCTTGCGCGATCCATCAAACTGGTGCGATCCATAAAATCGAGACCGGGATTCCCTACATTGAAAATATAATCGGGATTTTCCCCCATTCTGGCTAATCGTTTGGCAGCATCGTCATTGGTCACAAAATGGAGGTGAGACATTTTGCTGATACTATGACGTAAAGCTTCATCAAACGCCCCATACGTTAAATCGCCCCCGGCAATATGGGCAATCGGGATGCGCAGGAACAAGGCTGCTTGGGCTGCGGCAAAAATTTCAAATCGATCACCCAAGATCAGGACCAGGTCCGGTTTTAGGCTATTTAACGCATCGGCAAAACCTAAAACGCCCAGTCCGGTGGATTTGGCAACGCCAACTGCGCTGTCAGAGGATAACAGGGTTTCTACTTCTGCGCTGACGTTAAAGCCGTCTTGTATAATCGTCTCAACGGTTTTGCCAAATTCTGGAGATAGGTGCATACCGGTGGCGATAATTTGCAAGTCGATGTCGGGGTCATCTTGCATATTTTTTAGGAGCCAATAAAGCAAACCATATTCGGCACGGCTGCCGGTTATGACGCAAATTTTCCGAGAGGGGGTTGGCATGTATTTACTCTATCACGTGATAACTTAGAATGAATGTGTCGGGCAGCATACTTTACACTTAAAATGATGCAAAATAGTTTATTTTTCTCCTGGGTTTTAGGGCTGTATATTTGTTTTTACATACGGGCATTTTATAATTTAAGTTAGTAAGGAAAGCTGTATAATTGCAACGTTTTTGAGCATTTATAAAGATTAAAAAGAGATTATTAAAATTAGGTATAATTATGATTAGATACATCAATATTTTTGGTATATTAATGGTTTTTGGTAACTTTTTGAACGAGTTATTTAAGGCATCCGAAAAACCGGTTATTATGATTTATAGTATGAATCGTGTTATACTTCTTTCAATACTCCTTATATTAATTGTTTATTTTTTAATCAGTTTAAAGAAGCGCTTTTTAGCAGAATTGAACGCAACTTTATTTATTTGTCTTTTTTCAATTGTTTTAACATTAGAAATAAGCATGAGGTTATGGGTTGAAAAAACACCTTCGCAGGTTGTCCCTTATTTATCGAAGGACGCATTGGCGCATTATGCCGCAAAGACCGGAAATTTTTCTGCTTCGTCGATTACTGGCAAGGGCATGCGCTATTATTATCAGCCTAATTTCAAAATCGAAAATTATCCTTGGGTAAAAATTGATGCGGATGGCTATCGTAATTCCGTAAGCGTTCAGCCAAATTCACATGTCAACACGGTGTTTATTGGTGACTCATTGACGATGGCGATTACCAGTGAAGCCGATCTTGCGGATTTATATCGCAAAGATTATGGGAGCGCCTATAATTTGGGGATGGGTGGATATTCAGCAGCTCATTACCCGCTGACTTTCCAAGAGATGGTATTAGATAAAAACATTAGCTTTGAGCATGTGGTGATTGGCGTTTGTTTGGAAAACGACCTTTTTGGTACCCATCGATTTGAAGAAATTTCAGCGCGTGGTGATGATTATAAAGCCTATTTAAAGGCAAGTGCACCAACCTCTTCAGGCTTTTCTTTATGGTCTGTCGAAACCGCTTATAATCTTATCCACTTGGCCAAGGACCGGTTTATTGATCGGCCGGACTATTACACCAACCGTGTTGTGTTTGACCTTCCCCACACAAGTGTTAGCGAACCACAGTCTGTCTTGAAGTTCCCATCTGCTCAAAATGCACAAGAAGCCGGGCCTTTGCTGCAATACCTTCAGCAAACAGCAGATATGGCTTATGACAAAGGGGCGAAGTCTGTTCTGTTCGTTTTAATGCCCACATCCATTACTTTATATTCTGATTTTATCAGCGATGAAAAATTCCAAAACGACATTCAAGCTTATAAACAACTTGCAGATGCTGAGATTTCTTTGTTGAAATCTGAGTTGGCCACTGAAACCACACTAGTTGTTGATGTGGGTCCGGTTTTGGCCAAAGCGGCAAAGACGCAAGTCATTGCCAGTGACAGCAAGATTGATTATCACCTAAACACGAAGGGCATTGAAATCTTGTTTGATTATCTGCGCCCTTATTTTGATCAGTATTAAGCGGCTGAATAACGAAACGTGTTTACCCCGCTTTTCTTTTGGAATCGAGAAAAAGCGGGGCAATTTCGTTTTTTAAGTGAGTTTTAGGATCCGTTTTAATTTGCGGATGATGCGAAGGACCAAAGAAGAGCGTTTTTGTTCAATTAAGGAAACCAGCTTCTTTTGCGCAGCATAAGATGCGTTGAAGTCCCTTTCACTTTCGCTAAGGTAATACCCCCGATTTTTAGTGGTCCTTAGAAGTAGAATTTTCTCGTATATTAAGTGCAGGAGATTCGAAATGAAAAAACCAAGATATA
>NZ_JAWLVJ010000009.1:0-158420 GCF_033100395.1 Terasakiella sediminum | reverse complement strand
GCATAACGCCAAAACAGAAATTGCTGCAGTCAATCCAAAGGGCTGCATAACTGTCTACTTCTGAAGCCCCCTAAAAATGGGGGTATTACCAAATCATCTTCGGCCTGCGCTTCATAAACTACGGAATGCACAGCGGCGTAATCTTCACCATAGAAGATAAGGTCCGGATGGCTTTGTGTTTTCCAGACATGATGTTTACGTGTCAGGCCAAACCAGGGTGCAGTCGCTTCCTGCCCGGTTGAGCGGGCATAGAGCTTGCCGTGATGTATCCCCGTGTTTCCCCCATCAATTTTTTCAGTGACAATGACTCGACGGTTGGTAAAAAACGCTGGGTCCTGATGAGTTTTATCATCACTGTGAATTTGCTTTGAAAAGGGCAAATGAAAGGTTTTGGGATATTTGGGGATCATCGCAATAAGGCCCCCAGCAAAACTGAGGGCCCTTTCCTTTTTTCTAGAGGTCTGCTTCTGAATGTCCGTTGATCAGAAGACCGCGATCATCCGCACTGAGCCTGACCTCGTCCCCATCCATGACCTTGCCTTCCAGCATAAGAACAGCCAGCGGGTTTTTCAGAGATTTTTGAATTACCCGTTTGAGAGGACGCGCGCCATAGGCCGGATCATAGCCCTGATCGGCCAACCAATCCAAAGCTTTACGATCAATGTCCAACGCGATCTTGCGATCCGTCAGCAGGCTTTCCATGCGGCCGAGCTGAATTTTAACGATACCATCCATATGTTCACGGAACAGACGGTGAAAGAGGATAACTTCATCCAGACGGTTATAGAATTCAGGACGGAAGGAGGCTTGAACGATCTCCATCACCTCTGAACGAATCTCAGAAGAATCATGACCTTCTTCCTGCGCAGCCATGATTTCTGCGCCCAGGTTGGATGTCATAATGATCAACGTGTTCTTGAAATCCACGGTGCGGCCCTGCCCATCGGTCAGGCGGCCTTCATCCAGAACCTGCAACAACACGTTAAACACATCGGGGTGTGCTTTTTCAATCTCGTCAAACAGGACAAGCTGATAAGGGCGACGACGCACGGCTTCGGTCAAAGCCCCGCCTTCTTCGTACCCCACATAGCCAGGAGGCGCCCCTATCAGGCGGGCAACGGCATGCTTTTCCATATATTCCGACATATCGATGCGGACCATGGCCTGTTCGTCATCAAACATGAATTCAGCCAAAGCCTTGGTCAGTTCCGTCTTCCCCACACCTGTGGGACCAAGGAAGAGGAAGGAGCCAATAGGGCGGTTCGGATCCTGCAAACCCGCACGAGATCGGCGCACGGCATCTGAGACCGCCTGTAAGGCTTCTGCCTGACCGATCACCCGATCGCCCAGTTTTTCTTCCATCTGCACCAACTTGTCGCGCTCCCCCTGCAGAAGTTTATCGACCGGAACACCTGTCCAGCGCGAGACGACCGATGCGATATGTTCATCGGCCACAGCCTGTTCGATGGCCTGATCTTTCTGGGAGTTTTCCGCTTTTTCAAGCTGTTCTTCAAGGGCCGGGATTTCACCGTAAAGCAGTTTGGAAGCCACTTCCAGCTTGCCTTCACGTTGGGCAATTTCCACATCAATGCGGGCCTGTTCCAGCTTTTCCTTCACCTTGGTTGCATCAGCCAAAGCTTCTTTTTCATCGCGCCATTTAGCCGTGAGCGTCCCGGATTTAATCTCCAGGTCTTCCAGGTCCTTAATGATATCGGCCAAGCGGTCTTGAGAAGCCTGATCGGTTTCTTTCTTCAAAGCTTCGCGCTCAATCTTCAACTGAATGATCCGACGATCCAGCTCATCAATTTCTTCAGGCTTTGAATCCACTTCCATGCGCAAACGCGAGGCCGCTTCATCCATCAGATCAATGGCTTTGTCCGGTAAGAAACGGTCAGTAATATAGCGATTGGACAATGTGGCAGCAGACACAAGCGCACTGTCGGTAATACGAACGCCGTGGTGAAGTTCGTATTTTTCCTTGATACCGCGCAGGATAGAGATGGAATCTTCGACCGTCGGTTCAGACACATAAACAGGCTGGAAACGGCGCGCAAATGCGGCATCTTTTTCCACATATTTACGATATTCATTAAGCGTAGTCGCCCCCACACAATGGAGTTCCCCGCGCGCCAAGGCTGGCTTTAACAGGTTAGACGCATCCATGGATCCTTCAGAGGCACCCGCCCCAACAAGGGTGTGCATCTCATCAATGAAGAGGATGATTTCCCCGTTGCTGGAGCTGACTTCTTCCAACACGGCTTTCAATCGTTCTTCAAATTCTCCACGGAATTTAGCCCCTGCAACCAATGCCCCCAGATCAAGGACCAGCAGCTTTTTATCAGCCAGTGATTCCGGGACGTCGCCCTGAACAATCCGGTTGGCAAGCCCTTCAATAATGGCCGTTTTCCCCACGCCCGGTTCCCCGATCAGCACCGGGTTATTCTTGGTGCGACGTGACAGGACCTGGATGGTACGGCGGATTTCTTCGTCGCGCCCAATGACCGGATCAAGTTTACCTTCACTGGAAGCTGCTGTCAGATCGCGGGCATATTTTTTCAATGCATCGAAATTGTTTTCCGCATTGCTTGAGGTCGCTTTGCGCCCCTTCCTCATGGCATTGATCGCCCCGTTTAAGTTCTGTGGGCTGACGCCTGCTTCTTTCAGGGCGCTTGCGGCAGGGGAACCCGCATTTAACGCGCAAGCCAACAGCAACATTTCAGCGGTGACAAAATCGTCGCCTGCTTTATCAGCGGCTTCTTCTGCGGCCTGAAACAATTTGGCAATTTCGCTGGACAGATACAGATTGCCAGCCCCACTGCCTTCCACTTTCGGGATAGCGTTTAGGCTGCGTTCATTGGCTTTGCGCGCGGCTTTATGTTTACCGCCTGCCGCTTCGATCAGTTGGGCAGCCAGACCTTCTTCATCATCAAGCAGGACTTTTAAAAGATGTTCCGGCGTGAACCGTTGGTGATTTTCACGCAGGGCCAATTGCTGTGCGGACTGGATAAAACCTTGCGCACGTTCAGTATATTTTTCGATATTCATTTTCTCAAACCTTATGGTTATCGACAATTTCCATTCTTTCGTCCTTCTTAAGAAGCAACTTTGTTGGAAACCTCTGTCGGTTTGCGTAAGTCCCGCTTGCCCTTTTAGCAAACAAGAAGCTTATAAAACAGAATATGTCTCAAGCCCTTAGTTGCGCAAGGGTCTATTTTCTGGCAATGTTTTTCACAATCTTAGAATAATCATAATTTTCCCAATATGAGGTTACAAATGTTCCGCAAAACTCTGGTGATTACCGCGCTTTCCGCATCGCTCTTTTCCCTGAATTCTGCTCAGGCCCATGATGGTGCCATGGGGGTCGTGAAAGAACGTATGGACCTGATGAAAATCATCGCAAAAAACACCAAAGCCATTGCCCCTATCGCCATGGGATCAGCGGATATGGACCTCAAGGCTGTTGAAACCGGCGCCATGGCCATTCAGCAAGCGGCGAAAAAAGTGATCCTGAAATTCCCCGAAGGCAGTATCTCTGATGTATCAGAAGCCACACCAAACATATGGACAGATTGGGAAAAATTCGTAGGCCAGATGCGTAGTCTGTCAGAAGATGCCGGTGGATTGGCCCAATTGGCCCGTGATGAAGAAGATTTTGAACTGACCGACGCCTTTATCAAAATGTCCAACAACTGCAAACAATGCCACACGAACTTCCGCAAGAAGAAAGAATAGTCTTCCCCATCGTCATTCCTGCAAAGGCAGGAATCTGACTCTGCCAAAAACGAGACCCCTGCCTGCGCAGGGATGACAGGTTTGGAGCCTCGAACATGATCCGCCTTCTTCTCAGTCTTTTCATACTCACAAGCTTTTCCCTTCCGGCCTCTGCGGCGGGTGATGTGAAAAAGGGAAAATATGTGATGCATATGGGCGGCTGTGTGTCTTGCCATAAAACGCCCAAGACAAAAAATGCGGATCTCGCTGGCGGCCATGCGTTAAAAACACCGTTTGGAACCTTCTATGTCCCCAACATCACGCCAGACCCGGATACCGGGATCGGCGGCTGGTCGGATGATGATTTTATCACTGCGATGACCGAAGGGATTTCGCCAGAGGGGTCGCACTATTTCCCATCCTTTCCCTATACATCCTACGCCAAAATGAACAGCCAGGACCTCATCGATCTGAAAGCTTATCTGGATACAGTTGAACCCATCAAAAATGTGGTGCCGGATCATGATCTGGATTTTCCGTTCAACCTGCGTTTTTTGATGTTCGGCTGGAAAATGATGTTCTTTGATGATGAAACCTTCACTGCCAATCCTGAAAAATCTGATGAATGGAACCGGGGAGCCTATATCGTCAATGGCCCGGCCCACTGCGGGGAATGTCATACGCCACGCAACAGGTTTGGCGGGCTGGATATGGATCAGAAATTCACAGGGAATCCGAAGGGACCAGATAAAGAGAAAGTCCCCCACATGATCCCAAAATGGAAGATGCAGGAATTCTTTATGGCCTTGCGCATGGGGATGAAGCCGGACGGGGATTTCTTAGGCGGATCCATGGGACATGTAATAGGTAAGACAACATCCAAACTGACCAAGGATGACCTGAAAGCCATCGCCATTTATCTGAGCGAGTATGAATAAGCCATGTCAATCCGGGCACTGCGCACACTGATCACCATTGCCAAGGAAGGCAGTTTTGCTGCGGCTTCCAACAAACTGGGCCTGACCCAGGCCGCCATCAGCCTGCAGATCAAAAAGCTGGAAGAAGAAATGGAAACCGCACTGTTTGATCGATCCGCCCATAAGCCGCAATTGAACACCCGGGGACATGCACTTTTGGCAGAAGCGGAAAAGATCGTGCAGCATTATGATCAGCTCAAAGGCATTATCCATCAGGATGAGACCTTCAGCGGGCCTTTGGTCATCGGTTCCATCAACACGGTGCAGGTCAATCCGCTGCCCAGCGTCATCCGTGAAATTCAGGATGATCACCCCTTCCTGCAGATCAGCATCAAAAGCGGCCTATCAGCAGAACTGGCGACAGCTGTTGATCTGGGCCAACTGGATTTTGCCATCACCACTGCCCCGCAATCAATCCTTCCCAGCACCCTTTCCTGGCAGCCTTATATTGAAGAAGAATTTTTTGTCGCCGCACCCAAAGATTCTGCCGAAAATACGCCCAAAGACCTGCTCAGCAATCATCCCTATGTGTGTTTTGATCGCCAGGCCTGGGCCGGGCGCATGGTGGCACGTCGCTTAAGACAAGACGGCATTGCCACCCGCGAAACCATGGAGCTTGACTCGCTGGAAGCCACCTTGCGTATGGCCGAGGCCTCCCTCGGAGTCGCAATTGTTTCCCTGCCGAAAAGTCGCCAGATTGAGGTTGCCAAGACGATGAAACTGGTGCCGTTTAACCCGACTTTTTATCGTACCATCGGCATCATTTCAAAAACCGACAGCCGTTGGCAAAGCGTCATTGAAACTTTCCTTGAGCGATTGCAAGCCCTTTCCATAAATAAAACTTAAGTTAATCGTAAATTTTATAAACTTTTATTTATTATTTTTTAAGCGTAAGACTATGACATCCCCCCTTTGATGTTTTGAGGTTGTCATGTCTGTCGCTGTTAATGCTTTGATCCCGATTATCTGTCTGATCTTTGTCGGCACCCTTTTGAAACGCATTAATTTCTTTGACCCCGCCATCTGGCCTGCGCTTGAAAAACTCAGCTATTATGTGCTGACGCCGATCCTGTTGGTTTATGTGCTTGCCAGCAAAAGCATCGACCATATGCCCTGGCAGGAAATTGCTTTAGCCGTCGATATCCCCATCCTGCTGGCGGCTGTCTTTTTCTGGCTGAGCAAAAATTTCTTCAAGAACCTGAGCGCCCAAAGCTTCACCTCTATCTTTCAGGGAGGGGTGAGGTTTAACACCTTTGTCGGTCTATCGGTCGCCCAAGGATTGTTTGGCGCGGAAGGGGTTGTCATTGGTGCTTTATGTTCCGGCTTCATGATTGTCCTAATCAACCTGCTCTGCGTCACCACCTTTTCACTAACCATCAAGGCACAGGGCAATATTCTGAAAACCGTATTCCTGCAAATCATCAAAAATCCGCTGATCATGGGCTGTGTCCTCGGCTGGTCCATCAATGTCTCCGGCCTCAGCCTGCCCGCAGCCATTTTTGCTTCCATGGAAGTTCTGGGGCGCGCCAGCCTGCCAATTGCCCTCATCACGGTTGGCGCTGCCCTGCAGTTTTCCAATCTGTTTAAAGATCGCGGACTTTCAATTTTTGCAGGCTTCGTGCAATTTGCCTTCAAGCCTGTGATTGCAGCGGTCTGTTGTTATCTCTTTGGGCTGAACGGGATTACGGCTGCAACCCTCATTCTGTTTCTATCCACCCCAACAGCACCCTCGTCTTATATCCTCGCGCGCCAATTGGGTGGCGATCATGAGATGATGGCGTCTTTAATCACGCAACAGACCTTGTTTGCCTTTCTCTCCATCCCTGTGACCATCTGGGTTTTGGGGCAGTTTATTCCGTTGCAGTAACACGTGTCCCGGCAAAAGCCGGGGCCTCCTGAATGCGCGTAACTACCATTTCAGAGACCCCGGCCTTCGCCGGGGAACAAAAAAAGGTCCGCCCGAAGGCAGACCTTTTCTCAAACAGTTCAACAAAGAATAACTGATTAT
Source organism: Terasakiella sediminum (assembly GCF_033100395.1). NCBI lineage: Bacteria > Pseudomonadati > Pseudomonadota > Alphaproteobacteria > Rhodospirillales > Terasakiellaceae > Terasakiella > Terasakiella sediminum. Next base: position 151,724 of record NZ_JAWLVJ010000009.1, on the reverse strand, counting down.
ACAGCTTCTTTATCTGTCCCTTCTTCCGCCGCAGCATCAGCTTTTTTGCGACGCGTGCGGGTCGTTGTCGTCTTACGCGTGGTTGTGGTCTTGCGTGTGCGACGTTTGGGCTTTTCTTCTTCCTCTGCCTTTTCAGCAGCAGGGGCAGCGTCTTCGCCATCCACATCTACCGGACGGGCAAGGAAGTCAGGCACAGCGTTGGAGCCACCGCCAAGCTTTGGCTTATCTTCTTCAGCTGCTTTTTTGCGTGGCGCGCGACGTGTTGTGCGGCGCTTTGGCTTTTCTTCCACAGCTTCTTCTTTAACCTCTGCCGCTTCTGCTTCTTCTGCAGGGGCAGCATCGCCATCCTGAATTTCAACAGCCACCGCTTCTGCAGCGGGCGCTTCAGCTTCTGCAGATTCTTCTGTCGCAGCTTCATCAGCTACTTCCGCAGGGGCAGGCTGTTCTTCCGGTTTTGGCTTTGGTGCAAATTGTGCAGCGATCCGGCCATAGTGGTCGGCATGCTGATACAGGCTTTCCGCAAGCACACGGTCACCAGCAGAGATCGCGTCTTTCGCCTGTTGCAGATATTTTTCATAAATCTGCTTGGCATTACCGCGAATACGCCCGGATGGTCCGTTGCTGTCAAAATTCTGATTACGGTTACCGCCGTGGTTATGACGACGGTTATGATTGTGGTTGTGACCCCGGCCACGTCCACGCGAATTTCTTTGATTATTGGAACCTTGTCTCATGGATCCTGATTTTAAAAAAGAGGTAAACCCGTTTCCCAAAATATTTGTCTAAATACAGAACACGTCAGCCCTTATGGCGTCTGTTATATTTTGGAAATTTTGCTAATTTACGGAAAAATCACCAGCCGCCATCGTCTTCAAAATGCCTTGAGCGATATTTTTGTCTCAAGCGGCTTAAATCTGTGTCCGTTACCCCTCCAACCTAAAGGGGTTTGGGCCAGTTTCCAAGCCTTTTTTACGATTTTTTGCGAATAATATGGCAGCGCACAATCCCGCCAAGGTCTTTTGGTCGCCCAATGACCTCTAATCCGGCACACATCCACAGCTCCGCCACCTCATCTGACTGCCCGATCCCAAGCTCAATCACTGCAAGTCCATCATCTTTTAAGAGTGTGGGAAACTGTTCTGCCAACAGGCGATAATCATCCAGACCATCCTCACCTGCAAAAAGCGCAGAAGCAGGTTCATGATCAATCACTTCCGGCTCTAACGCCGGTTTATCCGTCAGCGGAATATAAGGTGGATTGGACAGGATCAGATCAAACGTCTGATCAATATTTTCACCCCAGTTGCCAAGGCGAAAATCTGTGCGATCTCCAAGGTTCAGGTTTTTCGCATTCTCTTTCGCAACAGATAAAGCCCCTTCGCTGATATCAATGCCAAGACCACGTGCATTTTTATATTCCGACAAAACAGACAGCAACAAACAGCCTGTACCCACACCCAGATCAAGAACGTCTAACGCTTTATTCGAATCTGGAAGATGGCTGAGCACCGCATCAATTAGGGTTTCACTGTCCGGTCTGGGGGTCAGGGTGTCTTTGGTGACTTTAAACTTCAGCGACCAGAATTCACGATACCCCAGAATATGCGACATCGGTTCACGTGAAATACGACGCGCAAGCAGCCTTTCCAGTTCCTGCGCATGTTCATCTGCAATATCGCGTTCTGGATAGGCGATCAGGATTTGGGTTTCCACATTCAGCACATGTTCCAGCAACAAGCGCGCTTCGAAACGGGCATTGTCGATGCCAGCGCTTTCAAGTTGCTTTGCTAAATGTTGGAGTTCATTGCCGATAGTGGTCATCACATTACCAATCATCGTCACCCCGCACATGTTGCGGGGTTATGGGTTGAGGCAGGAAACCTGAATTTTCCCATTATCGCGCAACAAGCGCGCAATGACGTTTTTCCTTAAAACTTATGACAATTCCGCCAGTTTCTGTGCCTGATCTTCTGCGATCAAAGCGTCAATCACCTCATCCATATCACCTTGCAGAATTTCTTCCAGACGATAAAGGGTCAGGTTGATGCGGTGATCCGAGATCCGGCCTTGCGGGAAATTATAGGTGCGGATACGTTCAGAGCGGTCACCCGACCCCACCTGACTTTTCCGGTCTGCAGCTCGTTCGTCATCCAGTTGCTGGCGTTCATGATCATAAAGTTTCGCACGCATCATCTTCATGGCCTGGTCTTTGTTTTTATGCTGAGACTTGTTGTCCTGACATTGGGTAACCAGACCTGTTGGGATGTGCGTAATCCGAACCGCAGAATCGGTAGTGTTTACGTGCTGACCACCCGCGCCCTGGGAACGGTACGTATCGATGCGCAAATCTTTGGTTTCAATCTTGATGTCCACATCTTCCGCTTCGGGCAGAACGGCCACAGTTGCTGCCGAGGTGTGAATACGCCCCCCGCTTTCGGTGGCTGGCACACGTTGCACACGGTGCACACCGGATTCATATTTGAAACGGGCAAACACATTTTTCCCGGTAATAGCGACGGAAACTTCCTTGAAGCCACCAATGCCGATTTCATTGACGTCCAGCAGTTCAAACTTCCAGCCCAGACGTTCAGCATAACGCTGATACATGCGATAAAGGTCCGCTGCAAACAGCGCAGCCTCATCCCCGCCTGTACCTGCACGGATTTCAAGGATGGCGTTTTTCTCATCCGCTTCATCCTTGGGCAGCAGCATCAGTTGCACACCGCGTTCCAGTTCAGGGATGGTCTTTTTCAGTTCATGAAATTCGGCTTCCGCCAGTTCTTTCATCTCTGCATCACAGTCGGGGTCGGCGATCAGCTGAGAGCATTCTTCGATCTCATCCTGTGCGGAACGCAGAGTTTTTACCGCTTCCACAACCGGGGTCAGGTCGGCATACTCCTTGGACATTTTTGTAAAATCAGCCGCATCCATGCTTGATGCGTCCGCCATCAATGCCTCCAGCTCCTCATGGCGGTTCACCACTTGGCTTAAGGTTTCCTGAAAACTCACGTCTATTTCTCCTTAAGGAACAGCTTGGAGATTAAATCCGAAGCCTTTTCCCATTCTTTCTTTTTATTGAGCGCAGCCAAACTGCGTAATTCTTCGCTGGGGGTGTGCAGCAAACGATTGATCAAAAGGCGCGTTGCTTTATCTGCATCATCACCGCAGGAAGCCAGAACGGACTGGCGTTCCTGTTCAAACCGATCACGCAGCGATGTCACCAGCGGGACGGCAACGCGTTCTTCTTTCCCTTTAAAGAACTCGTTCAAATCTTTTTCCAAAATGGTGGCAGCTGCACGGGCTTCGGCTTCACGCGATGCGCGGCCTTCCATGGCAACTTGTTCCAGATCATGCAGATCATAAAGGAATGCACCATCCACATCATTTACACCCGGATCGATATCCCCGGGAATGCCTGTATCGATCAGGAAAATCGGTTTGTTTTTACGCACTTTCAACGCATAGGCCACCATGTCCTTCGTGACCACGCGTGAACGTTTGTTCATGGAGGTCAGAATGATATCGGCTTCTGCGGCCAGTCGGTCGCGCGCGTCAAAACTTTCAGCATGACACGAAAGGTTCCGCGCAATCATCTTTGCCCGCCCATCGAAAGAATGGATACAGGTAAAATCCTTCAGGCCCGCTTCGATCAGGTTCTGGGCCGTCAATTCACCCATGTCACCTGCGCCGATCAACAGACCCCGGCATCGATCCAGGTCCCCATGCAGTTCTTTTGCGATTTGAACAGCAACAGAAGCTATCGAAACCGGACGTTCGCCCACAGCCGTTTCAGAACGTACCCGCTTGGCTGTGCCGTAAGCTGCCTGAAAAATCCGTTCCAGCTCAGTCCCTACCGTGCCAGCTTCCACCGCCCATCGGTGCGCATCTTTTACTTGCCCCACGACCTGCGGTTCACCCACCATCAAGCTATCGAGCGAAGCCGTCACGCGGAAAATGTGACGCACGGCTTCCTGATCCTGATAGATGTAAAGCTGGCTGCGGATGGTTTCCACATCCAGTTCCGCCCGTTCGGCCAGAATATCGATAATCAGCCCTATGGCTTTGTCTGGATTGTGATCCACCGCATGGACTTCGACCCGATCACAGGTGGACACCACAAGCGACTGTTCCACCCCGGCCGCTTTCAGGCGATCCAGAAACGGGATGACTTCCGCCTCGTCCAGAAACAGGCGGTCACGCAAGGCAAGGGAGCTGGAACGATGGTTTGCCCCAATCACCAACACTTTTGCATCACTTGAAAATAGACCGCTCATACTGTCCCTGAATTCTTACTTATTCTTATTTGAACTGTGCCAGATTTGAGACCAGATCGTCCAGCGATACTTCACTTTGTTCGCCGCTTTCCAGATCACGCACCGTTACACAGCCCCGCGCCAATTCGTCTTCACCCATCAAAATGGCCGCACGTGCGTTGGCTTTATTGGCGCGGTTCAGACGTTTTTTCATATTCCCGCTGTAGCCCTGATCAATGATGAAGCCTTCTGTGCGCAAGGTGTGTGACAGTTTCAACGCTTCATCCTGTTGCGCCGCAGAGACCGGGATCATCACGATTGGGCGCGGCAATTCCACACTGTCTTCGCCCATCATCAGCGCCAGACGTTCCACACCTGATGCCCAGCCCACACCTGGAACCTGCGGGCCACCCATCATTTTGATCAGATCGTCATAGCGCCCACCTGCCAAAACGGTGCCCTGTGCACCCAGCGTCGTGGTGGTAAATTCAAAAGCCGTGTGGCAGTAATAATCAAGGCCACGCACCAGACGGGAATTTTCCACATAGGGCACACCCAGAAGGTCAAGCCCATGTTTCACCGCAGTATAGAATTCTAGTGATTTCTCGTTCAGGCATTCGCTCAGGATCGGCGCGTCTTTCACCAATTCCTTATCGCCTTTATCCTTGGAATCCAGGATACGCAACGGGTTGGTTTTCAGACGGTTCTTGCTGTCTTCAGACAATTGATCTTCAAACTGGCTGAAATAGGCCACCAGCTTTTCACGATAATTGCTGCGGCTTTCCTTATCACCCAGACTGTTCAGTTCCAGCGTGATGTCATCTGCAAAGCCCAGCTCTTTCAGGAACTGATAGCCTGCTGCGATGACTTCCACATCGGCTTGGGGTGTTTCCACACCGATCAATTCCATCCCAACCTGATGGAATTGACGCTGACGCCCTTTTTGAGGGTTCTCATAGCGGAACATCGGGCCGTAATAGAACTGCTTTACAGGAGTTTGATGGTGTAACCCGTTAGAAATGAAAGAACGACAAATCCCTGCTGTGCCTTCCGGACGCAGGGTAATTTTATCCCCGCCCTTGGTCTCAAAGGAATACATTTCTTTGGTGACAACATCCGATGTTTCCCCCAGTGTTCGCGAGAAAACTTCGGAGAGTTCAAAGATCGGTGTCACCGCTTCGTTAAAACCGAACCGTTCTGCCACAAGGCGCGCGGTTTCAGAGACATGGCGATGCACGGCCTTGTCTTTTGGAAGCAGATCATAGGTGCCTTTGACTGATTTTAACGCGCTCATTTTACGAATTCTCTTTCTCTTTTTCGATTTGTTCGGCCTTGTCTTCAACAAGCTTCACAAGATGGTCGATCATTTCTTCGGTTGATGTGTTGTGGTCGGGAACCCCAGCCACATAGACTTTATGGCTGTCCCCGCCGCCGCCTGTCAGACCCAGGTCTGTTTCGCGGGCCTCACCCGGACCATTTACCACACAGCCGATGATGGACAGCGTCATGGGCGTGCGGATATGTTGCAGACGTTCTTCCACAGCCGCCACGGTTTCCACTACGTTAAAGCCTTGGCGGGCGCAGGATGGACAGGAAATGACGCGAACCCCACGGGTACGAAGCCCCAGTGATTTCAGGATATGGAAACCGACTTTGACTTCTTCAACCGGATCGGCTGATAAAGATACCCGCAAGGTATCGCCAATTCCGGCCCATAGAAGGTTACCGATCCCGATGGACGACAAAACAGTACCTGCCTGTAAACCACCTGCTTCGGTGATGCCGAGATGCAGTGGGTAATCACAGGCATCTGCCAGACCCTGGTAAGCCGCGACACCCAAAAAAGCGTCCGATGCTTTCACACTGATCTTGAATTCATAGAAGTCGTTATCTTCCAGAATTTTGGCATGGTTCAGCGCGCTTTCCACCATGGCTTCGGGGCAAGGCTCACCATATTTTTCCAGCAGTTCTTTTTCAAGCGATCCGGCGTTTACCCCAATGCGCATGGAACAGCCATGATCCTTGGCGGCCTTGACCACTTCGCGCACGCGCGCGGGTGATCCGATATTGCCCGGATTGATGCGCAGACAGGCCGCGCCCGCTTCGGCCGCTTCGATCCCGCGTTTATAATGGAAATGGATGTCGGCAACGATGGGGACATTCACCTGTTTGATGATGTCTTTCAAGGCAGCAGATGATTCTTCATCCGGCACAGAAATGCGCACGATATCTGCCCCTGCTTCTTCCAGGGCCAGAACCTGTTTAACGGTCGCATCCACATCCGTGGTCAGAGTGTTGGTCATGGATTGAACAGAGATAGGTGCATCACCACCCACCAGAACATCACCCACCCGAATTTGACGTGAGGGACGACGTTGAATATCTCGATAAGGACGCACAGACATATGGCGGCTCATTTCCCGGATAACTAAAAGGAACGCGCGTTATAGCCTATATTCAAGGCAGAAAAAAGGACTTCTACAAAAACGTAACATTCGGCTAAGTCAGGCAGATGCCTCTCGGTGATTTCATGCCCCCTCCAAGAGATTTAAGGCCCGATAGCACTGGATAACGAGAAAGATTGACACAACAGAAATTTGAAGAAATACAACGAAAAAAGCGACATCTATAATGTCGCTACATACCATCGCCCGTGCACATTCTATTTCATAAAAGCCTACAAACAAAAACCCCATAGCAGTGAGTAAAAAGACGACACAATAAATGTAATATGCTTTTGCAGGCTTTTTAAAGTCAGATCTAACTAATTCGATTTTATTTTTATCAAAAACGTTCCAGAACATCAGACATAACAGGAAGACACCGGACAAAATTATCGAAATAAGAAAACTGATCGGTAGAAAAATATACATCTCATTTATAAGAAAGGAGACGTGAGCAAAAATAGCAACCCCGATAACACAAAACAGATAGTTATATAGCTTGTTAGGATCGAAAATACAGAAAGGGTCCAAGATGCCATCACCTCGGACCTGAAACTCATGAATCTTTTTGGCACTCCAGCTTTGGAATTCTTTTTTAGACTCAGTGAACATACACACTCCACACATCATTAGTATAAAGTGTATGGAGCATGTATTTAACCATGTCTAGAGATATCAGCCTTCGACCGCTTTTCCGGCCAGCAGCTTTTCCGGGTTCATCTGGATATTGCTACGTACATCGCCTGGCTCGCCCAATGATGGAGCCTTCTTACCATCCACATAAACTTCCAGACCGCCCGCATTCCCGGTGCGCAGGATCAAACCCACAGTATTCGGGACTTCAAATTCGTCGCCTTCTTCCAGAACTTTCTGACCTGCAATGGAACCATCCGGGTTGGCCAGCTGCATCCAGACATAATCAATCGCTTTTAAAACGATCTTTTCTTTCATCACCTGCGGCTGGGCGGGTTCTGGTTCTGGCTCAGGCTCTGGGGCCACTTCTGGTTCGGCTGGTGTTTCAGGTTCAGCAGGGGCTTCGCTAACGGCCGCAACTTCTGTTGTTGCTTCTTCGACTTTTTCCTCAACCTTTTCTTCAACAACAACTGCTGTTTCTTCAACTTTTTCCGCAGCTTCTGCGGTTACTTCTTCAACCGTTTCAGCCACGTCTTCTGTCTTTTCTTCCACAGCCGCTTCAGCTTCTTCAACAACCGGGGCCGGGGTTTCAACTTTTACCGTTTCAACAGAGGTCACGACTTCTTCAGCGGTTTTTTCTGCTTTTTCAACAGCAGCCCGGGCAACCTGGGCCATATCCTGTGTATCTGCTTCACTTACTGGTTCGGCAGGTTCAGTTGTTTCGACGGCAGCTTCTTCAACAGGTTTTTCTTCGGCTTTTTCTTCGGACTTATTGTCTTTAACCTTATCTACCATTTCGGCAAATTTTGCAGGTAGATCAGGTACCAATTCGGCAACAGATCGGTCTTGTGAAGATAAAAAATACCAACCGCCGTAAACCGCAACCATGATCACAATACTGATTAGAATAAGCGCACCGCCGGGAACACTTTGTTCGGTCACCGGCGATGGGAAAACCAATTCGGCCTTGCCTTCAAGTCCTGCGATTTCATCCTTGAACCGTTTGACAACTTCTTCCGCGTCCAGACCAAGATGTTCAGCATAAGCACGCACAAAACCAACCACATAGGTTTTGCCCGGCAAATCTTCAAATCGGCCATCTTCAATGGCTTCAAGATACACATAACGAATACGCAACACATCCGCGACAGTCTTTAATTCCTGCCCGGCACGTTCCCGCGTCGTCTTCAACAATTCACTGACACCGGGTCCCTGATTAACCGGTTCTGCCTGTGCTGTGCGCCCTTTGTTTCTAATCATCTTTTCGACTTTCTAGACCTATTGAAGCTTCCACTATACGAGGGCTTTGTTAACAATCCGTATACGGAACAATCACTTAAATAATAATGTCGTGATCTTTTGCATACTGGCGCAGGATGGATCGCAGACTGTGATTCGATTTCACCATCTGTTCCTTCATGAATTTTTCCAGATCCGACACGGTCAAAGACCGCACCATCATCTTGACCGGACCAATAGCCGATGCGGACATGGAAAGCTTTCTAAAGCCCAATCCGACCAGTGCCATGGCTTCCAGTGGACGCCCGCCCATTTCCCCACACAGGCTTAAGGTCACATCGGCCTGATTACAACGTTCCACCACTTGTGCCAAGGCCCCCAAGGCAGGTGGTGACAACGTATCGTAACGCCCGGAAATACGCGGGTTACCCCGATCAGACGCAAACAGGAACTGGAACAGATCGTTCGATCCAACCGACAGGAAATCCAGATGCGGCAAGAGTGTATCCAACTGGAACAACAAGGAGGGTACTTCCAGCATCACCCCCACATTTACCCGGCTGGGCAAACGATGGCCTTTGATGCTTTCGCGCTCAATCTCCATATCCAGCAGGCGACGGGCCTGCAAGAATTCGGACACTTCCGCCACCATGGGGAACATGACATTCAGTTCCACACCACCGGAGGCACGAATAAGGCTGCGCAGTTGTTGGCGCAGCAGATAAGGACGATCAAGCGTCACACGGATGGCGCGCCAGCCCATGGCCGGGTTTTCTTCCCCGTGATCATCCCAGTAAGGCAATACTTTATCCCCGCCCGCATCCAATGTGCGGAACACAACAGGCTTGCCTTCAGCTTCCTCAATAATCTTTTTATAAAGAGAGACCTGCGATTCCACACCGGGAATTTCCGAGCGCGACATAAACGGAATTTCAGTTCGATACAAACCGATCCCGTCGGCATTATTTTCTTTTAAATGTTCCAGATCAACCAGCAGGCCAGCGTTCACATTTAGTGACATTTCCACACCGTCTTTGGAAACAGCAGGCTGGTCACGAAGGGCGGCATATAATTCTTTCTGGCGCAGGCGGGCTTTAACGTTGGACTTGAAAGCCCCCAAGACATCATCACCCGGGCGGATGAAAATCTGTTCATTATTGCCATCAACAATGATCGGATCACCATGTTCAATCCGCGCCAAAGCACCTTTAACCTGCCCGATTACCGGAATATCCAGCGCACGAGCAATAATGGCAACGTGAGATGTGGCTGAACCTTCTTCCAGCACAAGCGCGCGCAGGCGGGTGCGGTCATAATCCAACAATTCTGCCGGGCCCATATTGGTCGCGATCAGGACCGCATGTTCCGGGATATCTTCCGGGGCCAACTTTTCCACACCGACCAGATGCTGTAACAAACGGTTGGCCAGATCCTGCAAGTCATTGACCCGTTCACGAAGATAAGGATCCTGCACCTGGGCCATCCGGGCTTCGGTATCATCATGAACTTTTTGAACGGCTGCTTCGGCGGTCAGACCGGACTTGATGGCTTCGCGAATACGGCCCAGCCACCCGGCGTCTTCAGCAAACATGCGATAAGTTTCAAGGATATCGCGATGTTCATCATCCAGACTTTCCGATGACTGCAACATATCGTCCAGTGCACCGTGCATTTCGCTTAGTGCCTGACGCAAACGTTCCAGTTCCTGATCCGGGTCTTCAGCCACGAATTTGGAAATCACCACCCGCGGTTCATGCAGGATGGCTTCGCCCATGCCAAGTCCAGGGTTCAGGCTTGTACCTTCCAGACGCAACGGCAGCATGGCGATACCGTCGGTGGGCAGGGTTTCTTCTTTATTGACCAGTTCACCACTGCCCACCAGTTCACCAATGATCATGGCGACGGTTTGCAGGGTTTCAACTTCTTCTTCGGTATAATGACGGCGTGTCTTATTCTGAATAACCAGAACACCCAAAACCCGACCTGCACGCAGAATCGGCACACCCATCATGGAATGATAAAGGTCTTCGCCCGTTTCCGGGCGATAGGCAAACTGAGGATGTTCCTGCGCTTCGGGCAAATTTAAGGGACGTCCCGACGCCGCAATGGCACCAACCACACCTTCGCCCACGCGCAGACGGGTCAGATGGACCGCATCCAGTTTCAGACCCTTGGTCGCAAACAGTTCAAGAACTTCGCCCGCGCGCATAATGTAAATGGAACAAACTTCGGCAACCAGGTCGGTTGCGACGATGTCGGTCACCAGTTTCAGACGTGTTTCAGCCGTCGCATCTGCGGCCATAACGGAACGCAGGCGAGAAAGAATCCCCATAGGGGCGACTGATGAACGTCCGGGAATCATAGATTGATCTTGTTAAGCAGACTGACGTGTTGCAAGCACTTCGCACGCCTGGTCGACCAACTCCTCAAGAATTTCAGAAACGGGCTGTTCTTTCTTTACCATACCAACGGACTGTCCGGCCATAACTGATCCGTATTCCACATCCCCGTCGATAACGGCTTTACGCAACGCACCTGCCCAGAAATGTTCGATTTCCAGCTGGGCGGCTTCTTTTTCAACTTCGCCTGCATTGAATTTTTCAATGACGCGACGCTGTGTTGCCATAAATTCGTCCGTACCTTTGTTATTCAACGCGCGTACCGGAATAACCGGGAAGTTTGGATCGATTTGCAAGGTCGTCATCGCATCTTTGGCACCTGCGCGGATGAAGGCTTTCTTGAAGTTTTCATGCGCGATACATTCGGTTGCACAGACAAAACGGGTGCCGAGCTGAACACCCGCTGCGCCCATTTCAAGGTAAGACAGCATGGCTTCGCCGCGACCAATGCCACCCGCAACAAAGATCGGCACATCCTTAATCTGCGGCAGAATTTCCTGTGCCAGAACAGAGGTGACAACCGGGCCAATGTGACCGCCAGCTTCCGCGCCTTCAATCACCAGCGCGTCGGCACCGTTGCGGATCAGGCGTTTGGCCAGAACTAGGGCTGGGGAGAAACAAACAACTTTCGCCCCGAAGTCTTTGGCTTGTTTGATCGATGCACCGGATGGCAGACCACCCGCCAGCACTACGTGAGTAACTTCATGTTCTTTACAGACATCAATCAATTTATCCAGATCAGGATGCATGGTGATCAGATTGACACCGAACGGCTTGTCAGTCATCGCTTTGGTGGCTGCGATTTCTTCTGACAGCAAATCCGGTGTCATTGATCCACAGGCAATGACGCCGAAGCCGCCAGCGTTGGACAAGGCAGAAACAAGGTTGCGTTCTGATACCCAGGACATGGCCCCGCCAAGGATGGCATATTCGCATCCCAAAAAGTCACGCCCACGCGCCCAGAGTTTATCCAATTGTTGTTTGGCAGCTTCGTTCATCATTTTTATCCTTAGTCTTCTTCTGCATCCAGGCCATAGGCAGAGTGCAATGCACGGATGGCCAGTTCAAGATATTCTTCCGCAATCAGGACAGAAACCTTGATCTCGGATGTTGTAATAACCTGAATGTTGATGCCTTTTTCAGCCAGCGCCTGGAACATGGTTGCCGCCACACCAGCGTGTGTACGCATGCCAACACCGACAACAGAAATCTTAACAACGTCACCATCAGAGGTCATACGTTCATATTCGATTTCGTCTTTCTTTTCTTCCAGTAACGTCAAGGCACGTTGCAGATCACCGCGTGGAACCGTAAAGGTCATATCGGTTTTCTTGCCGTCTTCAGAAACGTTCTGTACGATCATGTCAACGTTGATGCTGGTATCAGCCAACGGGCCGAAGATGCCAGCAGAAACGCCGGGACGGTCAGCAACGCCAACCAGAGTGATTTTTGCTTCATCACGCGAATACGCGATGCCGCTTACGAGTTCTTGTTCCACGATTTCATCCTCCCCGCAAACCAAGGTTCCGGGTTTTTCTTCAAAAGAGGTCAATACCTGCAGGCGCACATCATGCTTCATCGCCATTTCTACAGAACGGGTCTGCAGAACCTTGGCGCCGAGCGAGGCCAGTTCAAGCATTTCTTCATAAGTGATTTTATCAAGCTTCTTCGCTTTTGCCACGATCCGGGGATCGGTCGTATAAATCCCGTCCACATCGGTATAGATGTCACAACGATCAGCATTTGCCGCCGCAGCCAAAGCCACAGCCGACGTATCAGAGCCACCGCGACCCAGTGTGGTCACACGGCCATCATCACCAACTCCCTGGAAACCAGGGACAACGACAACTTCACCGCTTTTCATGCGGGCATCAATTTCATCGGTGCCGATATCTTCGATACGTGCTTTTGCATGAATGCTATCGGTGCGGATTGGAATCTGCCAGCCCTGCCAGGAGCGGGCGGCAATACCCATGGATTGAAGAACGATGGCCAGCAGCCCGGAAGTAACCTGTTCACCAGAAGAAACCACAACGTCGTATTCGCGCGCATCATACATGGGTGATGCGTCTTCGCAATAACCGACAAGCTGGTTGGTGACACCGGACATGGCGGAAACCACGACGGCCACTTCATTGCCTGCATCCACTTCGTTCTTCACCCGTTGAGCGACATTCCTGATCCGGTCGAGGTCGGCCACTGATGTGCCGCCAAATTTCATTACGATCCGAGCCATTTGAAGAAATGTTCCTTAGGCGAAAGTCAAAAAGGGATTGTTCATTTTCGCGTTTTATCCCAGCAAGAAAAAGCCTGTCCCCGTAAGATATCCACGCGCGCGTATACATACTCTTAAACAGGAGGCGATAGCAAGCCAAATACGTTGCCTGTCATATACATCAACGAAAAATGGTGATATGATCCAACTCATGACAAGTTTTGTTTTTAAAGCTGTTTTCAACCTGCATTTTATAATCTTATGTCTCATTATCCTGCAGACCACTACTGTGCGCGCGGATGACCATAACAGCTATTTGTTTGTTGGCACCACTTTCCCCCGCATTCTTGAAAAAGATGACCAGAATAAACCTGTTGGTGTTTCGGTCGATCTTTTGCAAAAAATATCAAAGATCACAGGGGACACCTATGAGGTCCGCATCCTTCCCTGGACACGGGCGCTGCAAATGATTAAACGCGGGGAAGCCAGCGGGTTGATCGGCCCTTACTTCTCACTCGAACGTCAGAAATTTATGGACTATAGCGACAGCCCGTTCTATGCCGATAAAATGATTTTCATCAGCCGGGCCGTCGATGAATTCAAATGGCACGGGGACTATGAACAGCTTATGGGCTATAAAATCCTGACCATCAAAAACTGGTTTTACGGCACTGCCTTCGAACAGATACGTGAAAAGCTGAATATTTATGAAGCCGTTTCTTCCGACAATGTGCTGGATATGCTTTATCATAACAGAACAGACCTGGTTGCACTGAATGAACGCACGGCCAGACTGAAAATCCAACAGAACAACGTGGAAAGGCTGATCCGAATCACGCCGCATCCAATCAATATCATCAAGGGATATTTCGGCTTTTCAAAGAAGCGGTCTGAGAAATCCTTGCAGACACGTTTCAACAAGGCATTGACCCATCTCTATGAAAATGGCGAGATTAAATCCATCAACGCGCAATATGGCTTGTCCTTTAGCGGCTTTTAAAGAATTGGGTGCATTTAACACTGGCAATGTGTAAGAGCGGCGTATAAATAGTATGCAATCTGCCAATCACTGACTTTCCTTATGGAGCATCCGCCATGTCCTCAACCACCGTAAATCCTGATGAAGTTGCCTGGTTTACAGCTATTGCAGATGAATGGTGGGACCCAAATGGCAAATTTCGCCCGCTCCACAAGTTTAACCCGACGCGCCTGACCTTTATCCGCAATCAGTTGTGCGCCCACTTCGGCCTGGATGCAACAGCTGAACAGCCGCTTAAGGGGCTGAAATTGTTGGATATTGGCTGTGGCGGCGGTTTAATTTCTGAACCGCTGTGCCGTATGGGTGCGGAAATGACCAGCATCGATGCCGGTGATAAAAACATCAAAACTGCCATGGTCCATGCCGAAGCAGGTGGGCTGGAAATTGATTATCGCTGCGTCTTCCCCGAAGACCTCGCCAAGGAAGGTGTGCAGTATGACGCGGTTCTGAACATGGAAGTCATTGAACATGTGGCCGACATTGACGCTTTCCTTGAAGCGTCTTGTTCACTGGTAAAACCGGGCGGGGCCATGATCGGTGCAACCCTGAACCGCACGGTAAAATCTTTTGCCATGGCAAAAGTCGGGGCGGAATATATTCTGGGCTGGTTGCCACGCGGCACACACGAATTTGCAAAATTTGTCAAACCCAGCGAATTTGCCGATGGGCTGCGCAAGAACGGTCTGGAAGTTCAGCAGTTAAATGGCATGACGTTCAATCCGTTTCGCGATAGCTGGTCACTAACCAATGATCTGGGTGTGAACTATCTGTTGTTTGCAACAAAGGGCGAATAATTACTCGCCGTCTTCCTCAAGAGACTTCATAAAGTCCAGAACCTTGTCTTTCAAAGAGGCAACAGCCGTCTTGCATGCCACGCGGAATTGTTCATTATCCTTGGCTTCAAGGTGGATAAAACTGTCAACGGTCGGGCGTAAAACTTCAACTGCCAACGCAGGTTCACCCAGAATTGATGGCAACTGGTCGCCAAAAGTTTCTTTCATCGCAACGATGGTTGCATCCAGTCGATCCAGGTTCAGGCGGCTCATTTCCGTCAGATTTTCAGCCGCAATATAGGCCAGCACATCGCCATAGATTTCGATGCGGGCATTATCCAGTTCGGTACAATGATCGAAGAAAGCCTTGTCGCGTTTAAAGAAGTCCCAGGCTGTTTCCCCCATCGCCTTGATGAAAGAAGCCACTAAATCTTTGCGCCAATATAGAATGCCCGGAATGGCTGCTGCCCCATGGGCCACCACATTTCGGAAATAAACACCGACAGCTTCTTTAACTTTTTTGAAATCCTCGTGATGAACTTCCACCACCTCACGGCCATGCTCAACATCCTGAATGGCCAACACATCGTCATTCAACACCAGAAGATGGGCAATCGGTAATTCATCACGATAATATTCCAGCAGGTCCAGCTGCCAGTCAAAACCGATAACCCGTTTCATGGCATCGAATTTCTTAGCCCCTTCTTTTAAGCGGACCTTCTTTTTCACTGTCACTTCCTTGGTGAAGAACACCATGGATTTGACTTTTTTCTTCTGTTTCTTGGTGATGATCTCGCCATCATTGCGGATGAAGAAACGCCGCGCGCAGGTGGAGATCAACAGCTTCTGCACCTGTTGCAGCGTCACCCCACAGGCCGTTTCGGTCATGTCATCCACAATGGGATCACCAGCTTTATCGATGACACTTTCAGAAAACAGGTCGATATTATCACGAAAGATCTGGAAGAAATCGCGCAGGTTTGACGGTTCATTCAGGATCGCGTCAAAATCGAGTTCTTTGTCCAGCAAGTCGTTATCGTGCAACAGGGTGATCGCGTTTTTCGTCCCCTGGATAATCTGCCCCTTTACCGCCTTATCGACCGCCACATTGGGCGGGATCTGGATCGAAATGGCTTCGATCTTCGGCTTCTTGGGTTTCCCGACTTCTTCTTCTTCCGACATACGCTTGCAGAACTCATTGCTTTTAAATTTCTTTTTGCATTATGCACAGAAAATTTCCCTTTAGAAATACAAAAAAGCCGTTTTTTCATCCTGTTTTAATAGAATCATAACACGCCATGGTGCATAAGCATCCCATGAGCCAGAAAAAGAAAACAAAACGCCAAACAAAAAAAGCCCCGCCAAAACCTCGCATCACCCTGAAACGTGCGATGATGTGGCTGGCAACCATCGGGGTCTGGGGCTGCATCGCTTTGGGTGCGGTACTGGTGTATTATGCCTACGACCTGCCGGAAATCGACAACGCCATGGAGGTGGACCGCCGCCCCGGCCTGACGTTACTGTCCAGTGATGGAATCGTCATTGCCACCAGTGGTGATTTATACGGCGAAGCCCTACAGGTCAGTGACTTACCTGAATATCTCCCACAGGCCATCATGGCGACAGAAGATCGCCGATTCTATGATCATTTCGGCGTAGATGTCATTGGTCTGGCCCGCGCCCTTGTCACCAACGTCATGGCAGGACGGGTGCGACAGGGGGGATCAACGCTCACTCAGCAAGTGGCGAAAAACCTGTTTTTATCACCGGAACGTTCCATCAAACGTAAAGTGCAGGAACTGCTGCTTGCCCTCTGGCTGGAACATAAATTCACCAAGGATCAAATTTTCACCCTTTATCTGAACCGGGTCTATTTCGGGGCAGGTACCTATGGGGTAGAAGCCGCTGCGCGAAAATATTTTTCAAAATCGGCGCGCAATCTGTCTTTATACGAATCCGCATTGATCGCTGGCCTGTTAAAAGCCCCCAGCCGCTATAATCCGCTGGCAAGCCCCAAACAGGCCGCTCAACGCACATCAGTTGTGCTGATGAATATGGTGAATGCGGGTTACCTGACCCAGACCCAAGCCGACCAGGCCAAACGTCATAAAAAGCGCGTCATAAAATCCGCCAAGCCCCATAAGGCCGGACAGTATTTTGCCAATTGGGTGATGGATCAGGTGCGTGATTATATCGGCCCGGTCAAAAAAGATTTAACCGTTATCACCACGCTGGACATGAAGCTGCAACGAGATGCCGCCACCCAGATGCGCCGCATGCTGAATGCCGAAGGTAAAAAGAAAAACATCACCCAAAGCGCCATTGTCGTCCTTGCACCCGACGGGGCGGTGCGTGCCATGGTCGGGGGATATTCTTATGGCAAAAGTCAGTTTAACCGGGCAACACAGGCACGCCGCCAACCCGGTTCTGTCTTTAAACCCTTTGTCTTTCTCGCAGGGATTGAGCGCGGCATGACAGCTGAGACAACCATAAAAGATGAACCTGTCACCATCCAGAATTGGAAACCGCGTAACTATTCCGGTCAGTATCTGGGGGAAATTACCCTTTCCAAAGCGATGGCAGAATCGGTCAATACGGTTGCAGCCAAGGTCGGGCAAAAGGTTGGTTACCGCAATGTGGTGGAAACCGCCCACCGTCTGGGGATTACATCAGACCTCAAGGCACATCCATCCATCGCGCTTGGGTCCAGCGAAGTGAACTTGCTGGAACTGACAGCGGCTTATGGTCCCTTTGCCAATGGCGGATACGGTGTTTTCCCCTTTGGGATTGAAACCATCCGCGAGGCGGCAGGCGATGTTTTATACCAACGCACAGGCGGGGGCACAGGACGCATCGTTGCGCCCAATCATGTGGCAGAAATGAACAAGATGATGAAAGCCGTCATGATCGAAGGCACAGGCAAAAAAGCCAACATCAATCGCACCGTTGCGGGTAAAAGTGGAACATCACAGGGATTCCGGGATGCCTGGTTTGTCGGCTATAGCGCAGACCTGATCATGGGTGTCTGGATGGGCAATGATAATGAAAAGCCCATGAAAAAAGTCAGTGGTGGATCGCTGCCTGCAGAACTCTGGGGCAAGATCATGCATTCCGCGCACGCAAGCCTGCCACCCAAGCCCCTGCCCGGCGATGAACAGCCCGAACCTGTTGAAAAAGTAAAAGGCTTCTTTGAAAGACTCTTTGGAAATTAGACAACTTGGCCCATACTCCTGAAAAACATCTATAGGGAGTATTTGACAATGACAAAAATTGCGGTGGTTCTTTCCGGCTGTGGCGTGTTTGACGGCGCAGAAATCCATGAATCGGTTCTGACCCTGTTGGCGATCCAGCGTGCAGGGGCAAGCTATCAATGTTTCGCCCCCAATATCGACCAACACCATGTCATCAATCATATGACAGGCGATGAAATGGATGAAACCCGCAATGTTTTAGTCGAATCATCACGCATTGCCCGTGGCGATATCAAAGCCTTGTCAGATTATAATCCGGCTGATTTTGATGCACTGATGCTGCCGGGTGGATTTGGGGCTGCCAAAAACTTGTCGAGCTTTGCTCTTGATGGACCAGACTGTCAGGTAAACGCAGATGTAGCCGATGCCTTGAAAGCAACGCGCGCGGCCTCCAAACCCATCGGGGCGCTTTGTATCACCCCAGCGGTTCTGGCCAAAGTCTTTGGCGATGTGACCCTGACCATCGGTCAGGATGAAGGCACAGCTAGCGCGATTGAAACATTGGGCTGCACCCATGAAGCCACCGATCACGGCGAAATCATTGTGGATGAAGCCGCCAAGGTCGTCACCTCGCCCTGTTATATGCTGGACGCCAACATCGCGCAAATCGCCGATGGGGCGGAAGCTTGCGTGAACAAGGTGATTGCCCTTTCCAAATGAGAGGGCGTCACAGGTTTGTGATTTGCCTGTGAACACCTGTTTGGCCTATTGGAAATGATCCATAAAAATCGGAGACTTCCAATGTTAAACAAACTCAAAAAACTCTGCCTGTCCTTGCTGGTGGTTGGAACACTGTCCAGCCCGTCATTGGCAGGCAGCATGCCGTCTTTTCAGACGGTTGAAACCAACCAACCCTTTGCGGCTTATGTCGAAAATCTGAAAAAAGCCATCTCAGCCAATAAAATGGGTCTGGTGTCCCATGCCTGTGCCCATTGCGGAGCTAAGAAGATCGGTGTTGAAATTGCGGGCAATCAGGTCTTGATGGTCTATCACCCGCGCTTTGCTGTTCGTATGCTAAAAGCCAGCATCCCCGCAGGGATCGAAGCCCCGCTTCGTCTGTATGTAACGGAAGAAAAGGACGGCACGGCGAAACTGACCTACCGTCTGGCAAGCGATGTCTTTAAACCCTATGGTTCGGCCGAACTTGATAAAATGGCGCTTGAACTGGACGACATTCTGGCAAAGATCGCCAAAGACTCGCTCTAACCTATTTCCAGAAGGGTTTCGCACATTCACGGGCCACATCTTCTTGAGTTAAGCCCAGGTCATTCAAACGATATACATCCAGATTTTGCAGCTGCCTGCGTTGGGATGCGCGCCCATACATGCGCAAGGCAGTTGCAATAGACTTAGAAATAATGCCAGTAGGAAAAGCGAGTTTCACCATTGGCATTGGGGCCTTTTGGGCCTCAGATACGTTACACATATTCAGTCTCCTTTGATTTCTGAGCCCCAGACTGCCCGTCTTTTGATTTGCCTTCAAAGCATCATTTCTCTATCCTTCATGAGAAAAACTAAGGCTATGGCAGGATATGGCACGTAAACTTCCCTCATTAAACGGTCTCAAGGCCTTTGAAGCAGCAGCACGCCATGAAAGTTTCACCAAGGCAGCCGAGGAATTGTGCGTCACTCAAGGGGCCGTCAGTCATCAGGTCAAAGCATTGGAAGCGGAACTGGGCCTGAAACTTTTTGCACGTGAACCCCAGAAACTCACCCTGACACAGGCCGGGCAAGATTATTTGATCGTGATGCGCGATGCCTTTGACAGTATCGCCCATGGCACAGAACGATTGTTGAAAAGCCAGAATTCCCAAATCCTGACGCTGAGTATCTCCCCCAACTTTGCATCACAATGGTTGATCCATCGCCTGGGGCGCTTTGCCGAAGAACATCCGGATGTAGATCTACGCGTCAGTGCCAGCATGCGCCATACCGATTTTACCAGCGACGATGTAGATATCGCCATCCGCCATAGCGACGGTAATCTGCCCGGTCTGGATGTGACCAAGCTTTATACCGAAACCCTTTTTCCCGTCTGCAGTCCTGATCTGGACATCAAGACACCAAACGACCTTGCGCGCTACCCATTGCTGCATCTCGATAGCCGGGATGACTGGTTAAAGTGGCTGCGCGCAGCAGGCATTGAAGATATTGATCGCAGCCGGGGGCCGATTCTGAATCGGGCTACCCTGATCATTGATGCCTGTGTCGATGGGCAGGGCGTGGCCCTGGCACGCACCGGACTGGCCGCCCACAATCTGTTGAATGGCCGATTGGTTCGCCCCTTTGATATTGATTTATCCGTACCTTATTCTTACTGGATCGTTTGTCCTAAACAATCTGCTAACCTCCCGAAAATCAAGACTTTCAAAGACTGGGTGATGAAAGAAGCACGGGCAGAAAAGGCGCGGCTGGATCAGCTTTTTGGCGATGTAGTATCCGGGTAACACCCACGCCTGTTCATTGTCAGATAGAGTCTCCCCCATCAAAAACACGGAGGCTTTTATGAGCAAAAAAATCTTGATGATCACAGGTGATTTCACCGAAGACTATGAAACAATGGTTCCCTTTCAGGCCCTGATGGCGGTTGGCCATACGGTCGATGCGGTTTGTCCGGACAAGGCAGCAGGCGATGTGGTTGCCACAGCCATTCACGACTTTGAAGGCCATCAGACCTACACCGAAAAACCCGGTCATAACTTTGCCCTGAACGCGACCTTTGCCGATATCAAGGCAGAAGATTACGACGCGCTGGTCATCCCCGGCGGACGTGCGCCTGAATATTTGCGCCTGAACGACACTGTCATTGAAATGGTGCAACATTTCTTCCGCGCGAATAAACCGATTGCGGCCATCTGCCACGGCGCACAGCTTCTGGCCCCGGCAGGTGTTCTGGAAGGTCGCACGGTTTCTGCTTACCCGGCTTGCGCGCCGGAAGTAACCGCAGCAGGTGGCACTTATGCCGACATCGAAGTCACTGAAGCCGTAACGGACGGTAATCTGGTCACCGCACCCGCCTGGCCTGCACACCCTAGCTGGCTTGCGCAATTTATGGCATTGTTGAAATAGTCAGATACCAACCGACAAAAGGAGTTTTCCATGTGCCAGTTATTTATCGGTGCTGAAAGTGATATGTGGGTCAGCCAGTCAAAGTCCCTGCGCATTGACGGTGTCGCCACCTCCATCCGCATGGAAAACTTCTTCTGGTCAACATTGCAGGAAATTGCCTATCGTGATTGCATGACGGTGAACCAGCTGATCACCAAACTATATCACGAATCCATTGATGCAGAACATGATCTGGGCAATTTCACATCTTTCTTGCGGGTCTGTTGTTCCCGCTATCTCGCGCTCATTGCCGCAGGCGATGTTTCAGCCTCATTGGATAAGGAACTGGGCAATGTGGCAGCGGACGATATCCTGATGCGGGAAAAAGCCCGTCGCCAATCCATCGCCCTTAAAGTCGCTACCCTGCCCAATGGGCAGAAGCTGAATTAAATCAACCTTCCGAACTGCGAACCATGGTGCCTGCACCATGTTCGGTAAAGATTTCCAACAAAACAGCATGGGGCACACGGCCATCCATGATGACGGCGGCGTTGACGCCCGGTGCATCTTCATTTGGTTCAACCGCATTCAGACATGTTTCGATCTTCGGAATCATGCCACCGTTGATGGTGCCGTCCGCGATCATGTTACGGGCTTCATCGGCGTTCATTTCCTGAATTAGATTCTTGTCCTTATCCAGAACCCCTGCAATATCCGTCAGCATCAAAAGACGCTTGGCATCAATGGCAGAAGCAATCGCACCCGCTGCGGTATCCGCATTGATGTTAAACGTTTCTCCATTTGGCCCCGCCCCGATCGGCGCGATGACCGGAATAATGTCGGATTCCAGAAAGCTGTCCAGAATATGCGGGGTGATCACTGCAGGTTCCCCCACAAAGCCCAGATCCAGAACACGTTCAATGTTCGATTCCGGGTCTTTCTTGGTGCGATGCAGTTTCTTGGCTTCGATTAGATGACCGTCTTTACCGGACAGACCAACGGCAAAACCACCCGCCTGATTGATATCAGCCACGATAGATTTGTTGATAGAACCGGACAAAACCATTTCCACCACATCAACGGTGGCCTGGTCCGTTACGCGCAGACCATCGATAAAATCACTTTCTACTGCCAGACGTTCCAGCATGCGGCCGATTTGCGGACCACCACCATGCACAACAACCGGGTTAATGCCCACTTGTTTCAACAGCACAATGTCTTTGGCAAACAGTTTGGCCAATGCCGGATCACCCATCGCGTGCCCGCCATATTTGATCACCACAGTTTCACCGGCATAGCGCTGCATATAAGGCAGGGCTTCTGACAGGGTGACAGCTTGGGACAGGTAATCCTGTTCAGTCATATTCGAGGTATCTAGCGTGGTCATAATTCAAACTCTTTCACCAAACGGCCAATTGTTGCGCGAACTTCGGGAATGCCCGTTCCTTTTTCAGAACTGGTCACCAGAATTTCAGGGTGGGCCGCTGGATGCTTCACTAATTCTTTTTCGATATTGGAAATATGTTTTTCCAACTCGCTTTTCTTGGCTTTATCAGCCTTGGTGACGATGACCTGATAGGACATGGCTGCCGTATCCATCATTTCCATCACCGGACGGTCGGTATTCTTGATGCCATGGCGCCCGTCGATCAGAACGAAAGCGCGGCGCAGTTGCGGACGGCCACGCAGGTAGGCAAAGACAACTTCCTGCCATTTCTTGACTTCCTTGACCGGCGCCTTGGCATAGCCATAACCCGGCTGGTCACAGAAAACCAGCTGGTCGATCACCTTGAAGAAATTGAGCTGCTGTGTACGCCCCGGTGTGCTGGAAGTGCGCGCAAGGTTCGTACGTCCGCACAAAGCATTGATCAGACTGGATTTCCCCACATTGGATCGCCCGGCAAAACAGACTTCCACCGCGCTTGTATTGGGCAATTGCACAAGGTCAGCAACCCCAAGCATGAAGTCGGTCTGCTGGGTAAAAAGCCAGCGGCCGAATTCAAGTTCTTCTTCTGTAAATGTTTTTTCGTCTGTCATGTTGTCTACTTAACATAAAAATGAACCCCTGCGAAGGCAGGGGTTCATGTATTTGAAAATTGTTTTGATGATCTCAAACCGCTTAGGAAGGTTTCTTTTCCATACGTTTGATGATCGCCCACTGTTGTGCGATGGACAGAACGTTGTTCCACACCCAGTAGATCACCAGTCCAGCGGGGAATGCCGCCAGCATGAAGGTAAAGACCACTGGCAGGAACATCATCACTTTCGCCTGTACCGGATCAGCAGGCTGTGGGTTCAGTTTCTGTTGCAGGAACATGGACACACCCATCAGCAACGGCCAGATACCAATCATCAGGATCTGTGGCGGATCCCAAGGGATCAGACCAAACATGTTGAAGATAGAGGTTGGGTCCGGCGCGGACAAATCCTGAATCCAGCCATAAAACGGCGCGTGGCGCATTTCGATCGAAACGAACAGCACTTTATAGAGAGAAAAGAACACAGGGATCTGCAGTAGAATCGGCAGACAACCGGATGCCGGATTCGCTTTCTCGCGTTTATAAAGCGCCATCATTTCCTGGTTCAGACGTTGCTTGTCGTCGCCAAATTTCTTTTGCAGTTCTTTGATCTTCGGTGAAAGGGTCTTCATCTTCGCCATGGAACGATAAGACGTGTTCGCCAATGGGAAGAATGCGACCTTCACAGCAACAGTCAGGGCCAGAATCGCAAGACCATAGTTGCCAAGGTGACTATAGAGCCAGGACATCGCAATAAAGAATGGCTTGGTGATAAAGAAGAACCAACCGAAATCGATTGCCAGATCAAATTCAGCAACATTCAGTGATTCGCTGTAGCCTTGCAGCAGGTTCAACTCTTTTGCACCAGCAAACAGGTTGCTTGTAAAGCTTACTGTCTGACCAGGCCCTGCTTTCAGCTGTGGGCCCAGATAATCAGACTGATACTTATCAACATTACCTTCAGCGCGGTAGTGGCTGAAACGATGGTTGACCATGGCGTTCTGGTCAGGAACCAGGGCGGTCAGCCAATATTTGTCCGTAATGCCGATCCAGCCGCCTTTAACAGGGTCGATCTTGCGGGTACCTGTTTCCTGCAGATCATCGTAATCCAGTTCTTCCAGAACCTGATCAAACACACCCAGCAGACCTTCATGCAGAATGAAGAAGCCGCTTGTTTGCGGTGTGCCGGAACGTGAAATCAGACCATAAGGATAAAGGTCAACTTCAGCCGCACTGGTATTGGCAACAGTATCATTGATGGAGAAAACATAGTTTTCATCCAGTGCGATATTACGCTGGAAAATCAGGCCTTCGCCGTTATCCCATGTAAGATTGACAGAACCGCCAGCCTTCAAAGTCTGACTGTCTGTCGCCCAGACGGTATCGGCTGTTGGGACTTTGACGTTTGGCGCAGACCAACCGAACTCGGCGTAGTACGCGTTCTGCAGACCTTTTGGGTTCAACAGGGTAATCTCAGGGCTGTCTTCTGCCAATTCTTCGCGGTAATCGATCAGGGTCAGATCATCGATGCGGCCACCCTGTACGGAAATGGATCCGTGCAGGCGGGGCGATTCAATTTTGATACGGGCAGACGCATCCAACTTTTCACTGCGGGTTTCAACCGCTTTCTTAATCGCATCGGCTGCACCGGGAATCTGTGGTGCAAAGGATGGATCACCGGCTGGTGCCTGCGGTGCAGCGCCTTGCACCTGGGTGGTTTGCTCTTCCTGCACAGGCACATCTGCCGGCGGGAAGAAATATTGGAAGCCAAATAGAATCGCGACTGACAGAGCAATCGCTAAAATCATATTTTTCTGGTCGTTCATCTAGGCTTTATCCACCAAGGTGGCCCCTGTCTGTTTCAAAACGCCTTGTTGTACAGAAAAACTGTTACAAAATAAGGACGTTTTACTCCGCTTTGTCATGATTCGAACCACAACAGGAACTGCGCGATTCGTTTTCCTCTGGTACCGGGTCATAACCTGACCTGCCCCAGGGATGGCAACGAAAGATACGCCCTAATGCCAGTTTGCAGCCTTTAAAGGCCCCAAATCGGTCGATGGCTTGCAGTGCATAAGCTGAACAGGACGGTGTGTACCGACAGGTCCCTGGCAGAATCGGAGAAATACCATACTGATAAACCCGCACCAGCGCTTTTGCACAAAAAGCCAAAGGGTTCATGTCTTTCCCTTTGCCTTTTGCCCTTGGGCCGGGGCGTCCACATGGACACCCGTACGCCACAGGGCGGTCTTGAGATCTTTTTCCAGATCAGCAAAGGAACGGGTTATCGTTTCTTTGCGGCCGATCAGAACCAGATCAAAACCGGATCGGGCCTTCTTAAACAAGACAAGGTCAGCAATGGCCCGAAGTCTGCGCCTTGCGCGATTGCGCTGTGGTGCATTTCCAACCTTTTTGCTGACCGTAAAACCGATCCGAATGTCCGGTTGCCCCTCCGGTATCGCAAAGCCCGCCCCCTTATATAAAGAAGATAAAGGTTTGGTGCGTTTGCGGATTTGTAAGATCAGGCCGGGTGTAACCCATTTCCGTCGGGTCGAAGCGACCTGAAGAAATTCACGCCGTTTTTTGAGACGTGGCAGACGGGACATACCCAACCATCCTTACTTCGGGCAAGACTGCTACTTAAGCAGACAGTTTCTTGCGGCCTTTGGCGCGACGAGCAGAAAGTACGCGGCGACCTGCAACAGTAGCCATACGGCTACGGAAACCATGGCGGCGTTTGCGAACAAGCTTGCTGGGCTGATACGTGCGTTTCACGGGTCAACTCCGAAAATAAAGTGAAAACTAAGTAAACGAGCGTCGGTGTATAAGGGGTTGATCGGCTTAAGTCAACGGACTCATTACATGAAAACGTCATAAAAGTCAGTTTCGCACATTTGTCATAAGAAAAAACTGGATTATAGGCGAACAATCATGCTATTGTGCAGCGCACACAAAAAATGCTGCACCGCAACTAACGCTACCATACTTATATTAGGGGTGAACATGTTCATTCTTTGGTATAATTGTGCGTAAATTAGTTGACGATTGAAACATTTTAATAATATTTTGCGAGTTCTCAGTTATTAAAACGATTATACTTAGGCAAATAGATAACTTGGATTTCAAAAAGAATCCTGACCAACTAAGGAAAAACGTCGCATGCTTTATCAATTCTATGAATTCCAACATTCAGTATGGTCCCCATTTCGCCATGCTGCGGAAAAAATGGAAGAGGTTTTCCGCTCTCCCTTTATGCCTGTGTCTTACACACCGATGGGACGTGCAATTGCGGCAAGCTGCCATTTGTTTGAGCGCGTAACACGCCGCTACATCAAACCGGAATTCGGCCTGCATACAACTGAAATCGAAGGCAATGAAGTTGCGGTGGATGAAGAAGTTGTCCTGCACAAGCCCTTCTGCGAACTACTGCACTTCAAGCGTCACACCAAGCAGAAACATCCAAAGCTGTTGGTTGTTGCCCCCCTGTCCGGTCACTACGCAACGCTATTGCGTGGTACCGTTGAAGCACTGCTGCCCGATCATGACGTTTACATCACAGACTGGATCAACGCGCGTGACGTCTGCACAAGCCACGGCACGTTCAATCTGGATGACTATATCGAATATATTATGTACTTCCTGCACCACCTGGGTCCAAATACCCACGTGCTTGCGGTCTGTCAGCCATCCGTTCCGGTTCTGGCAGCCGTATCGCTGATGGCAGAAGACGAAGATTACTGTGCGCCATCTTCCATGACGCTGATGGGTGGCCCGATCGATACCCGCGTCAGCCCGACCGAAGTAAACAAACTGGCCGAAGAAAAAGACATCGAATGGTTTGAACAAAGCGTTATCGCGCAGGTTCCCGTGAACTATCCCGGCTTTATGCGCCATGTCTATCCTGGCTTCATGCAGCTGACGGGCTTTATGACCATGAACCTGGAACGTCACGTCGGTGCCCACCTGAACCTTTATAACCACATGATCGAAGGCGATGGCGATTCGGCAGAAGATCACCGCATTTTCTATGATGAATATCTGTCTGTTATGGACCTGCCAGCGGAATTCTATCTGCAAACACTGAAAACCGTGTTTATGGATCACTCCCTGCCGATGGATGACATGAACTGGCGTGACCGCAAAGTTCACCCGTCTGCAATCAAAAAGACCGCCCTTTTCACCATCGAAGGGGAAAAGGACGACATCACAGGTCGCGGTCAGACAGAAGCAGCCCATACCATCTGTACCAACATTCCAAAGGACAAGCAGAAACACATCCTGCACCCAAACGTTGGTCACTACGGTATCTTCAATGGCCGTCGCTGGCGTGAAGAGATCAAGCCAATGGTTGCCCAGTTCATTCTGGAACATGATGCAGAGCTTGAGCCAAAGAAATAAGCGTTTCTAATTCGCTGGAATTATCAGGGCGTGGCATTTATATAAGTGTCACGCCCTTTTCCTATGTAGAGAATCAAATGACTGACCAGCCCTTCTGGAAAACAAAAAAACTTGCCGACATGTCTTTGGATGAGTGGGAATCGCTCTGTGACGGCTGTGGCAAATGCTGCCTGCATAAACTGGAAGACGAAGATAGCGAGGAAGTCTGCTACACCAACGTGGCCTGCCGTTTGATGGATAAGGACACCTGCCACTGTACCCAGTATCAGATGCGCACCTTTCTTGTGCCAGACTGTGTGGAACTGCTGCCACAAAATCTGGATAACCTGCACTGGCTGCCGTCCAGCTGTGCGTATCGCCGCCTGCGCGATGGCCTCGACCTGCCGAACTGGCATCCTTTGGTTACGGGCGACCCCAAAAGTACCGTGAAATCCGGCCACAGTGTTGCCGGGCGCTTTATCAATGAAGATGAAGTAGATGGCGACCTGGAAGACTACATCGTCCACTGGCCGGAGTAAGGCCACAAAAAAACCCGCCTTCATCACGAAAGCGGGTTTTTCTTATCTTTAATGACAGACTATTCAGCCTGGCGCACCTCGGTAATTTCCGGGATGTAGTAACGCAGCATGTTCTCAATGCCGTGCTTCAATGTCGCCCCAGAACTTGGGCAGCCGGAACAGGCGCCCATCATGGTCAGGTAAACAATGCCGTCTTCAAACTTGTGGAAGATGATATCACCGCCGTCCTGGGCCACAGCCGGACGTACGCGGGTTTCCAGAAGTTCTTTGATCTGTTTGACGATGTCGCTGTCTTCTTCGCCGTCAGCGCCATCTTCGCCGGTCTCTTCCTGGATCACAGCGTCACCAGAATTAAAGTGGTTCATCAAGGCTTCCAGAACCATCGGTTTCATGACCTGCCAGTCCTGGTCATCGCCTTTTGTCACTGTAATGAAATCGGAACCAAGGAAAATACTGTCTACACCTTCCACACCAAAGAGACGGGTCGCCAGCGGGGAGCGCGCAGCCGTGTCTTTATCGTTAAAGTTTGCCGTGCCCTGCGCCATGATGGTCTGTTCAGGGATGAACTTTAAAGTTGATGGGTTTGGCGTAGCTTCGGTTTGAATAAACATGAGGCACCTTTCAATGCGATGGTTTCATAACTTGCCCTTTAAATGGTCCTATTTTGCCAAAAGGTCAAGCGCAAAACCTAGTAAATTAGTCGGATATAAATTCTTTTAGGTAATTCGATCGATATCTTCTTCGCTCAATGTCGCAGGGACCACCGTGATCGGCACGGGCAGGCCGCCCACCATATCACCTGTCAACGATGACACCAGCGGGCCCGGTCCATCAGCAGAATCGGCTGCGGCCAGTACCAGAAGGGAAATCAGTGGTTCTTCCTTCAGAAGCTTCATCAACTGATTTTGACGGTTGCCTTCGCGGATATAGATCATGGGGATTTCCCCGGTAATTTCCTGCACCGCTTCGGAAAACTGATGGACGGCTTTTTCCGCTTCTTCGCGGGCTTCTTCCGCCATCAGGGTACCGACGAACATCCAGTGCTGGAATTCTGCCGGTTCGATCACATACAGCAACGCCACGCGTCCCCCTGAATGTTTTGCGCGTTTCGCTGCAAATCTCAGGGCCACGTTCATTTCCTCGCTATCGTCAACGACAACAAGGAAAACCCGTTCATGAACTTCTTTACTCTCTACCATGAAAGATAGATTGCCTTGCTTTTTGCGTTACTTCAACAAGATATTGGCAACTTCTTTCAATTGCGTACGCGCACGAAGCAGATAAAAGCCCTGTGATGTCAGGTGGCTGGGACGCCAGAAACTGTCTGGATCGCCATTGATCACAACAAGCGGCTGGGCTTCAGCAGCTATTTTCAAAGAATCCAGCATCTGGTCCCAGGCTTTGGTCAGTTCTTTATCTTCGATCACATTGCGGAAATCTTCTTTCAGTTCACGCAGGATCAGATAGTAGGCATAAAGACGCCCTTTGTTGCGGTAATAGATATCATCGGCATGAAAATCGATGATCGAACCGGAACTTTCACGGATATACTTATCAATTACGGCAGACCCAGAGCCCAAATCCCCCGCAATCCGTTCCAGCGTACGTTCCAGATTGTCTGCACGCGCATCAAAGACGGCTTCACCTTTAGCCAGACGATTGTTATAAGAAATCAGGCTTTTGCGCGCCGCTTTATATTGCGAATCACTGGGGGCAGTTGGCGCAAGGGAAACTGAAAAGTCAAACACCCACACGTCACCTGCGTATTTCAAAAGCCCTGCGGCTTTATCAAGGTCTTTATCAACTTCACTTGACCCACGTGTACGTCCGATCTGGTCACTCATTTCAATGGTGTAACGCGACAGAGCATAGATAATGCCCTGTTGGAAATTCGGCATATTGTCCAAAGCGGCACCGGGAAGGAACCACGGATCATTGGCCACCCAGGGGTGGATTTCCGTTTCCCGATCAATCAGGGCGGCGGCCATGGCAACCGATCGGCTCTGTCCAGCCTGAACTTCCGTATCAAGGGTGGTGTTATCATCAACCTTATGCACCAAAGCCATGCCGATGGGGTAATAAAGCAAGGCAATTAAAATGATAACGCCAAGCCCACGTAACGCGAACGCTGATTTTTTGCCCCCAACACCTGACATACTGACATCAGGAAGTTTGAAGAAACCACGGAGCCACAAAGGAAGACGATCAATCATTATATACACCTATGAGTAAAAGACCCTACTCAGATAGTCTGTTTCCATGAGATTGTGCAAGGGGCAATTTATGATGTATACTGTCACAAAAATGAAAAATAACTAATAAAACAGGCCTCTATCGCTGGAGAAGAACGTATGCCATTTGGTATCCGTGGGAAATTGATTTCGATTTTCCTACTCATTAAAGTCATCCCGCTTGTCTTGCTCGCATGGATGACATGGCAGGCTGTCATTGATTTTGGTGACACTGCTGCAGAAAAAAGCAAAGTCATTACGGATCAAATGCGTCAGACCGTTCATGACGCTGGCAATCTTGCATCCAAAAATTCCGTTGAGGCTCTGGACGACAAAGCCCGGGAATCCATTGAACGTCAGACCACGGACCTTGCACGCAATGTCGCCCAGTTCCTCTATGAGCGCGACAGTGAAATTCTCTATGCGGCCACCATGGATCCGACAGATGCCGCTTATCAAAATTTTCTGAAATCACGCACCAAATCAGTCAGTGACCATGGCACATGGGTGTTAAATGAAAGCGGTGATAAATGGGTCCCCGAAGCCCCGCGCACGAATAGTCCCACTTTGCGCACGGCCCAGATCGATGCCAATAAAAAGCAGTTCAGCTATCGCATTGCCGACCAGTTAAAAGCCTCCAACCAGCGCCCGCTTTATCTGGAAATGTCCTTCATCGATAAAAGCGGGAGGGAGCTTGCCAAGGCGACAACCAGTTCTCTGGTCGATGCAGCAAAAAAAGATATCTCGGTTAAATCCAACACCTTTATCAAGGCAGAAACTTATTTTGATGAATTGAAAAACCTGAAGCCCGGGGAGATTTATGTTTCAGACGTGATCGGGGCGTATCTGCCCAGCAAGATCATCGGCCCTTATACCAAGGCAACGGCAGAGAAAAAGAATGTTCCGTTTGAGCCGGAAAGTTCAGCTTATGCCGGGAAAGAAAATCCGGTTGGGAAACGGTTTGAAGGGATCGTTCGCTGGGCCACGCCTGTTGTTAAAAACGGTGAGATCACAGGCTATGTAACGCTTGCGCTTGATCATCGCCACATCATGGAATTCAGCGACCATCATATCCCGACGGAAGAACGCTATAGCGATATCTCCGATGCCGCCAGTGGCAACTACGCCTTTATCTGGGACCACAAAGCGCGCAACATTTCCCATCCGCGCGACTATTTCATCGTGGGCTATGACCCGGAAACGGGGGAACCGTCCGTTCCGTGGCTCTCGCAAAACCTATATGACAGCTGGCAGGCATCCGGGCAAAGCTATGTGGATTATCAAGGACAGATGCCCTGGTTCTTAAATCAGGACAAGCCAAACAAGCCTGCCAAACAATTGATCAAACAAGGCCAGCTGGCCCTTGATTGCCGCTATCTGAATTTCGCCCCGCAATGTGCGGGTTGGTGGAACCTGACGGCAGAAGGCGGGTCTGGCTCGTTCGTGATCTTCTGGTCAGGTCTGTGGAAACTGACGACGGCTGCCACCATCCCCTATTACACCGGACAATATGCCCAGTCCCCACGCGGCTTTGGATTCGTCACCATCGGGGCCAATGTGGATGAATTCCACCGCGCAGCCAACGACACCAAACATCTGTTGGAAAGTATGGTGCAAATCCAGGATGCGAAAGCCGAACAACAGGAAGCCGAACTGTTTGCCACCCTTGAAGAATCGGTGCAGAAAACCACGATCAACCTGACGGTCTATACGGGCTTTATGATCATTTTTGTCATTCTGATTGCGATCTGGATGGCGAATTCTTTAAGCGATCGCATCAAAAGCCTGATCAGTGATCTGCGCAAAATCAAAAGCGGGGACTTATCTGTGCGCGCCAAGGTCACCAGCAAGGATGAAATGGGCGAACTTGCAAGCTCTCTGAACGACATGACTGAGAGCCTGCAAAATCACATCAAGAAAAGTGAAGAAGCAGTGGCCCATGCCGAAGCTTCCAGCCTTGCCAAAACCGATTTCCTGGCGAATATGAGCCACGAATTGCGCACCCCGCTAAACGCCATCATCGGCTTTTCAGACTTTATCCGTCATGAAATCCGAGGACCCATTCAGCCGGAATCATATAAAGAATATATCGACGATATCCATGTTTCGGGTAATCACCTGTTAAAGCTGATCAACGACATTCTGGATATTTCACGCATTGGATCGGGCGAAGTTGAACTGGATGAAGAAGCCTTTGATATGGAAGAAGTCCTGATCCAGAGCAAACGCATGATGCAGCAGGCCGCCGAAAAGAAACATATCCCCATCACCATTCAGTCTGATTTCGATCAAAAACTTTATGGCGACCGTCGCCGGGTCAAACAGATTTGCCTGAATCTCTTAAGCAATGCAGTGAAATTCAGCCGGGATGACGGTCAGGTGAGCCTGTCCACCCAATTGCTGGACAGTGGTGAAATGCGCCTGATCATTCAGGATAAAGGCATTGGCATGAACAAACAGGAAGTCGAAATTGCCCTGACCCCGTTTGTGCAAATCCAATCCTCTCTATCACGTCAGTATGAAGGCACAGGTCTGGGGCTTCCCCTTGCGGTAAATCTTGCCAAACTGCACAGCGCCCAACTTGAAATTTTGAGTGAGCCGGACGTGGGGACCACCGTGATGGTCACCTTCCCGAAAGACAGGGTTGTGGGAGAGTAATCAGGGATCGCGGCTGAGGCCTGCGGCTTCCAGATTAGTGAGATAATCGTTCCAGATATCGTTCATATTCTCCCCCATCCAGTGGAGGTAGTTCCAGGTGAAAATCCCAGTGTCATGCAGGTCATCAAAGGTCAGTTTGACGGCATAATTGCCAACCGGTTCCACACCGATGATACCGACATGGCGACGTCCGGCGATGATCTTTTTCTCTGATGGGCTATGGCCCTGAACTTCGGCAGACGGGCTTTCAACACGCAGCAGTTCAGCCGGGATCTGAAAGGATTCACCCGTATCAAAAGACACGATCAATGCCTTTTCTTCTTTTTTGACGCGCAGTTCAGTGACGTTGCGTTTGACTTCCTGTGATGCAGACATGATTTTATGCCTCTTCGATCTGACGGGCTTCGTCGGGCAACATGATCGGAATGCCTTCACGGATAGGATAGGCAAGCTGGGCCTGTTCGCTGATCAGTTCCTGAGCGTCTGCATCATAGCGCAGTGGGCCTTTGGTGATCGGGCAAACCAGAACTTCCAATAATTTTGGATCAACAGCAGGATTTGTCATGTCTTTACTTCCTTTATGCGTGACCGGACGAACCGTCTTCCTGACCAAGGGCGGCCATGGACATCATGGTAATGAGCGTTTGTGCCCGTTGTGTCAAGGTAATGGCTTCCAGCAAAGCCTGTTTTTCACGAGCTTCAAAGGGACCGAGCATGGATAAGGCATTAACCAGATCTTCATCTGGCGCCTGTTCCAACGCATCCCAGTTTACGTCCAGCATTTCCTGCGCATTGGGCCCTGTTAGATCCAGGAACTGTCGTAAACCGTCCAGCAAAGCTTCGCGATCCACGGTCGATTTATCTTCCTGCAGATCGACTTTCTTATAGGGGGTAAAATCCACCAAAGCACGGCGATAACCGCGCTCAACCTCCAGCTCCTCAACCACCTTGAAGCGGGTGACGCCTGCCAGCGTGACAAGGAAACGGCCGTCTTCAAGTTCGCGAAATTCCACCACTTTGCCCATACAACCCACACCATAAATGGCACAACTGTCCGGCACCGGGTCCGGCACGTCATGACAGGGCTGGATCATGCCGATCATACGGCCTGCGCCCAGCGCATCTTCAAACATGGTCAGATAACGTGGCTCGAATATATTGAGCGGCAGTTGCCCACGTGGCAGCAACAAGGCCCCGTTTAACGGAAAAAGCGGCAGCGTTTCAGGAAGCAGGGGACCCATTAGAACATCACTGTGGTTAGTTTTTTGCGCACCTTCAACACGACCGGATCGGTCAGGCCAATGGCTTCAAAGATTTTGAGCATCTGCAGACGCGCTGCATCATCATTCCATGTGCGATCTTTTTTGACGATTTCAAGAAGCTCCATCAGACCTTCTTCATTCTTGCCCGCCCCATAAAGCGCCATGCCCAGATCAAACCGTGCCTGATGATCATTTGGATCAGCCGCCAGTTTGGCATCCAGCTCAGATGTATCTACATCGCCCTGACCTGCCAGTTCGATCATGGCGATGGCAGAAGCAATATGTTCATTCTTCTTCAATTCTTCCGGCAGGTTATCTGCGATTTCTTTCGCGCTATCAGCATTGCCAAGCGCCACGTGCGTGCGCATCACACCTGCGCAGGCTTCCGGGTTGGAATTGTCATGTTGCAAAATCTGCATGTAAAGCCCCTGGGCATTGGCCGCATCGCCACTATCCAGCAGTTCTTTCGCTTGCGCCAAGGCTTGTGTGATAGGGGAACCTTCATCGCCCAATTGTTTTTCAATGAACTTGCGCAGTTCCGCTTCAGGCAATGCGCCCTGGAAGGCATCTACCGGACGACCGTTTTTAAAGGCGAAAACGGTTGGGACAGACTGAACCTGCAACTGACGTGCAATGTCATGACATTCCTGCGCGTTAATCTTTACCAGCTTGACCGCACCGCCCATGGTGCGCACCAGATTTTCAAGGATCGGTTTCAGGGTTTCACAAGGCTGACAGCCCGGCCCCCAGAAATCGACCAGAACAGGTACTTCCTGGGACGCGTCAACCACATCCTCCATGAAAGTTGCAGTGGTGGTATCTTTGATTAAATCGGCTGCCCCTTGCGGTACATTTTGATCGATGATCATTCTTTGAGTGTCCGTAATTTATAAATCTGTTGGTTCATTAGATAAATCAAAGCACCACTTCGCGCAACTCATGACCGCAGGCTTTGATAAATTCCCGCAGGCCATCCGGTGTCAAGGCGGTCGTCATTTCATTGCTTAAAGGGTGATAATTCACCAGCTCGGCTTCCATCATGT
The DNA here is from genome assembly GCF_033100395.1 of Terasakiella sediminum. Lineage (NCBI taxonomy): Bacteria > Pseudomonadati > Pseudomonadota > Alphaproteobacteria > Rhodospirillales > Terasakiellaceae > Terasakiella > Terasakiella sediminum. The sequence goes on along the minus strand of NZ_JAWLVJ010000009.1, from coordinate 116,302 downwards.
GGGAATCGAGGATGACGTTCACCTGCTGCTGCGAATCATTGATCAAAGCAAAAGGCGTAACCGAACCCGGCGCGACTCCCAAAACCTCCATCAACAGGTCCGGTTTGGCAAAAGACAGGTGGTGAGAGCCAATTTTGCCTTTGAGTTCCTTTAAATTGATCGGCGTATCTTCTGCCGCCACAATCAGCCAGAGCGCTTTCTTTTTATCTTTCAAAAACAGGTTCTTGCAATGCTGCCCCGGCAAGTCACCGCGCAGCGCCTTGCTGTCTTCCACCGTAAAAAGCGCAGGATGCGTGTGGGTTTTAGCCGAAATTCCAAGTTCATCCAGGCGGGCAAGCAACTGTTCTGGGCTGGTCATATTCTTTATCCACGGGTTTGAAAAATCAGGATGTTCTCCCCTTATACAGGTGGATTTTGACCCGCGCCAGACAGGCCATGATAAAAATATTTCACTTTCTTGAATTTTTTAGCTTGCAATGTCTCAGGCTTTTAATATTATGCGCCCCGCTTCTACGGGGCTCACCCAGTCCCAACCCAAGTGGAAGTCGTTTGTTGAAAGACGGTATGCGGGCGTAGCTCAGGGGTAGAGCGAAACCTTGCCAAGGTTTAGGTCGAGAGTTCGAATCTCTTCGCCCGCTCCATCTTCCACAAACACCAAGACGCATTAAGATGCAATGCGGGCGTAGCTCAGGGGTAGAGCGAAACCTTGCCAAGGTTTAGGTCGAGAGTTCGAATCTCTTCGCCCGCTCCATCTTAAAGTCTTACAAAAACAAGCTGCCTTCGGGCGGCTTTTTTTGTGTCCAGGTTTTGCCCCTCACTCTCCCTCACAAAGAGTTGAACATCCTTTTATGGTGCCCGGTGCCTTTTTTTGCGCATAGTGATCCAACAGAGCTTTTCTTAAAGGACCCTATGACCATGAAAAAAACCATCCTTGCCGTCACCGCCCTTGCTATGGCTGCCAGCTTCACCCCACAGATCGCTGAGGCTGAGACCTTTAATTATTCCGGCGGCTGTTTCTGGTGTACCGAAGCGGATTCTGAAAAGCTCAAAGGCGTCAGCGAGGTGATCAGTGGCTTCACAGGCGGCACCACGCCCAGTCCGCGTTATTACTACGGCGAATGGGGCGACCACCGCGAAGCTGCGCAAATCATCTATGACCCGGCGGTTATTTCTTATGAAGAACTGGTCAAACATGTCTATGCCACCATTGATTACGAAGACAAAGGCGGCCAGTTTTGTGACCGTGGCCATTCCTACAGCCCGGCGATCTACTACAAAACCGAAGAAGAACGCATGATCGCCGAAAAACTCGCCCCAAAAAGCTCCATCGTCCCGATCGAGCCTGAAAGCGCTTTCTTTCCCGTGCGTGAAGAACATCAGGACTATTACAAAAAGAACGCCATCAAATATAAATTCTATCGCTACCGCTGCGGCCGCGATGCCCGTGTGGAAGCTTTGAAGGGAGAGTAACGACTTACTGCACAGTAGGTTGTTCAAGTAAGTCGATCGTCCCTTTGATGGTTTCCCACGCAGCATTGAGAGCTTCACCGTCAGTGGTATCAACGAGGGAAATCGTCTTGGCCATATCTTCATAAAACCCTAACCGGCCCTGAAAACTGGCGATACTCATCAAATAATTCATGCGCTTGTTTTGACGTCCTTTTTCAGAGGGAAATGTCAAAGCGACGTCAATCGCTTTCTGGAAGTTTTCGCGAGCATTACTGATGTAGCCAGCTTTCGCCCACATTCTTCCCAGGCTTTGAAAAAGCTGATGTCGCCAATCATCTTCTCTATAGCGTGTAGCAACTTTATCAAGAAACAACCTTGCCTGTTTAAGTCCAGCTATATCACCACCAGTTTCAAGATAAATTCCCATCAAATCGATATAAGAATTAAATGGACGATCATTACCGTGACTGAGCCATAGCGTTGGTGCGTAATTCAATGCTGTTTCAACACGATGATTAGCCTTCTCTATTTGCCCAAGAAATATTTCAGCCTTCGCAACCTGGGCCTCCAAAAAAGTATAGCTACCAACTTCTTTTTCTGTTGAATTTCGCGCAGACAATTTTGCAGAAAGTCGAGCGACCCCTTTTTGATCTCCATGTTTTTTCATGTAATCCAAAAGTGCCGCCTGATTGTGCGTACCGAAGAGCTGGCTAACTTCCTGGTCCATGAGCTTCTCAGTTGCCTCGAATATGGGTGACATATCAGAGTTCGCGGCTTGCCCCGTGCTGGATGCAACAAAAAACGATGATTGCAAAAGCAATATAACTGCAAGGGTTTTCAACATCTTAAACTCCATAAACGTAGTTTAATAAAACTTATAGCAGTCTACCTATTGACGATATAGGAAAATATTCCAAATAATATTCATTATTTGTTTTTAAAATGGAGAAAACTATGCCAAGTGGAAGTGGATGGATAACCTTAGCGCCAAATCATTGGAGCAGAAGTAAAAACATGGCTGCGATACTAGGGGGTGGAGTTGGAGCGACAATTTCAATCTCAACATCAATTACCGGGTCAAGATTTAAAGGTCCAGTTAGAGGTAAAATAAGCTATGTAAATGAGAGTGGCGATTGGGTTGATGAAGATTTTTTTGAGTCTGTAACGGTTCACACAGATGGGAATTCTGCATTTGAACCATCCTTTAAATTGGGGACATCAAGCCCGATATCAATTGATGTATATTACAAATGGGATGTTCGGGGAGATACGCGAGGTAATAAATCCAATTCCGAAAGCGTCAAAACCAATAACGATAAACAGCAACCTAACTCAGCAGCAGATGAAGTGATCAAACAAACAAACGATACTGCTGATGACTTATTTCTAAAACGTCCAGACGATTTAACGGAAGAAGAACTCCACGAGTTGATGAAAAAACGCACCCAAACCAAAAACGATCAACCATTATTCAACGAATTGGTCGAAAAAGAACGTCAATGGTTTTCCGCACGATATGGTGATGGCGCTGTTCAATTTGATGAAACAGGCAAAATGATCCCACCTGTTGCGATCAATCCGGCTCCAAAAGAACCAAAACCGCTCACCGTTCCCGGTGGTCATACAATGGCAGATGCGATTAAGATAGTTGCTGGTAAACTGGATAAATCACCAGACAATAAAACTGATACCATTCGCGGCCTACAAACTGCTATCAACAGGACAAAAAACAAAACGGACGTACCGTTAAAGGTCGATGGTGTATTTGGTCCAAAGTCGGCGAATGCTTTTAAAAAAGCCATTGCCTCGCTTGGACCAACCAAAATGACAGAAGCAAGTGCCCTAGGACAGTTTCAACACACTGCAGATAAAGCCAAAAAATCAGGTGACACCTCCAATCTTGTGAAGGATGTCGCCACCACATTCGATGCATTGTTGCCAAACAATAAAGGTCAACAAACAAGTAACATTGGCTTGGCCTTACAAACTACCGTCAATGAAACAAACAAAGATGACAGCCAAATTCCGAAATTGAAGGAGGATGGCATCCTCGGCCCCATTACAGACGACGTTTTTGGCATGACGGTAAAGAAAAAAGACACAAAAAATCTTACCGACAATTTCGGTTATTATCTCGGCTTTGCCTAAATGTAAAAGGGCTGAATATGAGTCATGCAGCCCTTTTAAAAACTATTTCTGCGATTTCACACCATATTTCACCAGTGCATCGCAAATACACATTAAGAAGCGCCCCAGGTTGATGGGTTTGGTTTGGTAGTCGATGCAGCCGGCGTCCAGTGCCTGTTCGATATCTTTGGGCATGGCACTGGCGCTGAGCGCGATGACAGGGGTATCCTTGACGGCGTCTTTTTTGCGCAGCTCTTCCAGAGTCTCCATCCCGTTCAACACAGGCAGTTCCATATCCAGCAACATCAAAGAGGGTTTGATGCGTTCCACCCGTTTCAGGCCTTCCAGTCCGTTTCTGGCGATATGGAGGGTCAGGTTGGGGATATCTTTAAACAGCCCTTCCATCAGGCGGATGTTGGCGGCGTTATCTTCCACATAAAGAATATCGTGGTCTCCGGTTTTGGAGATATCCATGACAAAGGCATCGGAGACAACTTTTTGTTCACTCTCCTCCACCTTCTGTGCCGCATCAGCGCTTGGGATATCAAACCAGAAAGTCGATCCTTCCCCCGACTTGCTGACAACGCCGATTTCACCACCCATCAGTTCCACCAGACGCCGGGTAATGGTCAGGCCAATGCCGGTGCCTTCCACCGTGCCATATTCTTCCCCCAGACGGTTAAAGGGCTGGAACAGTTCCATCTGTTTGGCCTGGGAGATGCCTTTGCCCGTATCGCGCACAAACACCCGCACCTTGCCGTTTAACTGATCCTGACAGCGCACAAAGACCGTGCCGTGTTCCCGGTTATATTTAATCGCGTTAGAAAGCAGATTAATCATGATCTCTTTAATGCGCACAAAGTCAGCCAGAATATGGATCGGATCGGCCAGATGGGCGGTTTCATCCACCAACTTGATGTCACGCACTTCCGAGATCGGGGCAACAATCAGCATACATTCACGCACCAGCACGGCCACATCGACAGGTTCAAACTTTAAAGTCACATTGCCGCTTTCGATCTTCGCCAGATCCAGCACTTCATTGATCAGCGCCAGCAAATGATTGCCCGCCTGCAAAATATCATCGGTATATTTGGTCTGAAGCGGGGAAAGCTTTTCTTTCGGATTATATTGCAACAATTGGGTAAAACCGAGGATACCGTTTAAGGGCGTGCGAAGCTCATGGCTCATACGTGACAGGAACTCAGATTTTGCCCGGTTGGCTTCTTCGGCCTGTTCCTTGGCATGGATCAGGGCACGTTCGGCTTCGACTTCCTTGGTTACGTTGGTGCCTGCCCCGCGATAGCCTTCGAAATTCCCCTTCTCATCAAAAATCGGGATGCCGCTTATGCGGATATGGCCGATGGTGCCGCCGCGCACGATGGCGCTATAGATGAAATTTTCGACAGGCAGATGATTTTCCAGATCCTGGCGGTGACGTTGCCATTTTTCCGGATCGCCCAGGACTTCACTTTGATTGGCGAATTCTTCGCGGGTTTTGCCGATGATGGCGTCACGTTCCAGATCAAAGATTTTGAAAAAGCGCGAAGATAGATAGATAAAGCGAAAGTCCGGCCCCATTTCCCAAAACCAGTCCGATGCGGATTCTGCAATGTCAGATAATCGTTTGTGGCTGGCTTCCAGCTTGGCTTCGATCTCTTTATGGGCGTTTACGTGATCGCTGATATCTTCATACATAAAGACCACACCGCCATCAGGCAGCGGGGCGTCTTTGACCTCAATCACCCGACCGTCGGCGCGATCACGTTCTTCCTTGTGAGAAATTCGTTGCTGGATCAGGGCCATGCGGGCATCAATCAGCTCATCAATATCGCCTGCCCCATATTCGCCGCGCTCTGCATTGCATCGGAAAAAATCTTCAAGCCGCAAGCCCCGTTTCATCATCGCTTCGGGGAAGTTCAAAATTTCCACAAATTGCTGATTCCAGATCGCCAGACACAAATCCTGATCGAATATCGCGACCCCTGTGTCGAGATACTGCAACGCGATCGGCACCTGGTCCCAGGCTTCCTGTGGCTTCGGCGGTGACATGGCTTCCCTGTCGATATGATCATTTCAGGCACGATTCATATGTAGGAAGTGTCAGGGGTTTTAAAACCAATAAATTCAGACGTTAGTAGCCCAACAAAAATTTCTCCAAACTCGCCAGACACCGCCCCCAGCCTTCATTATGGGCATTGCGCGATTCCTCGGATGGGAAATCACTGTGGGTCAGGGTCATTTCTGTGCGATTGGGCGACAGCTCCTTAAATTCCAACGCCACCAGACTGTCCGTTGCCATCATAGACGTCCAGGTAAAGCTGATATGACTATAACGGATGATGGTTTTATAGGTCCCGGACATGACATGGTCCTGATCCAGATCATGCATAATCAGTTCATAGGCCCCACCGACCACGAAAGAACTGGTCACCGTGCTTTGGGTATGGAGGGTCGCGCCTGCATAAAACCACTGTGCCATCAGTTCCGGCTTTGACCAAGCGTCAAACAACTGGCGTTTTGTGCAGGCAAAGGTGCGTTTAATTACAACAGGGTCCATGCTCATAGCGTTATACCTTACTTAAAAATGCGTCCAGCTCGTTCAAGCGGTTGTTCCAGAAACTGGCCTGACGTGCGATGTGAGCGGCGACAATTTTCCAGACATCGAAATTGATATGGCAATAGATCGTGCGCCCTTGTCGGGTCTTGTAAATAATCCCGGCTTCTTCCAACTGGGCAATATGTTTGGAAGCAGCACTGACTTTTAAGTCCAGCCGCGCTGCAATTTCACCAACCGAACGCGCCCCTTCCGACACATCTTCGACGATCTGACGGCGACGTTGATCTGCAAGGGCTGCAAAAATAAGGTCCAGCTGGTTTTCATTTTCCATAATTGGAAATTATAAACCTATTTATGCCGAAGTAAACGCAATTAAATTTAATAGAATCAATATATTATAAAATCTCTATAATTTGATATTAAATCAACATAGGGGCTTTACACTTAAAAGCAGTTCAATTTTCTCAAAAGGATAAACTCATGCCCAATATTTGCCTGATGATCGGAACCACAGCTTCTGCAAATAAAGTGTTTGATGCGCTGACCACGCTGAATGGCCTCAACAGTTGGTGGACCACCCACACAAGCGGAAACCCGGATGCCGGCGGAAAACTGGAATTTCGCTTCCCCACCATGGGACCTGATATGGAAGTTACTCAGGTAACGAAAGATCACATCATCTGGACGGTGACAGCCGGGATTGAAGAATGGATCGGCACCCAAATCCATTTCAACATCGAAGAAACCGACACCCAGACCCTGCTCTATTTCAAACATGCCGACTGGGCCGAAGAAATCCCCTTCTTCCACCATTGTTCCACCAAATGGGCGGTCTTTATGCTGAGTTTAAAACAGTATCTGGAAACAGGTTCAGGCCGCCCTTTTCCCAATGATGTGCATATTGAGATGAGCTGAGGAAACCAGCCTCCACCCCATAAAACCTGTCATCCCGGCACAAAGGCCATGACAGGTTTTAAGGTTGTTCTGGCTCAGCCGCCCAAGGATAGATCTTTAAATTCTCCCAAACCTCTTTCCATCTTGCCGTCTTTTTCTCATAAATATCGGGGAATTCGAGGGCGTGGTTGGGGCGCACGACTTGGCGCAGCAGGTTTTCAAATCCGAAAGGCGCATCATAGGAAATGCGGCCTCGCCCCCGGCCTTGCAAGGCGACGGCCTGCACTTTGGCGGGGTAGTAATGGAGCGACTCGGTTGCCGAAGTTAGTTCCGGATATTCCAGGCCGAATTTGGGCTGATACCACATATGGACGCGTGACTGGTTTTTGATCTCGATCTTGATGTTTAAGTCACTGAAAATGGTTTCAACCTTCCGGGCCATGGCTTCTTCGGCCTCGCGGCTTTGGTCGGGATCATAATAGATCAGGTCGTAATCCAGAATGCCATCAGATGGTGCCTTGCCGTCAATCACGTTCCAGACCGTCTGGAACAAACAGCCCGACACCAGCCAGCAATCCGGTGCATCCAGCATATGCATGCGATCCAGAATTTCTTTGTTATAAGGGTTCATCTGCACCAGCTTGATCAACGTGTCGGCATTGCGCGAGACATCGTATCTGGGCAGGTTATCGGCAAAGAGAAGGGTTTCGTCCCCATCGCTGGGCAGACGCTGGCGGTAGCGGTTGACGATATGACCCTTGCGGCGCATCCGTGATCCCCTGTGATCTGCTTTCGCAGAGGATATCAGATTTAACAGACGAAATCAGCCGCTTTTGCGTTTCAGGTTACTGACGAAAATCCCAAAGAAGATGATCCCCATGGCGGTGACCATTTCCGCCGGGATATCTTCGCCAAGTGTCAGAGCGGCAATCGCAACGCCAAAGACCGGCACCAGATAGTTGTTAAGCGCAAGGAAACTGACCCCGCTGGAATTGATCACTTGCAATAACAGGATGTTGGCAAGGGCGGTGGGGAAGAGACCTAGATAAATGATCGCCCCCCAATGCAGCAAATCTGGTGTGAAGGTCCAGGGCTGATCGATGATAAGCGAAGTCGGCAACATCATGGCGGCCGCCAAAATCATTGAGCCGGAGGCCACGACCATAAAGGGCACATGGCGCAAACGGCGCGCAACCAAGGAAGCGGCCCCATAACAAAGGGCTGCTAAAACAATTGCACCCTGGCTGATCAAGTCTTCGCCCAGGCCCAACAAAGTTTCAGGACCAATCAGCACGATTAACCCGGTAAAACCGATCACCACACCAATCATCATATAGGGCGTAAGCTTCTCATCATCGGTGAAGAAATGGGCCATGATGGGCACGGTCAGCGGAACGACGGACATCAGAACGGATGTCATGCCGCTATCCACATTATGTTCCCCCCATCCGATCAGGAAGAAAGGGGCGGCATTGCCCAAAACGGCCAGAGCCAGCAACCATCCCCAGATATTTAATTCACGCGGGAAGGTTTCCTTACGGATATAGGCAATGGAGAGCAGTACCACAGCAGCCAGACTGATGCGCCCGGCGGCAATGGAAAGCGGGTTGATGGTTTCCAACGCCACTTTGATGAAGGTAAAGCTTGATCCCCAGATCATCGCCAACAAGATCAGCGTGGCAAATCCTTTAAGGGAAAGGGACGTGGTGCTCACGCCTCGCTGCCTTTGGTGGACACACCCGCATCGCCAAAAGTAGCCATCTCGTTATGGCATGCCACAGCTGCGCGTACCATACCAACAGCCAGTACTGCACCACTGCCTTCGCCCAGACGCATGCCCATGTCGAACAAAGGCTTTTTGTTTAGTTTTTCACAAAGCAATTGATGGCCCGGTTCAACCGAATTATGCGCAACGATGCAGTGATCCAAGGCCCCGGCACAGGTGGCTTCCAGAACGGCAACCGCGCTGGTGGAGACATATCCATCCAGCAAAACGGGAACGCCTTTCAGGCGTGCGGCCAAAACGGCGCCTGCCATGGCGGCCAGTTCGCGCCCCCCCAGGCAGCGCATCACATCCAGCCCGTCGGTGATGTTTTCTTTGTTCTTGGCAACAGAGGCCGCGACCACTTCGGCTTTATGTTTCAGGGTTTCATCATCCACGCCTGTGCCGCGACCAACCCAGGTATCCACATCCCCGCCATAAAGGCCAAATGCCACAGCAGCAGCGGCTGTTGTGTTGCCAATGCCCATTTCACCGACACAGAGAAGGTCAGTATGATCTTTCACTGTCGTCATGCCATAAAAGAAAGCTTCGGCTGCATCTTCATCAGACATGGCCGGGCCTTGTGACATATCGTCGGTAGGTTGGTCCAAAGCCATTTCATGGACTTGCAGGTCTACATCAAAGGTGCCGCACAGCTGGTTAACGGCTGCCCCGCCATCAATGAAGTTTTGCACCATCTGTTTGGTGACTTCGGCCGGATAAGCAGAAACACCTTGGGCGACAACCCCGTGGTTGCCTGCATAGACATTACAATGGACCGAACGGATGCGCGGCGGATAGTTTCCTTGCCAGGCGGCAACCCAGTGACTGATATCTTCCAGACGACCCAATGCGCCTTCCGGCTTGGTCAGCTGTGGTTCACGTGCTTGCGCATTTTGCAAGGCTTCTTCACTGCGTGCAGGCAGGTTACCCAGAATGTTGCGGATGTCTTCGATGGATTTCACGTGGGGCAATGTCGTCACGGCCTGTTACTCCCTTTCCCAACCTAGTTGGTTGGGGTATAAGTCAAAAATAGTTAAAACAGACATAGCATCAGGTCATGAGCGATACCAGTTCTTCATTCAATAAAAACGCACAAAACCTGCAAAGTTGGTGGGAAGATGTGCAATTGGCATTGGTATTTCTGACCCGCATTCCGTGGAAGTTGAACGGCGATATCCCCGACCAAGCTTTAAATAGAGCGTTAAGAGTTTTTCCAGTTTTAGGGTTGCTGGTCGGTGCCATCGGGGCGACGGTGTTCAGCCTTGCCCATCTGACAAACTTGCCTGATCTGGTCTGCGCCCTCATCGGTGTTTTGACCTGCGTGCTGGTCACGGGGGCCCTGCATGAAGATGGCCTGGCCGATGTGGCTGACGGTTTTGGCGGTGGCTATGAGAAAGAGCGTAAACTGGAGATCATGCGCGACAGCCGGGTCGGGGCTTATGGTGTGCTGGCTATGATCTTTTCCATTGGCCTGCGCGTTGCCTGTCTCGCCGGGTTTGACGACTGGACCATTGCAGCAGCTGCGATTGTTGCCGTTTCTGCACTATCGCGTGTTGGTCCTGTCGTGTTGCTTGCCATTCTGTCGCCTGCCCGAACGGACGGTTTGGCGGCAAAGATGGAAAAGCCAGATCTGGTCATTGTACTGCAGGGCATTTTCCTTGGCGCTGCTTTTTTTATTGCCGCAGCCACCTTGGTGGAAGGACTGCTTGCGATGTTGATCTGTGCGCTGGCACTGTTTGGCTTTGCGCGACTGGCGGAAAAACAGATCGGCGGGCATACCGGGGATGTCTGTGGGGCTTCGCAACAGATTGTAGAGATTGTTGCCTTGATGGTATTGGTCGCGACCGTATGACAATCACCATCACCAATTTTCACTGGGTGCGCCATGCACCCGTCAAAGCCATGATGCCGGGGCGTATTTATGGACAGCGTGATGTGGGTTGTAATTTGAAAGATGAAGCAAGCCTGCAAAAAGTCGCAGACCTGTTGCCAGAAGATGCGCTTTGGGTGACTTCCAGCCTGTCGCGTACCAAAAAGACAGCCAAAGCGGTTGCTGCCATGCGCGATTGGACAATTCGTCCGCTGGCTTATAAAGAATTGATGGAACAGAATTTCGGCCTGTGGCAAAGCAAGACCTGGGATGATCTGGAAGATGATCCGGAAAGTCTGGCGTTTTGGGACGACCCGGCTGGTCATTGCCCGCCGGATGGAGAAAGTTTTGAGACTCTGTGTAAACGGGTCGAAAAATGTATCCGTCATCTGGTTCGTAAATATGAAGGGGCCGACATTATTTGTGTGGCACATGCCGGAACCATCCGTGCAGCCTTAGCCCAAGCCCTGGATATAACACCAACAGCTGCCTTGCGTTTAAAAATCGAAACGCTCTCGATCAGTCGCATCAGTCATATCAATCAGGAAGGAAAGCCAGAGGCCTGGTCGGTTGGCGGGGTAAATATATAGAAAATTGAGATTTCGCAATTACAGAGGCGACGGGCATCTATTAGTCTGAAAAAGATCAAAGGCTCTGATCAGTCTTTATGATCATTTACGCTGGATTTACCCTCCTTCGTTCAGCACTTCAAGCTCTCTTTCCCTCCTTGGCGGAAAGAGAGCTTTTTTTGCGAGAAAAGCCTTTTAAAATATCGTTAAAAGGCTAGGGTGATGGTCGGATTATATTTTAGGAGGAAGAAATGCGTTTTCTGATCATGAGCTTGTCACTCTTGTCATTTTTGGTCTTTGCATCGGTCACACAAGCCGCAGATGCAAATAAGAGAGCCAAAATTATCGAGATGATCGAAGCCTCTGGTGCGATGATGATGATGGATGAAGCAGTAAGAGCTGTTGTCCCTGAGGTGCTAAAGCAGATTCAGGCCAAAGACTCGCGTTTGACCCAGGAGCATGCCAACGCAATTGCAAAAGCTATGGGGTCTGAAATGCGGGCCTCCAAAGGTTCTTTCTTTGATATGATGGTGCCGATTTATGACAAAGTGTTCACTCTTGAAGAAATCGAACATGCCATCGCTTATTATAAAAGCCCGCTTGGTCGGTCTATCGTTCAGAAATCGTCGCAAATTCTGCAACCAAGTCTCCAGGTCGGTCAGAAATGGTCCGTTGATGTCGGTCAACGTGCCGCCAAACGTGCTTTTGAGACGGCTAAAGAGCTGGGTTATAAGATTTAGTTTAAGCAATCACATGTTTGGCTTTGATGGTCTTGATCTGGGGTTTGATCTGTTCCAGTTTTTCATCAAAGGCTTTCAGGATGTTTTTACTACCCGGCAAGGACTTGCGCAGTCCGAAATAAAGCGGGACAGGCTTGATCAGGGCTGGGATTTTGACACTGACCAGGGCGTCGCTGTCATAGCCAAAGGCCTTGAGCTGCAGTTTCACCATCTCAAAACTTAGGGCCACATGGACATCAAAACGGTTGGACAGTAGAACTTTGAAAATCTGATCATATTCAGGGAACCATTTCATCGGTGTGTGCGGGGCAACGGTTTCTTCCGCCCAGCTGTTGCCGATCAGGTCTACCACATCAAATTGTTTCAAATCATTCAGGGTTGAAATGGATTTCAGCTCGTCAATGCGGGGATGACTGGCGGAGAAAAACAGGCTTGGTGTTATATGGATCAAGGGTGTTTTGCTGAAATTCATATATTCTCGGCGATCGCGTGACGCATAAGCCGTCAGCCCATCAGCATTACCATTGGATACAAGGGTCTGGGCGCGTTTCCAGGGCAGAGATTCGTGAGTGAGATCGTAAGACGCAATGCCTTCAAATGCCAAGTTCAAAATGTCGGGGATAATGCCGATTGCTTTTCTATCTGTTTCATATTCAAAGGGGGCAAAATCCTGATGGTGGACAATCTTCAGAGTGCGGCTGTGCGCGCCAAGGGCTTGCGGTGCACAAAATAGGGATGCTGCGCCTGCTAATCCAGCCTGTATAATTTTGCGGCGCGTGTAAGCCATAAATGCAATTTCCCCTGAGTTGCACACAATTTTAATTACGCAGGGCCGTTTTTACATGCATCCCTAGATAGAAATCAATCCTTTTATTCACAATATGTATAAGAAAAGCAGATTGAAAATCGTCAATTCACATCTGCGCAAAAATCTGTATAGTGCGTCCCAACATATTGCACTTGCGAAAATAGAGGAAAGAATATGTCACAGTTTAAAACACTGAGTGATTATGATGTCGCTGGAAAACGTGTCTTGTTGCGTGCGGATTTGAATGTACCCATGAAAGACGGCGTTGTTACCGACAGCACCCGTATTGAACGCACATTGCCGACCATTGTGGAATTGACCCAAAAAGGTGCCCGTGTAGTGCTGATCACACACTGGGGCCGCCCAAAAGGCGAACGTGTTCCGGAAATGACCGTTGAACCGATCGCAGAAGCTTTGGCTGCTAAGCTTGGCAAGAATGTGAAATTCGCTTCTGACTGTATCGGCGAAGAAGCAGAAAAAGTTGTAAATTCACTGGCGGATACAGAAGTCTGTGTTCTGGAAAACTTGCGTTATTACAAGGAAGAAACAGATAACGATCAGGCTTTTGCTGAAAAGCTGGCAGCCCTGGGTGATATCTATGTAAACGATGCATTCTCCTGTGCCCACCGTGCGCATGCATCCACCGAAGCGCTGGCACGTTTGCTGCCGTCTGCAGCTGGTCGTTTGATGCAGTCTGAACTGGAAGCCCTGTCCGGTGCCCTGGAAGCCCCGGAACGTCCGGTTGCAGCACTGGTTGGGGGCGCGAAAGTGTCAACCAAGCTGGACGTGCTGAACAACCTGTCTGCCAAAGTTGACATGCTGATCATCGGTGGCGGTATGGCCAACACCTTCCTGAATGCTCAGGGCATTGATATCGGTAACTCGCTTTGTGAACATGACCTGGCCGATACCGCCAAGGAAATTCTGGCAAATGCTGAGAAAAATGGCTGTGAGATCATCCTGCCTGTTGATGGCGTGGTCGCCAAGGAATTTGCAGCGAGTGCTGAAAACCGCACGGTTGCGCTGAAAGATGGCGTAGCAAGTGATGAGATGATCCTGGATGTGGGTCCGGCATCTGTCGCAGATGTAACCGATCGTTTGGCGAAATGTAAAACAATCGTCTGGAACGGCCCGATGGGTGCGTTTGAAATTGCTCCGTTTGATGCGGGCACCAATGGGGCGGCGCAAGCAGCCGCTGCTTTGACCAAAGACGGCAAGCTGGTGTCTGTCGCTGGTGGCGGTGATACGGTAGCTGCGCTTGACCATGCCGGTGCGAAAGAAGATTTTACTTATATTTCAACAGCGGGCGGCGCTTTCCTGGAATGGTTGGAAGGTAAAGAACTGCCAGGCGTTGAAGTCTTGCGTACTGCTTAAGGTTTCGAACCTTTATGATTAAGGAAAACCCCGCCTATCTGTGCGGGGTTTTCTTTTGTCTGCCAGCTTGAAAAGGGCGGGATTTTAAGTATAGTTTTGCCTTCTTTAAAATTTTGAGCCAAAGGTTCGCCAGACCATGCAAAATGTTTCCTTAGACCAAGCCCTGCAGATCGCCATGCAGCAGATTAATTCAGGCCAGCTGGGGCAGGCTCAGAATGTACTTAATCAGATTTTATCCAAAGTGCCGTCCCATCCCGATGCGCGTCACCTGTTGGGGGTAACCTATCTGTCGCAGGGCAAATACGCGGATGCGGAAACAGAGATTCGAAAGTCCATTAAAAAGAACCCCAAATTTCCTATGGCCCATTACAATCTGGGTAATGCTTTACTGGGGCTGGATAAGTCGGATCAGGCGATCAATGCCTTTAAAAAATCACTAAAATTAAAGCCGGATTACCTGCAGGCTGAACGTCGCCTGGCAGATGCCTATTATATCGCAGAACGGTTTGATGAGGCTGAAAAGACCTATCGCGACGTGATGGCAAAAGTGCCACAAGATGTAAATATCGTTGTGACCCTTGCCGATATGCTGGACACACAAGGCAAATGGGAGGCGGCGATTGAGCTTTATCGCAAGGCCATTTCCATGAAGCCGGATGAAGCGGTGCTTCATACCAAGCTTGCCAATACTCTCAATCAGGATTCCCAGCACGAAGAAGCGGAAAAAGTGATCAAAAAAGCGTTGGAGCTGGACCCGGATCATCATTCCACTCATATGGCGCATTCCTATATTATGCTGAGCCAGAAAAAACCGGATGCCGGATTGGCGGCGGCGGAAAAAGCGCTGGAAATCTTCCCTGGGGAAACGACAGCGGTTGCCTGGAAACTGGCTGCCCTTGATCAGTTGGGGGGGGGCGATGAATATGATCGCTATATGGATTTTGATACATTTGTGAAGCCGGAATGGGTCGATGTGCCCGATGGCTATAAGGATATTGACGAATTCAACGAAGCCCTGGTGCAGCACGTGGAAAATCACCCCAAGCTGTTTTCCTTTGATCATTATGAGGTCACGCGTTATGGCAAAGAAGTTAAAGACATCTATTCCGAACCCATGGGTCCGGTTGCTCATTTAAAGGCAGCCATGGAAAAACATGTGGCTGGATATATTGCCAGTCTGCCCGATGATCCGGATAACCAGTTTGTTGCAACAGCACCCAAGAAATGGCGCATTAAATCCTGGGCCAATATTCTGGCCGGACCGGGCCGTCAGATCGCCCATATCCACGGAGAAGCCTGGATGAGCGGGTGTTATTACGTGCGTCTGCCCGATGTGATGAAGGGGGAAGAAAACCCGGATCACGCAGGCTATATCGAATTTGGTCAGATCAATGATGAATTCCCCATGCTGGAAACAGATCGCCTGAAGTTCTTGCAACCGAAAGAAGGTCTGGTCGCTCTGTTCCCGTCTTATCTTTATCATTCGACGGTGCCGACGGAAAGTCAGCAGCCGCGCATTGCCATTGCCTTTGATGTGGTGCCTGTTTCGTGACCAAAGTCTCTTTTGTCGTAACGGTTTATAACAAAGCTCCGTTTCTGCCGGATGTCATCGCGGCATTAAAAACACAGACGGGTGATTTTGCACGCCAGTATGTGTTCGTGAACGATGGGTCCAGCGATAATTCACTGGATGTGGTGAAAGCAGAAACTGAAGGTTTGGATGATGTGGTCATTGTGGATCAGGTCAATCAGGGTGTTGCCATTGCCACCAATAACGGGATCAAGGCCGCTGATGGGGACTATATCAAACTGGTGGATGCCGATGATATTCTGGCCCCTTATTGCACCGAACTCCTGCTGAAAACAGCAAGAGAGACCCAGACCGCTTTCACCCTCGGCATTTCAGATGAATATGATCGGAAAGAAAATATCGACTTTCCAGACCCCACGGGTGCAGAGGTCAAAGTCTTTGAAGACCCCTTGATGCTGGTGATCAAGGAAGGCTACGCCCGGGTCAGCCATTGTCTGTTTGAAAAAGCTTATTTTGAAAAAGCCGGGATGTGTGATGAGCGGGTTTTCTCACAGGATCATTCACTATTTATTCGCCTTTCAGCTTTAGGCCAGTTGTCCCAGGTCTTTCATCCGGTCTGTGTTTCACCCAAGGATGAGCCGGGCCGGATCATGAATAACGAAGCGCAGGTAGTGCATGATGCGACGCTTGCGCTGGCCTATCATCTGGACGATAACGCCGCGATAACACCTCAACAACGCTTTGCTGCGCAGAAGAAAATCCTCGCGCGTGTCTGGAAATGGGCGAAGAAACATCACGGTGCAGGCTTTTTCAGTGCGGAATTTTTGCTGTATGTGATGGGGCGTGCAGGGACGACGGTGGCTTCGGATAAATTAATCGCGCTTTGTGCCGTTTTTCGCAAAAACGCTAGTGTCAGACGCCCGTGAAGGTGTTAAAACAGGCCAATTCTTTTGACGAGGGGATCGAAAAATATGAGCCAGCCGGAAGTGACCATGGTGCTGACCAGTTGTGGTCGTGTGGATTTACTGCAGCAAACCATTGAAAGCTTTGAAAAATTCAACACCTATCCGATCAAGCGCACCATCATTACGGAAGATTCTTGTGACCCTGAAGTCTATCAACAGGTGCGTGACCTTTATGGCGATCGTTTCGAGGTCTGGTGCAATGAAGAAAAGAAAGGTCAGATCAAATCCATCGTTGATGCCTACGAAGCTATTGAAACAGACTATGTCTTTCATTGTGAAGATGACTGGCTGTTCTACAAAGAAGGCTTTATCGAAGAATCTTTTGCCATCCTGAACAGTAACCCCAAGATCACCCAGGTCTGGCTGCGTACGAAAGAAAACCTGAATAAGGATGAAAACTTCTTTAGTTACGGTGATGTTCAGGAAGTCGATGGCTATAAATTCAGAAAAGTCTCCCCGACTGAAACTTTTGAATGGGGTTCGTTCTCTTTCAATCCAGGCATTAAGCGGATGAAAGATTATTTTGACCTCGGCAAATTTGATGGCTGTCGCAGCGAAATGGATGTGAATATCAAATATAAAGAGGCGGGCTTTTACTGTGTGATCTCTGAAACACCGGGTGTGGAACATCTGGGGGAAGAACGCCGTCTGGGCGATCCGACCCGTGTCTGGTCAAATCGCCGTAAGCCCAACAAACCAAAGGGGCTGAAGCGCCTGGCCGGGCACTTCCACAGTCTCTTTACCACCGGGAAATGGTAAACGCCCTTTAAAGCGCGCCTTTTAACCAATCCAACAGATTATCTGTTTTGTGATGAACGTATGCTTCATTGGCCCCTTCGCGTGCCCAGTCGCTTTCGGTTTCCACCCACAAAGACAACATGCCCAGATCAGCCGCAGGCTTAAGATTGCGCGCCATATCCTCCACCATGATGGCTTTTGTCGGGTCGATATTGAAGCGGGAAATGAAGGTGTCGTAAATGCTGGGCTCAGGTTTAGGTTGATAGTCTGCATCAACGATATCAAAAATCCCGTCAAAATGCTGCGCAATCCCAAGGCGGTCCATAACACGTTCTGCGTGCCCGGTTGAGGCATTGGTGAAGATATATTTCTTACCCGGCAAGGCCGCCAGCGTGTCTGAGAGGTCGGGTGCAGGCTGGACAGGACTGACATCAATATCGTGGACATAATCCAGATAAGGTTTAGGATCGATATCATTATTTGTCATTAGACCGCGAAGCGTGGTGCCATGATCACGGAAATACTGTTTCTGCAAAACCCGCGCGTCCTCACTCCCCAACCCCAGAAGGTTGGAAATAAAATCACGCATGCGGATATCGACTTGCGCAAAAAGGTTGCAGGATGCGGGATAGAGCGTGTTATCCAGGTCGAAGACCCACGATTGAATATCTTTGTCAGGTATCATATTTAAGCTTTTCATATTTTATGCTGGAAATGATATAGGTTTGCTATACCATATTTGCGAGGGTACATAAAAATAAAGGCAAGATACCTATGGGCAGCGACCTTGATATGAAAGCCGAGCGTGACAGATTTGTCGCATTTACTTTTTGCTGGAACGACATTGTTCTGGAATTGGATCACGATTTTAACATCGTTTTTGCAGGCGGTGCTGTGGCCCCTATTACAGGCAAAACCGAAGCCCAACTGATTGGCACGCCCGTTACCGATATTATCGAAGAAGATGACCATCTGCTGTTTATTCAGGTGGCTTCCGGTGCGACCGGGGACAACCGGATTGAAGGGGTTTCCATTCGCTTAAAAGGGCGCAAAGGCCCAACACCCCCTATCGAAATGATGGGCTATCGGGTTCGGGATTTAAAAGACAATCTCTTTATCGGCATGCGTCTGGGCAATGATTTTGGCCGCACAAGCAAACTTAAAAAAGATGAAGAAAGCGGCCTTCTGGATGACATCTCTTTCATCGAAGCTGCTGAAACCCGCATCAAGCAACAGGCTGCGGCTGGTGAAATGGTAGAAATGACCATGCTGGATATGGATCAGTTGCAGGAACTGGCCAATTCCTTAGGGAACGAAGATGCCGGGCATTTGATGAATTCGGTCGGCTCTTTCCTCAGATCCTCTTCCATCGGTGGAGATACCGCCGGGCGCATCAGCGACAATAAGTTCGGGATTGTCCACAAGCACGATCTGGATGTCGGTCAACTGTCCGATAAAATCTCGGAAATCGCATCAAACGCCAGTGGCGGCAAGGTGGAACTGGATGTAAAAGCCGCCACCATGGAAGTCGATTGCGATAATATTTCCGATGAAGATCTGGCTAACGGTCTGGCCTATACCATCAACCAATTTAAAAACGCCAAAGGGGCTGATTTCACAACAGGTGCTTTGACGAGGAATATGAGCGCGCTTGTGGGCGAGGCACAGGAAAAAATTCAGACCTTCAAGGCTGTGGTGAAAGACAGGGAATTTTTTATCGCTTTCCAGCCCATCATCGGCACGCGCGATGGTAAAATCCATCATTATGAATGTCTGGCCCGTTTTCGCGGGGAACATGCGGGAAAATCGCCATACGAATACATCGTCTTTGCTGAAGAAACTGGCCTGATCCCGGAATTTGATCTCGCTATGGCACAGATGGCGTTGCAGTGGCTGGCCCAGCAGCCCAAGGGCAAGGAATATCACGTGGCGGTCAATGTCTCCGGCTATTCAGTCGGCGATCAGAATTACATCAAGCAACTGACGACCCTTCTGGATGACAACGACTGGGCGGCGGATAAGCTGATGTTTGAAATCACTGAAAGCGCGCGCCTGGATGATTTGAGTGAAGCCAATGAATTTATCCAGACCCTGCGCAAAAAAGGCTACAAGGTTTGCCTGGACGATTTCGGGGCGGGCGCGGCCAGCTTCCAGTATCTCTCAACGTTAGAGGTCGATATAGTCAAGCTGGATGGGTCCGCCATTCGCAATGCCCTGAAAGCCCCAAAAGGTCGCTCCTTCCTCATCGCGCTGGGCAACCTCTGTCGTGACATGAAAGTGGAAACCATCGCTGAACAAATCGATGATCCACGCGGGCTTAAATTCGTGCGCGATTGCGGCATCGGCAATGTGCAGGGCTTCCTGTTCGGCAAGCCCTCGCCAAATGTTCAGGATTTCGATCCGCTTCCCAAGGCTGAATTGTTCTTGCGCAAGAACTGGGGTTAAAACCTAATCTTTATCATCCGGATGATCGACTTCGGGGAAGGCTTTACGCAGTTCCTCAAACGTATCGAAGTCGGCAATTTCCTGAATAAGCCGGATGATCCTCTCAACGCTTGGCCCATCGAATGATCCCATGGCGATGCGGAAAGACGGTTCATTTTCATCGTGATAATCGTTGACTTCAAAACGATGGCTGCGGAAACCAAAGCTGGAGCCAGATTTAAACATCATCTTGCTTTCTTTGGCCTGACGTTCCATCACCCGTTTTAAGAAGGTGACATCTTTTACGGTGCCTTCTGCCAGAATAAAGATCACAAAAGGCGAGACCGCCCAGGCAGCGTCCGCCTGCAGACTGAGGCTGGGATGGACGACTTTTTTGATCAGTCCACCAACGCCATCAAGGGCCTGTGCAAGTTTCGCATTATTGGCAAAGACCTGATCGCAATGGGGCGTGAGCAGGTTTTGTTCGCCCAGCATAGGGAATTCGATGGCCGAATATTCATCATAGGTTGCCCCATTGCCCAGCGTGCGCCGGATCAGTTTGATGGAGCTGGTAAAGGCGTTTTTATGATCAAAATATTTGGAAGTTTCCGACATAAAGAGCGATAGAACCCCAAAGCTTGCAAATTCCAATCCCACCTGATGGAGCTTGAGCGCGGAGAAAAACTGCCCCAGCATGGCAGGTGGTTCTTCGCCAAACCGTTCCATGAAATCCTTGGCATCAAACCTATCCCCGACAAGGGAGGTATCGACCAAGACGATAGTGTCCGCCTTGTTGGGACGTGCGCGCCAGGCTTTGAAGAATTCCCCGCGTTCAAAGACCGTTAGGTCATTGTTGGCATAGACAGGTTCAATCAGGATCAGATCGCCTTCGCCTGCTGCAATTTTGCTGTAGAAATTGTTGATCTTCTTCGTCATATGGGCGGCCAGGTCTGGCCCGCACATAATACGCAACAGGTCGTGAAATTCGAAATAACCCTGATGACCCAGCAAGGTGACGGTCTTCTTCGAGGTCATCTTGCGAAACTGCATTAAAAAGGTCGAAAGCGCGGCCATGGCATTTCCGAAGAAGAAATGCGCGCCAATCCAGCCATCTGCGCGTTTTACTGTTTCACCATAGGCTTTTTCAAACTGTTTGGGTTTGCCCCAGCGATCATAGGGGAAGCTGTATTTCTTGCCATCCATGCGGCGCGGTGAATTGAAATGCAGCGGGGATTTCAGTGTTTTGGACGTATGGTCATTAACGCAATTGAGCCAGATTTTGCGAAATTCCAGAGAAAAGAGCCAAAGCGCTTGTTCTCCCTTCAGGCTTTCAAGGTCACTGGCCTGGGCAAGATTGTTCATCTTGGCAGCCCAGGGCGCAAAACGGTCTTTTAGATGGGGGAATTGTGCGATCAAGGTATCATGCAGACCCAATAGGTCCTTACATTCGTTAAGACAGCTCATCTTTTCTCCCCCATTAAGATGCCAGTAGTCCTGTTTTCACCAAGTCTGTCATAAGGCCGATAAAGAAGTCCAGAATAACAATCCCGACAGCGGCGCTATATGGCAATTCCAGTGCGTGTTTTATCAAATGTCCAAGCCAGATAAAGCTGACCATTAAAAGACAGCCAAAGATCGGTATGGCTGCATCCCATTCGATCATTCTACTGGCTTGGGCCAATGCCGCCAAAAGAAAAAACGTATTCGTAAAACAGTTTAACCAATTGTATCCGATGATGAATTTCAGATATTGCTCCGGCCTTCGGATCAATTGGCAGATGCGTAACATCACGATAGGAAAGACCAGCCAGGCGATTACATACATCTCTGCATGGACAAGGATATAGCGCCAGCCATCGAACTTTTCCGGGTCGTAGCGCAGCAAAAGCAGCAGAATATAAAGCGGGGCTACAAGGCCTGCGGACCAGAAAAGGGAATGCCAGAACCCACGCGCGCCCCCGACCATCAGATGCATCCCCGAAATATCCAGCCGCAGGAGCCGTGAAGCACCTGTCAGGCCGAAAAAAAGGGGACGCAATCGGATCATGAAGCCTCGTTAAAATAATCAGTCAGGATGGTTTCGTAGATTTTGGTCAGGTTCTGCAAATCTTCAACCAGCACATTTTCATCCACCTTATGCATGGTCTGCCCCACAAGGCCGAATTCCGCCACTGTGCAAGCATGCGTGATAAAGCGCGCATCAGACGTCCCACCGGATGTGGATCGTTCCGGGGCAACCCCTGTGACTTTCTCGGTCGCTGCTTCGATCAGGTCTGTCAGCTTGTCCTGCGGGCTCATGAAGCTTTCCCCGGAAATGCGGGTTTTGAGCGTGTAGTTGGTATCCACACTGTCCAGGGTCTTGCGAATCCAGTCTTCTAACGAGGCACCGGTGTGGATGTTGTTATAGCGGATGTTGAATTTTGCCGTTGCTTCCCCCGGAATGACGTTTTCAACTGTGTTGCCGCAGTCAATCGTGGTGATGGACAGGCTGGAGGCATCAAAGAATTCATTGCCCTGATCCAGCTCATCCGAAATCAGTGCATCCAGCATCTTGACCAGTCGCGGCAGGGGGTTATCTGCACGATGCGGATAGGCCACATGACCTTGCGTGCCATGAACGGTGAGGACGGAGTTGATAGAGCCACGACGGCCCACTTTCATCATTTCGCCCATACATTTCGGGTTGGTGGGTTCGCCGACAAGGCAGTGATCCATTACTTCGCCTTGTTCTTCCATCCATTCCAGCACTTTCTTTGTGCCATTGATGGCCGGGCCTTCTTCATCACCCGTGATCAGATAGGAAATGGAACCTTTGAAACCCTCGCCCTGAGATTTCAGGAAATTCTGTGTGGCTTCAACGAAAGCCGCAACCGCGCCTTTCATATCTGCCGCACCCCGGCCATACAAACGTCCGTTGTGGATTTCCCCGCCAAACGGATTGTAAGTCCAGCCCGCTTCATCGCCCACAGGGACCACATCCAGATGACCTGCAAAACAGAAGTTCGGACCATCGGTTCCGATGCGGGCATAAAGGTTTTCTACCCGTTCGGTGCCTTCTTCCTGAAAGGGCAGGCGGTGACAGGTAAAGCCAAGTTCTTCCAAAGTGCCTTGCAACAGATCGAACACACCTTCATCTAAGGGCGTTACACTGGGGCAACGGATGAGGTCTTGGGTGAAGGAAACAGTATCGATCATTGGGGGGCTCTTTGAAAAATCTATATCTATTAAAGTATTACGGCCCCACGCTTAATACAAGGTGGAGCCGCTTGTTTTCCGGCCGAAGAGCCGGAATCTGTATTTGCGAGACCCCGGCCTACGCCGGGGCACAGCTTAGTCGCGCAGCAGATCGTTTACGGATGTTTTAGAACGTGTCTTTTCATCAACGCGTTTCACAATCACCGCACAGGCCAGACCTGGGCCAGGTTGGCCGTTTGCCATTTCTTTACCTGGCAGGGTGCCCGGTACAACAACAGAATAAGCAGGAACGCGACCATATGTGATCTCCCCTGTTGCGCGATCAACGATCTTTGTGGACTGACCAAGGAACACACCCATGGAGATCACAGACCCTTCTTCAACGATCACGCCTTCAGCAACTTCTGAACGTGCACCGATGAAGCAATTGTCTTCGATGATAACTGGACCAGCTTGTAGTGGTTCGAGAACGCCACCGATACCAACGCCACCAGAGATATGGACGTTTTTACCAATTTGGGCACAAGAGCCAACGGTTGCCCATGTATCAACCATGGTGCCTTCGTCAACATATGCACCGAGGTTCAGGAAGCAAGGCATCAAAACAGCGTTTGGTGCCACATAGGCAGAACGACGAACGACAGAGCCGGGAACAGCGCGGAAAGATGCGTCACGGAATTCTTTTTCGCCCCAGCCTTCAAACTTGGAAGGAACTTTGTCCCACCAGTTGGCGTTCACACCCGGTGCGCCCGCGATTGTTTCCATATCGTTCAAGCGGAAGGACAGCAGAACAGCCTTTTTGGCCCACTGGTTTACTTTCCAATCAGAACCTTCTTTTTCAGCAACACGCAGTTCGCCACTGTCCAACATATTCAATGTTGTATCAACAGCATCGCGGATTTCGCCTTTTGTGTCGTAATTTACAGAATCGCGGTTATCAAACGCAGACTCGATGACAGATTCCAATTGAGCTTTAACCATCTCGTAAAGTGCCTTCTTGCAAATAAATGGGAGTTGGCGAGACAATGCAAAAAATAACGGCTTTGGTCAAGATTTTAGACTCAATAAAAAGCATTGTGGCTCTTTGGTTGTCAGCCTATGAGTTTCCTGTATGCTGTTTTCACCTTAACCCCCATAAAAGGATGACCCATGTCAAACCTCACCGCAGGCCAGAAAGTTAAAATCGAAGTGACCTTTACCATGAATGACGGCACCGTCGTTCCTGCCTCTCCTCCCGGGGAGCCGCTTGAAATGGTTGTGGGCGAACCTTGTGGGTTTAAGCCGATTGATGACACCCTGCCTGGCATGAGCGTGGGCGAAACCGTGACCAAGAAACTGCAGCCGGAAGAAGCTTTTGGCATGCCGAACGCGGACCTGGTGATGGAGATTGAACGTTCCATGATTGAAACTTCCGAAGAAATCCAGGTTGGCATGTCCATGCAGATGCAGACACCGGAAGGTCAGAACATGATGGCCATGATCCATGAAGTGACCGAAACAACCGTCACCGTGGATGCCAATCATCCGCTCGCCGGGGAAGAACTGGACTTCAAAATCGAAGTTCTTGAAGTTGCTTAACTGAATTTAAGAAGAAAGAGTGTGTCATGAGTTCAAAAGTCTGGAAAGTTTATCTGTCCGGGGAAATTCACAGCGACTGGCGTGAACAGATCGAACAGGGCGTGACTGAGGCCAAACTCCCTGTGGAACTGTCCTCCCCCGTTTGTGTCCATGAAGATTCTGATCGCTGCGGCGTGGCGATCTTTGGCGAAGAAGACCAAAGCTTCTGGATGGATCATAAAGGGGCCAACCTCAACGCCATCCGCACCCGCACGTTGATTTCTGAGGCCGATCTGGTGATCGTGCGCTTTGGGGAAAAATACAAGCAATGGAACGCCGCCTTCGATGCAGGTTTCGCCGCAGCACTCGGTAAACCTTACATCACGCTGCACCCCGAACAACATGACCATGCCTTAAAAGAAGTCGATGGTGCCGCAAGCGCCATGGCCCGCAACCCCAAACAGGTTGTGCAGGCCCTAGCTTATATTATTCGTGGTGAAATGCCATAACGACAAAGATATTATCAACTCTCTTTGGCAAAAACTTCATAACGAATTTTTGCATTAATGCGTGCGATCAGTCTTCTCATAACAGCAGTAATCGCGACAAGGGCCTCTTAATGTATTAAGGTCCCTCGTTTACACAAGGGACCCAGTTGGATTGTAGAGGCCTTTATTCAGGAGTTAATGAGACATCAGGACCGGAACAGTCATGTGTTTCAGAATTTCGCGTGTATTTCCCCCTTTCAGCATGTGCGATACACCATAATGACCGTGTGCACCCATAACGATCAGGTCAGCGCCTTCGTCTGCGGCGTGAGACAGCAACAAATCAGTGATGCTGACTTTGTCGCGGCGATCATGGGCTGCTTTACACGGGATGTTGTATTTTTCCAGATGGGAAACCAACTCTTTCTCACTTGGGCGTTTCACGCCTTCTTTCTGGATGGCGAAGATTTCAACCATTTTGGAATCGACCATCATCGGGATGGCATCGTTTAGCGCACGTGCTGATTCACGACCACCGTTCCAGGCAACCAGACAACGCGAGCCGACTTTCTTGAACTCCCCAGCAAAGGGTACGACCAGAACCGGGCGGCCACTGTGCAAGATGACATTTTCTGCCAAATCAGCCGGAATGCCGGAATAGTTTTTCGACCAGTCATACTGGCCCAGAATGGCGATATCGCTAGTACGCGCGGCCCAAGTGACCGCCTGAACCACTTGTGCATGGGATGTACAAAGTGTGTTGCTGATCGTAACATTTACACCCGCCTCTGCAGCAGCAGCCTTGAAAGTTTCTTCGGCTTCCGCAGCCATCTTGCGCAATGCGTCATCAACAGGGTGCGTGCCCACAATTGCCGACATTTCCGGATTCGTTTGGCAAAAAACCGCTGTGATTTCACCATCACCTTTTTGTGCCATATCCAGGGCAATTTTAACCCGTTTTGCGCAATGCTCTGTCGCATCCAGATGTAACAAAATATGCTTGAACGCCATAAGACTTCACCTTCCCCTAAATGGTCTGATAATTTTTTCTGATTTTTCCTACCACAACGGCCATTCGGGATGTCGTTTTTTTCCTTTCTTTCCATGGCTTTACGAAAAATTCACAAGAGCTTAACATTTCTTTGCATTTCCCCATCGACAGAAGCTTTATAACTATGGCAAAACTGTCCTTTCTTTTATCTATTCAGGATGAATTCCCGTGGCGACTTTTGTGAATGACGCAGCCCTTTTTACCATCAGCCAAAAAGCCATTTTAAAAGACAAAAAAGGCCGGGTCCTGATGATGGAAAAAGCAGGTAAAAGCCATTGGGACCTGCCCGGCGGCAAGCTGGATGCGGGTGAAGATATGGTCGAAGGCATTGCACGTGAGATCGAAGAAGAAACCAAGCTGGACAAGGTCGAAGTCGGTCCCATCCTCTATGCCGGGCGTCGCACCTTTGACGAACAAGGCAAACCCGAACGGGTGATGATCTTCTATGCCTGTGAGACGGACCAGAAACTGGACAAGATCAAACTGTCAGACGAACACAGCCAATGGCGCATGATGAGCGCCGACGATTTAAAACACGAAAAAAAATACGAAATAAATCCGATCGTGCGCGCCGCCTTAAACGTTGCTTTCTCTAAAAAGTAAAAGGGATACCTATGTCGAACCAAATGGAAATTGAACGCAAGTTTCTTGTCGTTGGCGATGGCTGGAAAAACGAAGCCTCAGCCAAAAAAATTGCACAAGGCTATATCAGCAACGATAAAGAAAAATCCGCTGTGGTTCGTGTGCGTCAAAAAGGCGACAAATGCTTTCTAACCATCAAGGCTGATCGCGGTGACATCACTCGCCTGGAATTTGAATATGAAATCCCCCATGCTGATTGCGCCATGATGCTGGACCAGCTGTGTGGTGATGCCATTGAAAAGACACGCTACACCATTGATGTGGCCGGCAACACCTGGGAAATTGATGAATTCCACGGCGCCAACGCGGGCCTGATCATGGCAGAGATTGAACTGGAAAGCGCTGATCAGGCATTTGAAAAACCGGACTGGGCCGGGCCAGAAGTCAGCCACGACAACAGATTCTTCAATTCCTACATCTCTGAACACCCGTTTTCCACTTGGGGTGTCAGTCTGGAAGATCTGGTAAAAGAATTCTCTTAAGACTCTTCTTCACTGACGCTTGCGGTAACAACTTTGCGTTTTTCGCGACCAACCAGTTTACGGAATTCTTTTTCCACGGCCTTGGATGAGAAATCGGCAAACCGTTCGGAAAATTCGGCGCGCACTTCCACTTTGCGGGTCATGAAGTTTTCAACCAACACCCCCATGGCCAGGAAAACCTTGGGATCGCTGACGCCTTCTTTCAGCATGCCTTCGCTGTAACCATGCAGCGTATCAGCCTGCACATCCAAATCCTGAAAATCACCCAAATTTTCCTGTAAACCCTTCAATGTCTTGATCAAAGCGCCCACATCTTTCGCCGGATAGAGTGAAGCAAAGAACTCCAGCAAATAGCGTAGTTTCTTACAGGTCTTGCGCAGGTCATGCAGGGCTTCGGCGGGCGTTTCATCCCCGATAACACTACCTTCATTGATCACGCGGCGATAAGTCTTCCAGATGCGTTTATCAGCCAAATCCCCAATGGGAAAAGCGGCTGCAGGGGCTGTGGGGCGGACCGGAACCGGGCGTTTCAGGAAGGTGCGCCATTTGGTCAGGAAATCTTTGAAGCGACGACTTTTAAGATCAGTCACCAGCAGTTCGCGTGCCGATTTATGATGTGCGGTTAGATAATCATAAAGGGCGCTCAGATCTGATTGCAGGTCGGTGCGCAATTGATCGCGATATTTCGGATAATCCAGCAGATAGACATCCAGGTCACGCACAGGTGTGGTGATGGAGCCAATCCAGGCCAGCTCCTGCGCATATTTATCCTGCACAGTTTGCGGCAAGACGCCTTTTAAACGGCTCAGTGCACTGCGCGAACGTCGAACGGCGACGCGCAGATCATGCAAAAACTCGCTATCGATATCCGCCAATGTACCATCGATGTTGCGTTCAATCTGATTAAGCTGATTAAGCAAAATTTCCTTGCAGGCCACGTCAGCACGCATATCACGTTCCAGCGACAGTTTCATTTTGCTGGAATAGTCTTTTGGCGTCTTGTTCACATTTTGCATCAAGCTATCAAAAAACGCCATCTGGCTGCTTTTTTGAAGACCGGCAAAGAAGGGTAAGGTCTTTGCGAAATCTCTTTCATAACCCGCGATACATTCGATGCGCAGACGGCACCCCAGTTCCACCATCTTGCGGCGCGGGGCGGTGCGTTGGAAATTAACTTCCACGATCAGGCGGACCCGTTCACGTCCCTTTTTATCTTCAACCCGGACGAAAATCTGTTCTGACTTCACCTGCGTCAGCGCGATGAAAGACCGCAAGGGGGCTTGTTTGGTCAGAAACTTCTGCATCTTGCCTGCGGGCACATCGGCAGGCCAGACGGGCATGGCCTCAACAGGCAGGGAAGCCGGGAACTTTGGGGCCTTGCCATCGCAAAACAGATGCAGCGATTGTTCTTTGCCTTTTTCAAAGACAAGGCAGGCATCCTGATGACACAAAGCCCAATCAAACGTATCTAGATAGGTTTGTTCAACCGTTTGTTCCCCAGCGCGCATGCCTTGAGCAAGTGTTGCGACAATACTTGCCCATTCTTGTGCGCTATGTTCATCCCCAAGCGTGAAATACTTCGTTTCAACGACCATTTTATCCACATACCTATTAAATTTGTCATGGTTTTGTAACATACTAGGCTAAATTATAGGGATGTCATGTTACAATTTCAGGATAATATGCCTATTTCTTGCGCTTTTTTTCCAATGCTTTGGCTTTTTCTTCGTCAAACCACCAAAAAGCCCAGGCAGAATAGCCCGGATTATACTTCGCCCATTTTTCCGGCATGCCAAATTTATCCCAGGCGACAATGCGCGCGACCTTCAAATGCCAGTTCGGGATCACATAATGACCAGCCAACAAGACCCGATCCAGCGCCCGGGTACGCATGACCAGTTCTTCACGGGTTGGCGCATTGACCACCATTTCCACCAGTTCATCGATGACCGGGTCTTTCACCCCAATGGAATTACGACTGCCATTACGGTCCGCTGATGCTGACGTCCAGTAATCATACTGTTCATTACCCGGTGACTGGCTTTGACCAAACACATCAACAATCACGTCATAATCAAACGTGTCGCTGCGTTCTTTATATTGTGCGGTATCAACCATACGCACCGAGACATCAACACCCAGACGTTCCAGGTTCTTTTTAAACGGCAGAACGATACGTTCCCACGCGGGTGAGGCCTGCAACAGGATTTCAAAGGTCAACGGTTTCCCAGTTTTCAGGTTCACCAGCTTGCGGTTTTTCACCACATAGCCTGCTTTTTTCAGCAAACCGACAGCTTCTTTCAAATTTTTGCGGATTTTGCCCGATCCATCAGTCTTGGGTGGGATATATTCGGTGGTGAAGACGCTTTCAGGGACTTTACCACGGTATTTTTCAAGAATTTCCAGTTCACGCCCTGTTGGCAAGCCACTTGATCCCAGCTCGGAATTGGAAAAATAGCTGTTGGTGCGGGTATATTCATTGTGGAACAGATTCTTGTTCGCCCAGTCAAAATCAAACGCATAGGCCAAGGCCTGACGCACCAGCGGGTCCTTGAACTTGTCACGACGGATGTTAAAGACAAATCCCTGCATGCCTGTACCGACTTCATGATTGATACGCAGACGCTTGATCAAGCCGTTTTTGACTTCCGGGATATCGTAAGCCGTCGCCCAGTTTTTCGCGACATTTTCATAGCGATAATCAAACGCACCGCCCTTGAAAGCTTCAACGGCAACAGTGGCATCGCGGTAATAATCAAAGCGGATTTCATCAAAGTTATTTTGGCCCGCATTGACCGCCAGATCAGCCCCCCAATAGTCTTTCACCCGTTCATAAACAACGTTGCGACCAGACTCGAATGATTTGATCTTGTAAGGTCCACTGCCAAGTGGCGGTACAAGCGTAGTTTTGGTAAAATCTTTATCCGCCCAATAATGTTTCGGCAAGATCGGCAGTTGCCCGACGATCATGGCAAGTTCACGGTTTTTATCATCCTTGAAGGTAAATTTGACGGAACGTTCGCCCGTCTTTTCCACACCCGTCACGTCGGCATAATAAAAACGATAACGCGGATGGCCTTTTTCCATCAGCGTATTGAAGCTGAAAACAACATCATCTGCCGTCACAGGCTTGCCATCATGCCAGCGTGCCTCTTTGCGTAAATCAAACGCGACCCAGGAACGATCTTCCGGCATCTGGATGGTTTCTGCCAGCAGACCATACGCGCTAAACGGTTCGTCCAGAGATTGGGTGGTCAGGGTTTCAAACGGGAAGCTGCTGCCAATAGCCGGAATACCTTTCAGCGTAAAGCCATGAAACGTATCAAAGGTTGACCCCAAAGCTGATAGGCGAAGCGTACCGCCTTTGGGCGCATCCGGGTTGGTATAATCAAAATGGGTAAAGTCCGGTCCGTATTTAATGTCCCCATGCATGGAAACCGCATAGCGTTTTTCCGCAGCCATGGCGCTTACACTCACTGCAAGCCCCATCAGGCCCGCAAACAACACCGATTTAAAACCCATTTTTTACCTGCTTTCTTTTCAAGAATATCCTTTCCAATGATATTGGCGGGGTTGTATGGTTTGCGCAAGGGGTTGATAGCAAATGCCGATTATCTTTTTCATCATATTGTGTTTTTTCACATATAACGCACAGGCCAGTATGGAAGACGCCATCCGCGCCGTCCAGGAAGGCCGCAATGAAGACGCGTTAAGAGAATTTCATCAATATGCGCGCGCGGGCAACCCCATGGCCGATTACTGGATTGCCACCATGTATCTTCAGGGCCGTGGCGTTGAAAAAGATGTGAAAGAAGCCATGAGCTGGCTGCATAAGGCAGCACGTCAGGATTACACCCCGGCCATGATCATCCTTGCCAACCTGCATCTGGAAGGAAAGACTGGCAAGGTGAACCTTAACCTGGCACGCGGCTGGTATAAAAAGGCCATGGATCTCGGCGATTCTTATGCCATGATGCGCATGGGGGAGATTTATATCAGCGGCATCGGTGTGCCCGCCAACCCGACCATCGGAATAAAATATGTGCGACAAGCTGCCAAGATGGAATCACTGGAAGGTAAACACATTCTGGGCATGGCTTACCTTCAGGGGATCGGGGTCAAGGTTGATAGACAGCAGGGTTTGTTCTGGTTAAGAAGCGCGGCTGAGGCAGGATTCCCGGCGTCAATTGAAGTGCTGAAAGAGTTGGGGAAGTAGTTGTTCCCCGGCGCAGGCCGGGGCCTCATTAATAACCGGAATTTCCCGTCAAAATATCCCGGCCTTCGCCGGGACACACAGATTTACTTCACCCCATATTTCTCCACAAACTGATCATAGGCTTCCAGGGTCTGTGCGCCATAGATCATAGACGGCCCACCGCCCATATAGACAGCCATCCCGACCGTTTCGGCGACTTCATCCCGGGTTGCGCCAAACTTTAACGCGGCCTTTACATGAAAGGCGATACAGCCATCACAGCGCGTCGTGATCGCAATAGCAATGGCAAGCAGTTCCTTGGTTTTAGGATCCAGCACGCTATCAGCGCTTGCCGCCCCTGCCAGTTGGGAAAAGGCCCCCATGGTTTCAGGGATCGCAC
Organism: Terasakiella sediminum; assembly: GCF_033100395.1. NCBI lineage: Bacteria > Pseudomonadati > Pseudomonadota > Alphaproteobacteria > Rhodospirillales > Terasakiellaceae > Terasakiella > Terasakiella sediminum. Next base: position 84,478 of record NZ_JAWLVJ010000009.1, on the reverse strand, counting down.
CGCGCAGGGTTTTGATCGCGCCCGTTAAGTCTTTTGCGATTTCGGGATAATTCTTGCTCATTCTTCTGCTCCACGCCAAAATAGATATTTAGCATATTCTAATATGCTAAATATCTGAAGAAAGCAACCTCAAAGAAAAAGAGGTCTCTCAGCGCATGGAGATACGGGTTTCGGACTTGAAAATACCGCCACTACTGCCGTCGGTCTGGCGCAACAATTTGATCTCGCCCTTATAGACGCCTTTTTCCCAGTTTAAACTGGGGCGGCGCATACCCGCATAAAGGCCACGATGGGCCTGCGTTTTTTCAATCTCGGACGTATAGGTGAAAATTTCTTTCCCAAAAGGATCTGTAATTGAAAATGTCACCTTGTCACCTTGCTTCACATGGAGCATCCGCGCCCATAAAAAGAGCTTAGGGGAGCGAATAGACAAGGTTTCATCATCATAAAGCCCCTTGGCCATCCCGCTTGTTTTTGGTTTTGTCGCCGCAAAACCCGTATCAATAATATTGACCGGGTCATAATCCAACTGACTTAAAACTTCGGGCAGCCACAAAGGATTGTCGCCTTCTTCGCACAAATCATTGCGCGCCACGCCGACAAATGGGTCCACAATGGCACCACGGCGTTTTTTCAGCTTTGGATCAAGATATTCCACCTGAAAATGCAGGTGCGGGTAGATGCTTAAGCCGGAATTGCCAACCAGCCCCAAGATATCCCCGGCGTGAACCTTGTCACCTTTCTGGACTTTCAGACTGTTGCGTTTTAGATGGCAATATTGCGTCACCCAGCCATCCTTGTGCCTTAAGCGCAGCCCATTGCCGCATTCTTTCTTGGCAATGGCCTGACGGTCACGCTTGCGATAATCAATATCCTTCATCCCGTCACGCGCCCCCAACACAACACCATCTGCCGCTGCTGTCACAACAACCCCAGCCTGCATATCGCGTTCAGTCCGGATCATAAAATCCGTGCCCTTGTGGGCATTATAGGTCTGGCCCTTACAGCTATAATCCTTGGCTTCTTTCGTGCGATCATGATCAACATAATTCGCAATCCAGCAGTTCCAACCCAACTCACAGTCGATAGGCATCTGTAATTTGGGTGTAGGAATAGCATCTTCGGCCACCACAGGGGCTGCCAAAACCGCAAAAGAAAGGGCAATCAGGCTTATCAAACGTACAATCATAGCAGGCGCATTATGAAACATTCTTGAAGAATAAGAAAAGGAAGAATTTTCACTTTTGAGGTTTTTTCATTTTATGGGTATAGTGCAGCGCACAAACATTATTTTAAATAAGGAAACGATCCCATGGAAGAGCTGTACGGCTATAGCTATGAAGATATCGACGTTGGCATGACCGATGTCTTTTCAAAAACAGTAACCGAGGCCGACATTATGGCTTTTGCAGGTGTTTCAGGTGATACCAACCCTGTTCACCTCAACGAAGAATTCGCCAAAGACACCATGTTCAAAACCCGTATCGCCCACGGTATGCTGAGCGCGGGCTTTATCTCCACTGTCTTTGGCACAAAGCTGCCTGGTCCGGGCTGTATCTACATCGCCCAGAACCTGAAATTCAAGGCCCCTGTTAAAATCGGCGACAGCGTTGTTGCCCGTGTAACAGCCGTTGAAAAAGACGACGCCAAGAAATTCATCAAATTTGAAACCGTCTGCACGGTTGGTGACACAACTATGATCGCAGGTGACGCCACCATCATGGTTCCAGCGCGCTGATCTCTTTACTGTCATTCCCGCAAAAGCGGGAACCTAGAAAACCATCGACTGGGTCCCCGCTTTTGCGGGGATGACAATTCTTAATTCAACCCGTCCAGCATTTCGCCAATCATAAAGCGCGCTGAATTCGATCTTGGATTCCATAAACCCCGATCCTGGGCCTCCTGAAAACGTTCCAGCATTTCTTTCAGTGCGGCCGTGTTATTGTCTTTCAAGAAATCAAACGTGTCCGTATCCTGAATATAGGCATCAAACACCGCATCGAAATGATGGTCGCGCACGCAGTTGGCGGTGGCTGCAAAGGCAAACATGTAATCTACCGTTGCCGCCATTTCAAAGGCACCCTTGTAGCCATGGCGCTTGACCCCGTCGATCCATTTTGGGTTAACCACGCGGGCACGCACAACACGGGCGATTTCTTCTTCCAATGTACGAATGCGCGGCGTTTCGGGACGGGAATGATCATTATGATAAACGGCCGGAGCTTCCCCGCCTTTTAGCGTTTTAATCGCTGCCGTCATGCCGCCTTCAAACTGATAGTAATCATCACTATCCAGCAGATCATGTTCCCGGTTGTCCTGGTTCTGCACCACCGCTTCGACGTTAGAGAGACGTTCTTCAAACAGACCATGGGCCGATTCTCCACCCGCACCGGAGCCGTAGGCATAGCCGCCCCAGGCAACATAGGCTTTGGCGAGATCATCCGCCGTATCCCAACCTTTCTCATCAATCAAGGCCTGAAGACCCGCCCCATATGCCCCGGGTTTGGAGCCAAAGACACGATAGCCGGACCGTTTATCCGCTTCTTCCTCGCTTAAGCCCTGCTCTATCAGCTGGCTTTTTTCAGCCCGCACGCGGGCGGCCAACGGGTTGAGGTCATCCGGCTCATCCAGATTGGCAACGGCCCGTGCGGCGCTATCAAACAGATCAATCAGACCGGGGAAGGCATCGCGGAAGAAACCGGACACCCGCAAAGTAACATCCACGCGCGGCCGACCCAGTACCGCTTGCGGCATCACTTCAAACCCGGTAACGCGGCGCGACACCGTATCCCATTGCGGCTGCACCCCCATCAACGCCAAACCTTGTGCGATATCATCCCCGCCTGTGCGCATGTTGGATGTCCCCCAGGCGGTCAGTGCCATGGTGCGCGGCCAGTCGCCATTGTCCTGTAAATAGCGTTCAATCATCAGGCTTGCCGATTTCCACCCCAGCGTCCAGGCCGCAGGTGTTGGCACCGTGCGGGTATCAACTGAATAGAAATTTTTCCCCGTCGGCAGGATTTCTGGACGCCCACGCGTCGGCGCCCCACTTGGACCAGGCAGAACAAATCCACCGTCCAGCCCTTTCAGGACAGATGCGATTTCTGATGCACCACAGGACATCACATTCGGGCGCACAACCTCATCCACATATGCCAGAACCGCCAGAGTTTGCACCCATTCCGGCTTGCAATACATATCATTACTGACTAGATCATAAGCCAGCGCTTCCAGACGTTCCACCGTATCACCGTGCGTGCGCCAGCGATCTTCGCTTTGCAGAACTTCCGGCTTTAAACCGACCCATGGTTCAGCCATATCGCAATCCAACGGATCAAAATTCAAATCCAGATCATTGGCGAGTGCGCGGATAAGAGACGCATCGCCACCTTCCCCTTTATTGCGTTGAACCCGCACAAGGGCAACCAGCAGGTCATTTAGTAAACGATCTTCCGGACTTTCACCGAAGATATGCAACCCGTCACGGATTTGCAGTTCCTTTAGCTCACACAGATGATTGTCCAGCTTGGCAAGCGCTTCTTCGTCATCATCTTCCTTGGCAATACCGCAATCTTCATCCAGACCTGTAGTGCGAGAAAGCGCGAGGATTTCTTTTTTCAGCACTTTCAGGCGGCGTGGATCAACCCCTGCGGCTTCATAATATTCATCCACCAACTGTTCCAGATCACGTAAAGGACCATAGCTTTCAGCGCGCGTGAGCGGTGGGGTCAAGTGATCAATGATAACCGCCTGACTGCGACGTTTAGCCTGCGTGCCTTCGCCCGGATCATTAATGATAAAGGGATAAAGATGTACCATGGGTCCGAAGACCGCTTCGGGCATACATTCTTCAGACAAAGCAATGGCTTTACCCGGCAACCATTCCATATTGCCATGCTTGCCCATATGAACCACGGCTTGCGCCCCAAAGGATATACGCACCCAAGCATAAAAAGCCAGATAGTTATGAGGCGGCACAAGGTCTGGACTATGATAGCTTTCCACCGGATCGATGTTATAGCCACGCGCGGGCTGCAAACAGACGGCCACATGACCACAGCGATAGGCGGGCAGGACGAAACTGCCCTCCCGGAAAAACGGATCTTTTTCCGGTGCGCCCCAGCGATCTGTGATCGATGTTCGAACCTCTTTGGGCAAACTATCAAAGAACGCCAGATAATCGTCCAGCGACAGACTTTCCACCACATCGCGTTCATCCAGTTTGGTGAAGTCATTGGTGACGCCTGCTTGTAAGCGTTCAATCAAGTCATTGCCATCTGTCGGGATATTTTCCAGATGATAGCCCGCACTTTCCATCGCGCGCATGATGTTGAGCGATCCCGCAGGCGTATCCAAGCCGACCCCATTGCCCATACGGCCATCTTTATTGGGATAGTTGGCAAGGATGAGGGCGACGCGACGTTCCACCACACTGGTTTTTCGCAGCTGCGCCCAGTTGGCCGCCAGTTCCGCGCTAAAATCCAGACGGTCTTTGACAGGCTGGTAGGTGACAATATCGCATTCACACAATTCATCACGCACGGCCAATCCTTTAAAGGAAACCGCACGGGCCAGCACCCGCCCATCCACTTCGGGCAGGGCAACGTTCATGGCGATATCACGTGCGCTTAAACCATTGGTGCCTTCACGCCAGACATCCTCATTCGATCCGGCAAAGACCACCTGCAGGATGGGGCAGTCAGCGGCGTCAAATGGCGTTTCCGTGCGCACAGCATTGGGCTTGGACAGGGCAAAGCCGGTGCCGTTAATGATGATTGAGGTATCACCATTCACCAGCGTTTCTTCGATGAAGGCAGCAGCCACACTATCTTTCAGACTGGTGGCATAAAGCGGCAAGGGGTTTAAGCCCTTTTCCTGCAACGACTGGATCAGCCCATCGATTACCGCCGTGTTGCCTGCCTGCATAAGCGCGCGATAAAACGTAATCGCTGCAACCGGACGACCTTCTTGCCAATATTGGTCCTGCAAATCAGCCAATGACAAAGCCGATGTCCCCGGCCAGTAGATGCCTGCGCGCAGCAACGGAGCTGGTTCAATCCAGTCAGCGTCGCGCCCCAGCAGAGAATGGGTGAACTTCAAGAATTCAACGGCATTATCAATCCCGCCATGCACGCAATATTGCCACAGGCGATGCTGAGATTCAGAATCCACGCTGGAAAGATGGGACAATTCCGCGTCAGGCTGGTCATCACCGGGCAAGAGCGCCAGCGGGATATTCTTCTGCGCACAGATTTGCACGAATTCATCCACGCCATATTCAAAATAGCTTTTCCCGCCGAGCAGACGCATCACCACCAGCTTGGCCTTGGAAATAATGTCATCCACATACAGATCAACCGACATGTTGTGGCCCATATGCAGCAGGGAGGCCAACCGTAATGTCGGGATGTCTGGATCAGCTTCATGCAGCTTCTTGTGCGCCAGCGCCAAACAGGCGATTTCCGTATCCGCAGCGGTTAATACAACAATGTCGCCAGGTGTCTGTCCCAGATCGATCGCTTCGGACCCGTCGGTGATTGCCCCCGGTGTTGCGGCAAGAAGATGCATCTTTTTTTCCAAACTTCATTTATTCGTCGCAGATACATAGGAAGATTCGCGCGGAAACGAAACAAAAAAGTAAATCCATACCCCTTTCGCATTACGTCGGAATACAGTAAAACAGAAGGATGAAATATATTGTCTCCACCCTGACGTTGTTTTTCCTCGGCTTTGTAAATCCCGCACAGGCTGACCAACCCTATGGCGGAACGGAGATCTCTGTCGTTTACGCCAATCAGTGGGCGCCAATTTCCTATGAAGAAGGCGGGGAGATCAAAGGCCTGTTACCAGATCGAATGGACGAAATCCTCGCTCAGCAAATGGGCATGAAGGTCACCCACATTCCATCACCCTGGGGGCGCGCACAGAAACTGGTGGAACGCGGCAGTGTGGATGCTTTTGTCACCACCGTCACTCCTAAACGCCTGCAATACAGTAGCGCCTCAGAAGCCAAGGTATTCATCCTGCCCTTCGTCCCGGTGGTACGCAGTTTTGATCTCAAAGTAAAATCCTTCAAAGATGCAGATGATCTGAGCCAATATAAAGACCAGCTTTTCTGCGACGTGTTAGGAAACGGCTGGGCAGATTATTTTTACAAAGACAAACCCGTCCAGGTTTATACCGCCCCGACCATCAAGGAATGCCTGCTGCTGTTACGCGCCGGGCGGGTTCAATCCATCATTCATGCTGAACCTGTATTGCGCAAATACATCAAAGAGCTGGATTTGGAAAAAGCTCTCACCGTTCTGCCCCGTCCGTCGGCTAGAAGCCCGAAATTTTCGCTAATGATTTCTAAAAAGTCTCGACTGGATCAAGATTTTCTGGATTATTTTGATCAGCATTTGGCCTCACAGAAAGAGATAGAAAATTGATCCGCCCCACAACCCCAGACGATCTGAAAGATATCCTTGATATCCAGCGCCGCGCCTTTAACGAAGAAGACGAAGCCGAACTGGTGGCAAATCTGCTAGACGATAAGACAGCACAGCCCGTCCTCTCCCTCATTGCTTGTGATAATGAAGATACGCCCATCGGTCACATTCTCTTCACCAAGGCTTATGTTGATAACCTGTCTGCTTACCTTCTTGCCCCGCTTGCCGTCGTGCCGGAGGTTCATTACAAGGGGACGGGCCAGCGTCTGATGAAAGAAGGGCTGAAGATTTTAAAAAGCTGGGGTGTGGATGTGGTTTTCGTGCTCGGCCCGCCCGATTATTACCCCCGCGCAGGTTTCTTGAATGATGCTGGCGCGATTGGCTATCCGGCCCCGCACACGATCCCGGCCAAACATGCCGATGCCTGGATGATGCAGCATCTCAGCGACAAACGCATCAAAGGCACCGTGCGCGTTGCCGATGCCATTGCTGCGGAAGAATATTGGAAAGAATAAGTTTAAGCGTGACCTGCTTCGTCTAACAACAAACGCGGATCAATACCCAGCTGACCAAGAGCGCGTTCCCACTTGGTTTCCAGCACGTCATCATAGACGATCTCGTCATTGGGCGGCACGTTCAGCCATCCATTTTCAAGGATTTCCTGATCCAGCTGCCCCGGCCCCCACCCGGCATAACCAAGGGCGAGCATGCTCTGGTTCGGACCCAGTCCACTTGCCATATCACGCAAGATATCCACCGTTGCCGTCAGGGCATATTTACTGCCGACCACAACCGTGCTGTCTTTCATATAGTCCGGACTATGCAAAACAAAGCCGCGTTCTTCATCCACCGGACCGCCCAGATGCACGCGGATTTGATCTTCCATGCCAAAGGTTTCGATATCCAGTTGATTAAGCAAATCCGGGAAAGTCAAAGACTGCACAAGGCGGTTCACCACCAGCCCCATCGCCCCTTCTTCAGAGTGGGAACAGATGTAAATCACCGTCTTTGCAAAACGGGGATCAGACATGTTCGGCATTGCAACCAGCAATTGCCCTGTCAAATCTGTGCATATGGTATTGTTTTCATTCATATCTATCACATATGCTTCATTGGGACGAAGTGCAAGTCCTGTCCGTAATTCTGACATATTTTAAGACTATTTACGCTGATTATGAAACGTTTTTTGATCCTTCTTTCCATGGCCCTGATCTGGGCAGGAACGGCCCTTGCCCAATCAAGTGATTGGCAAGGCATTGATAAAACACAGGTCCGATTGATTTCCAGTGCCACAAACCTGGGCAGCGGCAATGACCTGTTGCTTGGCCTGCATTTCAAGATGGAAAAAGGATGGAAAGTCTATTGGCGCAGCCCCGGTGATGCCGGATACCCCCCTGAAGTGGACTGGAAAAACAGTGCCAACCTGATGGATGCCCAGATGCATTGGCCGCGTCCGGAACGGTTTGAGGTCTTGGGGCTAGCGACCTTGGGTTATAAGGATGAAGTGGTCTATCCGGTACGCGTGAACGTAACGGACCCTAGCCTGCCCTTGGATCTAGATGCCCATGTGCGCTTTCTGACCTGTGATGATATCTGTATCCCCGTCGAAGTTGATCTTGCCATGGCCCTGCCTGCGGGTCCGGCGGATGCCAGTGACAATGCGCAACTGATCAATAAATATAACAGTCAGGTCCCGCGCAGCGATATTGGTGAAACCATCACCTTGTCTGCGCCAACCCTCTACATCAAAGATGACAAGAAAAACGGCACCTTGCGCCTGAACGTCGCAACCGACTGGGAACTGTCCAATCCGGACGCGCTGATGGAAGGCCCGATTGAATTAGCCTTTTTCAAACCCACCCTTGCCCTGTCAGAAGATAAGAAATCTGCGCTGATTGATGTACCGCTGGATGGTCTGCACTTCATGGAAGGCCCGGTGACGGATCAGGATTTCACCCTGACTTTCATGGATGGCATGCGCGCGGTGGAACTGAAAACCAAAGTCACCACACAGGACGGTCCCCTGCCCGCCCTGAAAGGTTTTCGCATCATCGGTGAAAATGCTGCCCCTGACCTGCCGCTTGCCACCATCCTTGGTCTCGCCGTCCTTGGCGGTTTGATCCTGAACCTGATGCCCTGTGTATTACCTGTTCTCTCCTTAAAAGTTCTGGGGCTTGTCAGCCATGGCGGGGCGAACCCGATGACCGTGCGTTTAAGCTTCCTTGCATCAGCCGCTGGCATTCTCTTTTCCTTCCTCGTTCTGGCTGGGGCCTTAATCGCCATGAAAACCACCGGGGCGACCATTGGCTGGGGTATTCAGTTCCAGCAGCCCTTGTTCCTGATCGCGCTTGCCCTGATCGTTATTCTGTTTGCCTGCAACATGTGGGGCTTCTTTGAGATCAACCTCCCGGGCTGGATGTCCAGTTTGGGGGCACGCTCTGAATCCAAAGGGCTGGGTGGACATTTCCTGACCGGGGCCTTTGCCACTATCCTGGCGACCCCCTGTTCCGCCCCATTCCTCGGCACCGCCGTAGGTTTTGCGCTGTCCCAAGGATCAGCTGAAATCCTGATGGTCTTTACTGCCTTGGGCGTCGGGCTTGCACTGCCATACATTCTGATCGCACTCTTCCCCGGTTTTGCCACCCGCCTGCCCAAACCGGGCAACTGGATGGTAACCTTGCGCAAAATACTGGCCCTTGCCCTGATTGCGACGGCAATTTGGCTTCTCACCGTCCTGATGGCACAAATTGGAGTGAACGCTGCGATTGGCGTAGCAGGCGTGCTGGTCGTTATGATCATCGCCCTGGCCTTGAAGCGGCAGCTGAAAGCCCTGACCACGCCTATCGTGCTTGTCCTTTTTGCTGCGGCTTTCACGGTTCCTGTCTTTGCACAGAAAGATCAGATCGCGGATGCAGAAGCCGAAAAGCTCTGGACCAAGTTCGACACCACCCAAATCAGTACATTAGTGGAGAACGGTCAAATCGTCTTTGTGGATGTGACGGCGGACTGGTGCATCACCTGTCAGGTCAATAAAAAGCTGGTCCTGCATCAGGGTGAACCTTATGACGTCCTCAAATCCGATAAGGTTACCGCCATGAAAGCAGACTGGACCAACCCTGATGATGAAATTGCAAACTATCTTGCAAGCTTCAAAAAATTCGCCATTCCGTTCAATGCGGTCTATGGCCCCGGCGCACCAGAGGGAATCGTTTTGCCCGAATTACTGAATGAAGAGGACGTTTTGGACGCAATTTCCAAAGCCAGGGGTTGAACATTCAAATTCGCACCCACATATATACTTGGTGGTTACAATATTGAAAAAAAGGCAACGGACTAGAAAAACAGGACCTTGCCGCAGAAAAAGGCTTCCTCACCGGAGCCTTTTTCACATTCAACTATGGGTAACCGTTAAATCATACCGTGCATTTTATCACGTTTCGCGATAGGCTTTTTAGATCATCATTACATTGGAAAGAATTAATTGTTGCCTATCCTCCTTGCCGAAGACAATATCATCAACCGCAAAATCATCGAAGCCATGGTGGTTTCCGGCGGATATGATTTACATCAGGTCGAAAATGGCCGAGATGCCCTTCATGCTGTGGAAGAAGAAGATTACCTCTGTGTGCTGATGGATTTGCACATGCCGGAAATGGATGGCATCGAAGCCACCCGCCAGATCCGTGCCCTTTCCAGCACCAAACGCGCCATCCCCATCATCGCCGTCACGGCCAATGTGCTGGACAGTGTGCGCGATGAAGCCATGGAAGCAGGCATGAATGAGTTTCTAAGCAAACCCGTCAGCTGCCAGATTTTGCTGGATGCCATCCAACGCAATATTATTGATTAATCACAAAACCAAAGAATTTTTGATCTTTTCCACGCCTTCGCGCGCCAAAGCATCTGCGCGTTCATTTTCTTCATGGCCCGCATGACCTTTGACCCAGTTCCATTCCACCTCATGGATAGCGATCGCTTCGTCTAACTGCTGCCAGAGGTCCGCATTTTTAACTGGTTTTTTCGCAGCCGTTTTCCAGCCGTTTTTCTTCCAGTTAAAAATCCATTTGGTGATGCCGTCTTTAACGTACGTACTATCAGTATAGATCGCGACCTTGACCGGACGTTTCAGTTTTAACAGTCCCTGAATGGCGGCTGAAAGCTCCATACGGTTATTAGTGGTGACTTCTTCGCCACCACAGAATTCACGTTCCACCCCATTCCAGCGCATCAGAACACCCCAGCCACCGGGCCCGGGGTTTCCGCTGCAGGCCCCATCAGTGTACATTTCAACGATATTTTCACTGCTCATTATTTCAGCCCATAAGCGCCAGCCGAACGAACCGCCTGGTGGAATTTCAAGATTTTATAGTATTCCATCGGATCTTTCGGTTTCACCAGCGCATCCTTTGGCGTGTTGACCCAGTCATAAAGCCGCGTCAGCAAAAAACGCAGTGCAGCTCCGCGTGCGATCAGGGGCAGGGCTTCCACCTCTTCCGCGCTAAAATCGCGTACCTTTCGATAATGGGACAGCAGCAACTTTGCCTTGGTGACATTAAAGTCCCCGTCTTTTTCAAAACACCAGGCATTCATGCAGATGGCCAGGTCATACGCAAAGATATCATGGCAGGCGAAATAAAAATCGATCAGACCGCTGCATTCTTCACCCCGGAAAAACACATTATCGGGGAAGGCATCGGCATGGATGATCCCCTTGGGCAGACCGATAGGCCAGCGTGGTTCCAGATAATCCAGTTCTGCCAACAGTTTATCGCCCAAACCCACCTGTACATTATCGGCATGTTCCAGACATTGCTGCAAAAGCGGACGCCAATCCATGACAGACAGATCATTGGCGCGTTTGGTCGGAAAGTCACGCCCCGCCACATGCAATTCAGCCAAGGCGCGACCCAATTCTGCACAATGAACCGGCTTGATCTTGCGCGGCCACATCCCTGCAAGGAAGGTAAAGATCGCGGCGGGTCGGCCCGCAAGTGTGCCCAAGGCCTGCCCCTGTTCATCCTTCAATGGGGTCGGACATGTGATGCCACGCGCACTCAGATGTTCCAGCAGATCAAGAAAGAACGGCAGATCATCTTCATTCACCCGTTTTTCATAGAGCGTCAGGATGAACGGTCCCTGATCGGTCTGAATGATATAGTTGGAATTTTCCACCCCTTCGGCGATACCTTTGTAAGACATTAGGGTACCGATGGAAAAACGATCCACAAATTGGGTCAGTTCAACGTCACTGACTTCAGTATAAACAGCCATAACTCTTTACGCACTCAGACTTGCAGGCAGCTTGAAGATGACATCTTCTTCGGTGAAGGTTTCAAAACGCACTGTCACGTTATAGCGTTCACGGCATGCTGCCACAACTTCTTCCACCAAAACTTCAGGGGCAGAGGCCCCGGCGGTGATGCCCAATGTGTCCACATCGTTCAATTCATCAAAATTGATTTCATGAGCGCGCTGCACCAGCATGGATTTCGGACAGCCATTCAGACGCGCAACTTCCACCAGTCGTTTAGAATTGGAAGAATTCGGCGCGCCCAGCACCATCACCATGTCAGCTTTTTCTGCAATCAGCTTAACGGCTGTCTGGCGGTTGGTGGTGGCGTAACAGATATCTTCTTTCTTTGGCAATTCCAGATTTGGATACCGTTCTTTCAAAACCGTGATCACGCCCTGGGTATCATCCACAGACAAGGTAGTTTGTGTCACCAGCCCCAATGGAATGTCCGTTGGCAGTTCAACCGTTTTGGCCTGATCGACATTTTCAACCAATGTCACTGCATCTTCAGGCAATTGCCCCATGGTACCGATGACTTCCGGGTGGCCTTCATGACCGATCAGGACAACCGGATGATCGCGATCAAAATGACGTTCTGCGGCGCGGTGTACTTTACTGACCAGTGGACAGGTGGCATCCACATAGGTTAATTCACGACGATCGGCTTCGGCGGGTACCGATTTCGGCACCCCGTGGGCGGAAAAAATAACCGGGACATTGTCGGGCACTTCGTCCAGTTCATCCACAAAGATCGCGCCTTTATCGCGCAGACTATCGACGACGAATTTGTTGTGAACGATTTCATGGCGCACATAAACGGGTTTGCCAAATTTCTCCAGCGCGCGTTCCACAATATGAATCGCACGGTCAACGCCAGCACAAAAGCCACGGGGGCCCGCCAACAATATGGTTAAATCTTTTGTCATGAATCCCAATATAGAAATCAAAGACAAAGAGTAAAGCAACATGTTAGACTTTTTTTTATGAAACTTCTGATCCTGATCCTTCTTTGCTGCAGCATTGGCACAAATGCACTGGCTGCCAAACCGTCCGGGCTTGACAAACCAAGCGCGAAACCGGAGCTGTTCAAGCTGCAAAACCCGGTGGAACAGGCGCAGGAACTGCTTAGTCAACAGGGGCTTTATAAAGGCAAGAAAGATGGCATCCGCACGCCGGAACTGGAAAAGGCCATCAAAGCCTATCAACGCACCCATGATTTAAAAGAAACTGGCAAGATCACCAGCGAGTTGCTGGCCCATATGGAAAATATTGGTCGCGTCAGAGCCTTGATCAAACGGTTGGATGTTGTGCGCAAGGAACGTCAGGAAAAAGCCCGTCTGGCGCTTCTGTCTGATCCGCGCACCCGCAAGCTGCTGGAACAGAAAGAAACCGAAGTGGCCGATCCCACCCGTGATGCCAGCCAATGTTTTGCCGCCCCGTCATCACGATGTTTACTTCATGAAGCGGTGGAAAGTTCCCGCGCGGTCTTTGAAGATGATTTACGCGACTGGGCGTTGGGCGAAATTCTATCTGCGCAAGTCAGTTCCGGCATGGAAGAAGCCGCCATGGAAACCGCCGCACGCATCAAAGACAGCCGCCTTGTCATTGCTGCGCTGACCAACATCGCCAAAACACACGCCAAAGAACGCAAGATCAGTGAAGCTTTATCCGGGCTAAGCCTGATCCCGGTTGCCCAGCGCCGCCTGTCCGTTCTGCTTGAAATCGCGCGCATTTACCGCGATGACGACCAAAAGAAGGAATTGATCGAAGTGATCAACCGCATTCTTGCAGGCACACAAAGCATTGAAGAACTGGAAGATCGTCTGTCCCTGCAAATTCAGGCAGCTGAGATTCTGTCTTTTGGGGATAAGGATCGCGCACTTAAGCTTCTGGATGAAATCTCTGATCAGGCACGGAAATCTGCCACCAACGGATCAAAGGTCACCTTGTTGCGACAAGCCGCCAGCGCCATGGCCAATGTGGGTTATCCGGAATGGGCGTTAAAGGCCTTGGATGAACTGCCCGATGACGAAACCCGCATCCCGGTTTTGATGTCTTCTGTACGCGCCTTTTTAAAAGATGGACGTTTTCAGGCTGCGCGCTCAACATTGGAACGTATTTCAGCGCCGCGCTATCGCAGTGTGATCCTGGCCGATCTTTCCAAATCCCTTTGGCAGGCGCAGGAACGTCAAAAATCCATGGAAGCTTTGGCTGAAGCCCAGACGCTCGCCAATTCCATCAAACTGCCCTTTGCCAAAAACTATACCCTGTCCAAAATCGCAGAAACCCTGATTGAAATTGCCAGCCAGTCCGGCAAATCCATTCAGGCAGATCAGGCCTATGTGGTCCTGAACAAGATCAAAGATGGCCGCCTGAAAGCACGCGGCCTGTGGAACCTTGCCAATGCGGCCAGACAGAAAGGGTTTGTTGTCACCAAAGGAGATTTGGGTGAAGAAACCGAACTTGCCATGAATGCGATTAAAAGCAAGTTTTCCAAAGCCTGGATTTTGGGGGACCTGGCCCATCATCACTTTGCCAGCGGTGAAAAAGAACAGGCACAACGCGCCCTTGATCTGGGGTTAAAAACGGTGCAGAACCTGAAAAATCCGTGGGCACGATCACGTGCGCTTGCAAAATTTGGCGCTGTAATCAATCGCTTGGATTGATCCTGCCCGCCTGACAGGGTATGGTGCGCGCACAGGCTATTTTTCAACCGTCGGAGTCACCCATGAAAATCACCAAAAGCATTCTGTCATCGATGATCCTTTGTCTCGGTCTCAGTGCATGTGACTCGTTAAATTTCTGGCGTGAAGAAAAACCGGAACCCTGCCCGCGCATCACAGTTTTGAAAAATGCGTCTGAACTGACCAAATTCAAAGACGGCCCCGGACGTGACATTATTGATGTATTGTTCGAAGCCAAAATCACCAACGTCTTGAGCGCCTGCCAGTATGATGTGGATTACGATACCCGCGCAGGTTCCATCCTGACACAGGTTGCCCCGGTCATTTCCGCCCAGCGTGGCCCGGCGGATCAATCACGCAAAGCCGATGTAAATTATTTCGTCGCCATCGTGGATAATCAGAAGAAAATTCTGGAAAAGACCACCTTCCCGCTGCGCCTTGCCTTCCCGGGCAACCAGACCCTGAACGAAGTCACCGATGAGCCGATTGACCTGACCATCGTCACCGATGGGTCACGTGATGGGTCCGATTACGAAATCTATGTGGGCCTGCAGTTAACCCGCGAAGAAATTTCCTACAACGCGCGCATCAACCAGCGTTAAGAATGATCCGCTGTGTCCCAGCGAAGGCCGGGACCTTTTCAAGACAGAGTTACCTTGTCAAAAAGCCCCCGGCCTGCGCCGGGGAACACGCTAGACAGCTATGTGCGGAAAACTTAAGTTTCCTGATCGATGGTAGAACCCGCATTCTCGTTCGCAGCTTCTTCATAAGGCTGACCAGGGCCTTCTTCCGCAACAGGGGCTTCTTCAGCCGCTGGTGCAGGAGCTGCTTCCTGTTTTGGGCCACCTTTGGTGACACCAACCATGGCTGGGCGTAGCAGACGGTCGTGGATGACGTATCCATCTTGCATGACTTGGGCAACCATGCCCGCCGGCTGGCTTGGGTCTTCAATTTCAAACATGGCCTGATGCAGGTTGTGGTCAAACGGCTGACCCGCTGCTTCCACACGTTTGATGCCTGCTTTGTTGAACGCGTTTTGCAATTCACGCTCGGTCATTTCAACGCCTTTAACAACGTCGCTGTCTTTCAGTTCTTCTGATGCACTTTCCAGCGCGCGGCGCAGGTTATCAGCCACACTGACCATTTCGCGTGCAAAGTTTGTCACACCATATTTCAGCGCATCCTGTTTTTCTTTTTCAGAACGGCGACGCACATTTTGTTCGTCCGCCACAGCGCGCATCCATTTGTTTTTCATCTCAGCCAGATCAGCTTCAAGCTTTTCGATTTGCGCATCCGCACCAAAGCCCTGAACGTCCGCTTCCAAAGTCACTTCTTCCTGTGCTTCTTCAGCTGGTGCAGCTTGTTGTTCAACTGTTTCGTTTTCTTCAGGTGTTGCTTGTGTATTCTCGCCTGACATTTCTTTACTCTTCAATACTGTTAACCAATTAAACGGCCAATTACTTTTGATGTGTAATCAACCATCGGAATAATGCGCGCATAGTTGATCCGGGTAGGTCCGATCACACCAATTGCGCCGACAATTTTCTGGTGGGGGTCATGAAAAGGTGCCACCACCATCGAACAGCCCGACACGTTAAACAACGGATTGTCCGATCCAATAAATATTTGTACGCCTTCCGCCCCATCCGCAAGGCGCAAAAGCTTTAGCAGGGTTTCTTTCGTTTCTAAAGCCTCAAATAAAGATTTTATGCGTTCAAGGTCACCCATGGCGGAAATATCATCAAGAAGATGACTTTGTCCGCGCACAATCAAAGACCCTGAATCTTCCGTGCCGCCGGCCCATTCAGCAAGGCCCGCTTCAACCACACGACTTGTCAGCTCATCCAGTTGTGCCTGATGGGTCTGTAATTCCTTGGTAATTTCATCCACGCCGCCTGTGACCGTTTGCCCCACAAGCTTAGCCCCCAGATAATTACTCGCCTGCACCAACGCACTCGGCGGGATATCGTGCGGAGTTTCAATCACGCGGTTTTCCACCACGCCATTTTCCATCACCATAATCACAAGTGTGCGCCCGGGCGACAAATTCACAAATTCGATATGTTTTAGCGGAGAATCGGTCTTGGGGGCAAAAACCAGCGATGCACATCCGGACAGGCCGGAAATCATGCCGGAAGCTTCTGACATAACATCTTCAAACTTGCGGCCCTTGGCAGCACATTCCGCATCAATGGTCTGACGTTCCTGTTCCCCCAGATCACCAATTTCCATGACGCCATCAATAAACATGCGAAGACCCAATTCCGTTGGCATGCGCCCGGCAGAGGTATGCGGGGAATGAAGCAGGCCCATATCTTCCAGGTCTGCCATTACATTGCGGATAGAAGCAGGCGAAAGCGCATTTTCCAGCAGTTTGGAAACCGTGCGTGATCCCACGGGTTCGCCTGTTTCCATATAGGCATCTACAATGCGACCAAAGATATCGCGTGATCTGTCATTCAAGTTACTAAGCATGGAAAGAAATTTAGTCTCAAGTGGGCGTTGCGTCAACGCAAGAGGCTATGTTAAACCGATCAGAACTTCATTACCTATGGGAATATATAATTATGATTACGATGGAAGAAATTCAGAAAGTTACCGCACACCTGCGCAAGACTTTTGGCAACGACAAAATCCGCGTTCAGCCACCAAAGAAGCCGGAACACCCGGTTGAAGTCTATGTTCTGGATGAATTCATTGGCGTTTTGCACCGTGACGAAGACGAAGGCGAAGTGTCTTTCGACCTGAATATTTCCATCATCGCAGAAGACCTGGAATAAGATGACACGTCCATCAGGGCGCGCGGCCGATCAACTGCGTGAAGTCACCTTTGAAATGGGTTTCTCCAAATATGCCGAAGGCTCCTGCCTGGTGAAATTTGGTGACACACATGTTCTTTGTACTGCAACTGTGGAAGAAAAAGTCCCGGGCTGGATGCGCGGGTCTGGCGAAGGCTGGGTAACCGCAGAATATGGCATGCTGCCACGTTCCACCCATGACCGTATGCGCCGCGAAGCCAGCAGTGGCAAACAATCCGGGCGCACACAGGAAATCCAGCGCCTGATCGGGCGTTCCCTGCGTGCTGTCTGTGACCTGAAAGCCATGGGTGAAATTCAGGTCCGTGTAGATTGTGACGTTTTGCAAGCTGATGGCGGCACACGCACAGCTTCCATCACGGGTGCTTATGTCGCCATGTATGCAGCCTTCCAAAAAATGATCGAAGAAGAAAAGCTGGAAACCATGCCGCTTTCTTCTGAAGTTGCTGCTGTTTCCTGCGGCATTTTTAAAGGCCAGCCCGTGCTGGACCTTGATTATGACGAAGACAGCAACGCCGAAGCGGATGCGAATTTCGTGCTGACTGGCAACGGCGGCATTGTGGAAATTCAGGGCACGGCGGAAGAAGATCCGTTCAGCCGTGATGAATTCATGCAGCTGCTGGATCTGGCCCAGAAAGGTATTAACGAACTGGCCGTGAAACAACGCACCGCCCTTGGATTGGAGTAAATCTGACATGACCCGCAAATTAAGCGCCGGAAAACTTGTAATCGCCAGCCATAACGAAGGCAAGGTCCGCGAAATCCGCGACCTTCTCGCCCCGTTAGGTATGGATGTGATTTCAGCTGCCGAGCTTGATTTGCCGGAACCCGTCGAAGATGGGGATAGTTTTATCGCCAACTCTCTGATCAAATCTTTGGCTGCGGCCAAGGCATCCGGTTTTCCCGCCATGGCCGATGATTCCGGCCTGGCGGTGAAAATTCTGGATGGCGCACCCGGCATTTATTCCGCCCGCTGGGCTGGTCCGCGCAAGGACTTTGGCGCAGCGATGAAAAAGATTCAGGATGCCATCACGGATTACGACACGATTGAGCAAAAAGCTGATCGTTCTGCCTCCTTCATCTGCGCCCTGTCTCTGGCTTGGCCAGACGGTCACACAGAAGTCTTTGAAGGACGCGTGGATGGACAGATGGTCTGGCCCATGCGCGGCGAACATGGCTTTGGCTATGATCCAACTTTCCAGCCCAATGGCTATGACATCACCTTTGGGGAAATGGACCCAAGCGAAAAGCACGAAATCAGCCACCGCGCGGATGCTTTTAAACAGATGGTCAACGCCTGCTTCTAAGGTCTTTTAAAGGCTTTGCGCAACTCATCTGATTTTTTGCGAGAGACACAATCCACTAGATGATCATTGATCAGCCCCATGGATTGCATAAAGGCAAAGACCGTGGTCGGCCCGACAAAGGCCCAGCCGCGTTTCTTTAGTTCCTTTGAACAGGCGATGCTTTCGTCGCTGGTTGTTTGTGTCTGGGGTGCGAGGCGTGTTGCCTCATCCGGCTCAAAGCTCCAGAAAAATCTAGCCAGTGATCCTTCGGCTTCTACCATTTCGATGGCGCGTTTGGCGTTATTAATGACGGCTTCGATTTTACGGCGGTTGCGCACAATACCTTTATCCACCATCAGCCGTTCCACATCAGCCGCGCTATAAGTCGCCACCTTGTGAAAGTCGAACTGATCAAAGCCGCTACGAAAATTTTCCCGCTTGTTCAAGATCGTTCGCCAACTTAAACCCGATTGAAAGCTTTCAAGACAAATCTTTTCAAATAAACGACGGTCATCACCGACCGGATAGCCCCATTCATCATCATGATACGCGATAAATTCCGAGGCCTGTGCGCACCAACCGCAACGAACCTGTCCATCCGGGCCTGTCATTACTGTCATCTCTTAAGCACTCAGCAGGAAATCAAGACGGTCATCAGCCTGACCGGGCGTGATCTCATGAATTTCGGCCATCACGATTTTTTCTGCAACAAACGGGTCTAACTGAACACGTTGCTCAATCTCCTCACGGCTCACATTGTTCGCAACAATGGCCCCGCCTGCATTAGGCTGCAGACTGCCGACTACTAGAAAGACACCGTCGGCCAATCCCTGTTTGATCCAGGCTTTATGGGCTTCCATAAATTGTGGAGCCTTGGGTTTATTTTCAGCAAATCTCAAAAATACGATAAACATAAAGAAACCTTTCAAAAATCAATTGAGCTGTTCAGCCAGCCATTCAAACATCAGATCGACTTCTGCATGCAGAAAATCCAGATCGTTAAAAGCATTCGCCAACGTGGCAACCCCCTGAGAACGACTGAGCAAATGCATGGCGAGGTCATCGGCAGCATCCTTGCGGCCCACCTCCGCAAACTGTCTGGCAAGCCAGTTTCTAAACAGGGTGAAAATTTTGGTCGCCTCATCCTTTAATTCATGATCCAGTTTGGCGAGTTCACCGGAAAGGGTGCCGACCGGGCAGCCATAAAGGGCGATCTTACTTTTATTCATCACCAGAATGCGGATAAAGCAGCTGATACGGTCCACCGGGTCGGGATTATCTGCTTCCCAGTCGTCCAGCATCTTCTGTGTTTTTGCCAAGCGATACTCAATCACGGCATCAAGAATTTCATCCTTGGTTTTGAAGTGGTGATAGAAATTCCCGCGCGAAATCCCCAGTTCGTCGGCGATATCGGCAAAGGACGTCTGGGAAAATCCAGCGCGATAGAAATGCTGATCAGCCACTTCGACTATGCGATCACGGGTTTTCTGTTTCATGAGACACCTTACACTAGGACATTTGACCTAAATAATAATTAGGACACATGACCTAAAAAGTCAAACCCTTTTCAAACGATATCCAACACCTTATATTTTTCAGATAGATAAGGAGCCCTCAATGAACCAAGACATCAAAAGCCTTCTCGAATTCTGGTTTTCAAGCAGCACCCCGGGTGAAATGAACACACATCGCAAGGAGTGGTGGGTGAAAGACCCGGAATTTGATCGCCGTATTCAAGACGAATTCAGCCCGCTTTTTGAAAAGGCCGATGCCGGCGAATTGGACGATTGGAAAGAAACACCGCTTGGCTGTGTCGCCCTTGCCCTTTTGCTCGACCAATTCCCGCGCAATATGTTTCGCGGAAAAGCGCGCGCCTTTGCCAGTGATGAAAAGGCCCGCGCCCTCACCCGGCATGTTCTGGATAAAGGCTTTGATAAAAACCTGCCCATCGGGGCGCGCCTTTTCCTCTACCTGCCATTGGAACATAGTGAGGATTTGCAGGATCAGAACGACTGCATAAAACTTGTCGAGTCCATGGGAGATGAGGGTTACCTTGACTTTGCGAAGAAGCATCAGGTGATCATAAAACGCTTCGGTCGCTTCCCCCATCGCAACGAAACCCTTGGTCGCACCAGTACAAATGAAGAGGTTGCCTTTTTAAGTGAACCCGGTTCTTCCTTTTAAATCAGAGACCTAGCACGCATAAATTGAATTTTCTTGTCTACGTACATATACTTTAGTATATTTCCAAAGTTGACGGCATATCCAAATATGTATAAACACCGTCGCCATCGTTGTGCCAATGGGTGGGTGAGAACATGGCCAAACTACGTGAAATTAAGGCGTTGGAAGACCAATGCCGTACTGATAATGCGGGATTCAAAGCTGACTTGTTTATTGTCGGCTTTGCCAATCTGGCTGTACTTCTGATTGCATCTCAGGTTGATTTAACTGAATGGTTACAAGGAGTTGCCTTTACAGGTGCAGGTATCTTCATCCCGCTTAGCATTTCGCTTAGCCTGTCTTTGGTTTATCTGTCAGAACGCAAACGTCGCGAGGCAGCGGCCCAGCGGGATCGTTTTATGTTGGAATCAAAACACGATAACCTGACTGGGCTTTATAACCGACAATTCCTGCAGGATTCAGCCAATATTGAATTGGCACGCACCAAACGTGTACCGTCTACATTCTCCGTTATTCTGCTTGATATTGATCATTTCAAGAAGATCAATGACACCCAAGGCCATGACATTGGTGATGCTGTTCTAAAGACCTTCTCCCACGTTCTGGAAAATGTGGTGCGCCAAATTGATGTGGTTGCCCGCTGGGGCGGTGAAGAATTTATCATCATGTGTCGCGATACCAATGATCAGGGGGCCTACACACTGGCGACCAAAATCCAGAAAGGCCTGAAAGAAGCGACCTTTGCCTGCAATCATCCGGTAACCGCCAGCATGGGTGTGGCCTCTGTCGATGAAGCAGAAAATCTGGAAGACCTGATCAAAATCGCGGATACCCGCATGTATGAAGCAAAAAACCAAGGCCGAAACCGGATCGTCAACCGCACCCATAAGACCCAGCTGGCTTAAGAACAGGCCTTTTTCATCGCATTGTAAGCTGCTGAAATCCCTTTGAGGGAATAGGTATCGCTTGTATCTGTGCCGCGTCTCGATGTGGCTTTGACCTGCAGGGTGGAGCCTGCCTTCATCATCTTGACCAAACGCACATCATCTTTGGATTCATAGGTCCAGGCAGTTTCGCCTGATCCAAACAGATTGAATTTTGCTTTGCCGACGGACACGGCAATATCCTTGCCGTCTTTCAACGGATAGCCCTGATGAAAGCTGACCACATCCTTGAAACCCTCGGCCTTGCGACGGGTGATCAGTGCATAGATCTCCCCACGTTTTTTTTCATGGCTGGCTTGGGTCGGGGCAGAGGCAATATAACACACGCTCGCCTTTGCTTTTTTATCCGCAAACACATCCCAGTCCCCATGGGGGCCCAAATACTCATATCCGGCTGCCTGAGCTTGCGCAGACAGGAACAGCGCGCCAAAAAATGCAATTCGTTTCATCATGATTTTTTCATAACAAAAAGCAGTTAATAAATTGTTTAATTAAAAGCTGAAATCACCCATCATTCCTGCACAGGCAGGAATCTTTCTTCCCGCAATCAGATCCCTGCCTTCGCAGGGATGACAAAGAAAGCTTGTAAGCTTCACTCCCCCCAGTTTTCCGGCACGTCCGGTGGGGTATCTTCAAAGGGTGAGCCATTTCTGAAAATCGGTCCACCATGACCTTGTGGTGCCAGCGGCTCTGTCGGCCCACCTGCGCGCACCGGACGGTCCGCAAACCGTCCCAAACTTTGCAAACGGTCATACATCACCAAAGCCCCTGCCGTGCCCACATTGATGCAGAATTTCATGGGGATTTTGATGATATGATCACAGCGCTCAATCGTTGCTGGCGTCAAGCTGGATCGTTCCGGGCCCAAGAGATAAGCTGCTTTGGTTGGATGGCGAAAGCTTGGCAGTTCAATCGCATCTTCGGTCAGCTCCACACCGACCAACTGACAGCCTTGGGGCAGCATCATCTCATCCAGGCTGGGGAAACTATAAAACGGTGTGTGATCCACTGATTTGGACGTATCGGTCTTGTTCCATTTATTGCGGGAATATTTAGCATCGACCGTATAGACAAAGCTCGCGCCAAAGGCATGTGCCGTGCGAAACAGGTTGCCGACGTTATAGGCTTTGCTGACGCCCTGAATGCCAATTCCAAAATATCCACGCATGATCACTTCCTACAAATTAGAAAGATTGCTACATATAATGCAAAACGAACCTGATCAAGGAGTTCTTCATGAAAGCGGCCCTGTGCACCGAGTTAAATGGCTATCAATCCCTGACCCTTACCAATGTTGAGGTCCCGACCCCGTCTGACAGTCAGGTGCTGATCCGCATCAAGGCAAGCGCGCTGAACTTTGCTGACAGCCTTATTGTCAAAGGCAAATATCAGGTCAAACCACCCCTGCCCTTTTCCCCGGGTCTGGAATGTGCGGGCATTGTGGAAGCTGTGGGCAAGGATGTAAGCACCTGCAAAGTGGGTGACCGGGTCATGGCCGTGCTGGATTGGGGCGGGTTTGCTGAATATGGACTAGCGGCAAGCCATGATGTCTATCCGATTTCTGATAACCTTGATTTCAACACAGCCGCTTCCATCCCGGTGGCTTACGGAACGTCGCATCATGGTTTAACGGCCAAAGCACAGCTAAAAGCAGGTGAAACCCTTGTGGTTCATGGCGCGGCAGGGGGCGTGGGCTTAACAGCGGTGGAAGTCGGCAAACGACTGGGAGCCACCGTCATTGCAACCGCAGGCGGGGCAGAAAAGCTTGCCATCTGTAAAGAACATGGCGCAGACCATTTGATTGATTACCGCGAAGGCAGCGTGCGTGAAAAGATCAAAGACCTGACCGACGGGCTTGGCGCCCACGTGGCCTATGACCCGGTCGGTGGTGACTTGTTTACCGAGACATTTCGCAGCACCCGACAGGACGGGCGCATTCTGGTGGTTGGATTTGCCAGTGGCGATATCTCTCAAATCCCCGCCAATATCATGATGGTCAAGAACATCACTTGTATCGGCTATCACTGGGGCGCGTACCGCAAGCTGGACCCGGAGGCCTTGCGCGCATCCTTTGCCGAACTAATGGACTGGATCGAGGAAGGGAGCCTGAAACCTCATGTGTCCATGACCTTCAAGCTAGATGATGTGAAAGACGCCTACGAAGCCCTTCTGGCCCGTAAATCCACTGGCAAGATCGTGATCGAAATCGATTAACAGCCCAAGGTATAATAAATCAGGTCAATGTCCGGTGTCGGTTTGCTCAGGCGGGTGAGCGCGGCATGGACATGACCGCGATGATGTGTCTGATGGTTAAACATATGGCCCAGGATCATCTTGACCGGAGCTTCATATTCGCCACTGATGATGGATTTATACTGCAGGTCCGTTTCCAGAAAGGCTTCTTCCAGTCCCTCACAGAACGACAGGATTTTCGCATCCTGATCTTTTCGCGCCTGCCAGAGGGCGGCAAAACCTTCATGCAGAATATCATTCAACTTTAAATCCATACGTGGCGTGCCTTCCAGACGGGCCAACCAAACAATATCGCCGACCAAGATATGGTTCAACGTGCCGCAAATGGATTTGAAAAAGACATCACAATCCAGTTTAAACTCTTCCTCTGATATGGTCGCAACCACATCATAGACGCGCCTATTTGCCCAAATGTTGTAATGTGCCAATTGTGCGAAATACGATTTGTCCATTAGCTTGACCTTCTATTCTACTACTTTTTCATCATGTAAATTGAATTATTTTGACTTTCTATCTTAGAGGTTTCTTATTATAGTTTTAGTAGAACCAATAGATAGAATCGAGGAAACTTTGAGACTGCTTTTTATATTTGTCCTCATGCTTTCAAGCCTGACTTTTTCAAAAGTGGAGGCCGGACCTGATTTCTCCAAAATCAAAGTCATTACCTCTTTCTATGAACCCTACAGCTATCTGGAAAACGGCAGTGCCCAGGGTGTTGCTGTTAATCAGGCTCGCAAAATTCTGGCAGAATTAAAATTCTATCCCGACATCAAAGTCTACCCTTGGGCGCGCGCCTATACCATCGCAACCAATCAGCCCAACACCGCACTTTTTTCCGTTGCACGCACACCGGAACGCGAAGACCTGTTTCACTGGATCGGAGAAATTGTTGATTTTGATGTCTATCTCTTTCGTTTGAAAAAACGTGATGATATCAACCTGACGCAATTGGCTGATGCCCGTAATTACAAGATCGCCACTCTGGCAAAAGATGTAAAAGGCGAATATCTACGCAAAAACCAAATCAAAACCACACCCATCACCAATGAAGAAACAGGCATTCGCATGATCTTGAGCAACAGAATTGACCTGTTGCCAACCGACCTTGATTCTATGACCCATCGCCTGGAAAAACTGAACCTGCCATCTGATGCGCTCGTGCCGGCTTTGCACCTCAAAGAAATTTCACGCCCGCTTTATTTTGCACTCAGTAAAGACACTCCACCCGAAATCGTGGCGGCTTTTAAGGCTGCTTATAAGCGAGCGTTCCCTTAAAGCGGCGAAACATCCCAGGCTTGCTCAGAACCAACACATTCCCCCACAAAACCAGCGGCACACCAACGACAGCTTCTACAGGCCAGTGATAGCCTTCAAACATGGTGGATAGGGTCAGGGCAACCAAGGGGAAGAGAACGATGGAATAAACCGCTTTTTCCGGCCCAATATTGCCCAACAGCGTCAAATAGCTGCCAAAGGCGATGACAGAACCAAAGAGCGCGAGATACAACAGCGACCAGATATAATCAAAGCTCGGATCAAAGGTAAATTCCTGACCGCGCGCCAGGGCAAACAGCGCGATAAACACCGCCCCATAGGCCATGCCCCAGGCATTGGCCTGCATGACCGACACACCGCTTTTCTGATTGCGCGACGACACCATATTGCCACATGATGCAAACAGCGTCCCAATCAGCACGAGGCTGAGGCCATAAACACCGGTATCGGACAGATCAAAATTTTTCACTTCCGGCCAGAAGACCATGAAAATCCCGCTCATGCCGAGGAAAGCCCCCATCAGGACACGTGCACTGATGTCCGTGCCAAAGAACAGGCGGCTTAAGATGATATTCATCACCACCATAGAACAGAAACCCACACTGACAAGGCCTGAGGTAATGTGACCTGTCGCGGTATACATGAACAGATAGTTCCCGCTGAACAGACACAGGCCCAACATAGCCATCCAGAAATGAGTTTTCAGATCAAAGCGCAGGGATTTCTTCGTCACCATGCAGTAAAGCAACAGGATCACCGCAGCCAGCGCGAAACGATAAGCGATAGAAACTTCTACCGCGACAGTGCCAAGTTGGTATTTGATCGCCAACCAGGTCGATCCCCAGATCAGCACCGTCACAATATAGAGGACCGCATTGGTCATCGGTTCACCTATTACTTTATTTTACCCAAAATGGCTTTTGCGTTTCCGCATAAACGTCAGCTGCGGACATACCAACGTCCTGAAGCAGACGGTCATCCAGCTTCGCCAAAGCCCGGCGGCTTTTGTAACGTTCAACCCATGTCTCAAAGGTTTGCACAAGCGCCAGAATGCCTGCTTTTGCTTGGATTTGTACTTTTTCTTCAGCTGCACAAGTGTTGAGCTGAAAGTTGTTCAGAGTCTCTACTGACATAATTTCCTCATCACATTAGGAGTTAAAACAGCAGAGGCGCGCCTCTTATGGTTTCGTTTTACGCGTCTTTTTAAGTATTTACAAACGAGCTTTTTTGCTACAATAGATTAGAAAATCTAATCTGAAAAACAGGATTGTATCGAAACAATGGCCCGCAAGCTCCCCCCACTCAATGCCCTTCGTGCCTTTGAAGCAGCCGCGCGTCACCTCAGTTTCACCCGGGCAGCAGATGAATTGTTCGTTACGCAAGCTGCCGTCAGCCATCAGGTTAAATCTTTGGAAGAACACTTGGGCATAAAGCTTTTCAAGCGATTGAACCGCGCTTTGATGCTGACAGATGAGGGACAAAAGTACTTTCCCGACGTGCGTGACGCACTTGATCAGCTGGCACGCGCCACCCAGGCCCTTCATAAATCAGATACCAGTGGCGTGCTGACTGTCTCGGTCATGCCGTCCTTTGCCTCGCTCTGGCTGGTGCCTCGTCTGCAAAATTTCTCAGCTGCATATCCCGATATTGATATTCGGATTTCTGCCGATGACAAAGTGATCGACTTTAATCAAGACGATGTGGACTGCACCATTCGCTATGGAATGGGCGGCTGGCCGGATATCTACAAGGAAAAATTTCTGGAAGAAGACGTCTTTCCCGTTTGCTCCCCCTACTATCTTGAAAAGCACCCTTCTCTTGCCTCCACAGATGGCCTGAAGGGGCATGTGCTCTTGCATGACTATGCCATTATCAGCGAGGCTGAACGCCATCTTGCCTGGAAATACTGGCTGGAAGAAGCGGGTGTCAAAGGTGTGGACCACACCCGCGGGCCTAAATTTTCCCACACACATATGGTAATGCAATCCTGTATCGCCGGGGAAGGCGTCGCCCTTGGGCGGTCTGCCTTGATCCAGAATGAACTAAACGCAGGACGACTCGTTCGTCTGTTTGATCATGCCATCAAATCACAAGTCGCCTATTACTTTGTTTGCCCCGAAGATGCGATAGAAAGGTTCAAAATCAAGGCATTTCGTGATTGGTTATTATCAGAAAGTCCGAAAATTTAATCCCATATTACAACAACTCTCTGATACTATAGTTTCAAATGAAACAAATAGATCGAGGCTTTATTCATGTTGTTAGCAGAGGCACTTTTCACCGCACTTAAAGACCGTGGCGCACGCGAAGTTTTTGGAATTCCAGGCGATTTCGCCCTTCCCTATTTCAAAATCCTGGAAGACACAAAAGTTCTTCCCCTTTACACCATGAGCCACGAACCCGGCGTTGGTTTTGCAGCAGACGCAGCAGGCCGCTTTAATTCCCGCCTTGGTGTCGCTGCGGTGACTTACGGGGCAGGTGCGCTAAATATGGTCAACCCGGTGGCCCAGGCCTATGTGGAAAAATCCCCTCTTGTCGTGATCTCCGGTGCACCCGGCAAACTGGAAAGCCAGCGTGGCCTTGGTCTACACCACCAGGTCAAACGTATCGATTCCCAATTCAAGATTTTTGAAGAGATCACTTGCGCGCAAGTCATTCTGGATGATGCCAAAACGGCTCCGAAACTGATCGCCGAAGTGCTGGACACCTGTATCGAACAATCTCGCCCTGTCTATATTGAGCTGCCACGCGACATGGTGGCCGAAGATGTTGACCCCGTGCCCGCCTTCCAGCCCAGCTGCGAAGATATGGATGCAGCACGTGCCTGTGCTGAAGAAGTGCTGGAACATCTAAAAGCCGCCAAATCCCCTTGCATCATGGCAGGTGTAGAAGTGCGCCGCTTTGGACTGGAAGATAAACTGGGGGAACTGGCCTCCATGCTCGGGGTTCCGGTTGTCACCTCTTTCATGGCCCGTGGCATTCTGGCAAATACAGATGCACCCCTGATCGGCACTTATCTGGGCCTTGCCGGCACAGATGATATCCGCAAAACGGTGGAACGATCCGATGGCCTGTTGATGCTGGGCGTGATCCTGTCTGATACCAACTTTGGTGTTTCCAAGCGCGAGATCGACATGCGCGCTGTTGTTCACGCCTTTGATCGCGAAGTCAGTTTTGCCCATCATCACTATCCAAATTTGCCGCTGGAAGCCTTGATCGAAGCCATGATCGAATTGGCCAAGCCCCTGGGTGATGCCAAGAAGTACCCTGCCCCTGAATATCCGAAAAAACTTATCGCGGATGACAGCCCCATCACACCGACCAATGTAGCCTGTGCCGTCAATGACATGTTTGCTGAACATGGCCGCATGCCCATTGCTTCTGATATGGGCGACTGTCTATTTACCGCCATGGATATTGAAAATACGGCGCTGATTGCACCCGGCTATTATGCCTCCATGGGGCCGGGGGTGCCTGCGGGACTGGGTATTCAGGCCACATCGGGCAAACGTCCTTTGATTATGGTCGGTGATGGGGCTTTCCAAATGACCGGGTGGGAACTGGGCAACTGTCGTCAGTATGGCTGGAACCCCATCGTCCTGCTGTTTAACAACCGCAGCTGGGAAATGCTGCGCACCTTCCAGCCTGGCCCTGACTATCACGATCTGGACGACTGGGGCTTTGCCAAAATGGCTGAGCCCATGGGCGGCATTGGCACGCGCGTCACCACCAAGAAAGAACTGGTGGATGCACTGGACACAGCCGTAAACGACACCCGCCATTTCCACCTGATCGAGATCATGCTGGAACGCGGCGAGATCTCCCAGACGCTAAACCGTTTTGTCAATGCGGTGAAACGGGTAAGTGGGGTGAAGTAAGCCCAACAAACACCGTGTCCCGGCTCAGGCCGGGACCTCTTCCCCCTAATTAAAGAGACCCCGGCCTGCGCCGGGGAACATCACCAGTTCTCGCCCAGTTCCTCAAAATGCGCTTGGGGATGTGCGCAGGCCGGGCATTCATCAGGGGCATCGGTCCCTGAATGAACGAAGCCACAGTTACGACAGCGCCATTTGGTAGGCTCATCGCGTTTAAAGACACGACCCTCTTTAATATTTTCTGCGAGTTCCAGAAAGCGTTTTCCATGCTGGACTTCGGCGACCATGATGGCTTCGAAAACATCAGCGATATCATCAAACCCTTCCTTAATCGCAACCTGGCGAAATTCCGGGTACATATCTTCATGTTCATGGGCTTCCCCACCCGCCGCCGCACGCAAATTTTCTTCTGTCGTCCCATTGCCGCCTGCCGGGAAAGTTGCGGTGATTTCTACGTCGCCGCCTTCCAGAAACTTATAAAGTCGGCTGGCATGCGCCTTTTCCTGATTGGCGGTTTCCTGAAAGATATCGGATATCTGCACATATCCTTCTTTACGCGCTTTCTTTGAAAACATTTCATAGCGCGCCCGGCCCACCGTTTCATTGACGAACGCGGCCAACACATTCTTTTCTGTCTGACTTCCTTTGAAAGGCATGGCATCTTCCTTTAGCTTCAGGTTTGATTGATACTTTTTAAAGATAGCATTCTGATGCGCTTCCAGCACGTCATATCCACCGATATGGTGCCCATCAATGATAATCTGCGGAACGGTGGCAACGCCAGGCAAACGTTCCTGCATTTCGCGAAACGTATCGACCGAGCTCGCATCAATTTCTGTGTAGGGAATTTCCTGCTCTTTAAACAGCTCTTTTGCTTTCTGACAAAAAATGCAATCGGTTTTGGTGTAAATCTCAACGCTCATAACGTCCCCCATATGCCAAATCCTGAGGTTGAATGGTAGGCCAGCGCCCCTCTTTGTGCAAGTGCGAGATAGTTGCCTCTTTCTTTTTCCAATAAAAAAATTTAGATTGATGCAAATGTTACATCTAGGAATTACGTAAATCCCATGTCTAACCCCTTTATCATCGGCCTGAGAACCAACCCGCAGCTTTTTTTTGACGAACTGGATACCGTTGAAATTCAGGCAATTGCCCAGGCTTGTGTGCGCGTTCTGGAAAACCGCCATAAAGATGGCGACGCGGAAGCGGCAGGTTGTCTGCAAAACGTTTACCGCGAAGTCGGCAATATCGAACTTTGACAAAATTTATCCCCGTCATCTTCGTTTTTTTATGGAGCACTGGCTTCATCGGGGCAAAGTTCGGCCTGCCTTATGCCGAACCCTATACCTTTCTGTTTATCCGCATGGTTCTGACCAGCCTGATTTTGCTGGCTGTCCTGCTGTTGCTTAGAAAAAGCTGGCCAAGCACCTGGCGCTTAAGCAGCCATGTGGCTTTTTCCGGCTTGTTGATCCATGTGGGTTATCTGGGTGGGGTTTTCACCGCCATCGCCATGGGGATGCCTGCGGGGCTTGTTGCCCTGATCGCTGGCCTGCAACCCCTTTTGACCGCCTTCGCCGCCCAACCGATCCTCGGTGAAAAAGTCAAATCTTTGCAATGGGCCGGACTCGTTCTGGGCCTGATCGGGGTTGTCCTGGTCCTGAGCGAAAAACTGGACCTGCAATCAGGTGATCTGTTCGAAGGCTTTGGATTGGCAGCTGTTGTCTGTTCTATCTTTGCCGTACTCTCCATCACCGCCAGCTCGCTCTATCAGAAAAAATACTGCACCGACATGCCGTTGATGAGCGGGACTTTCATTCAGTATGCCGCTGCTGCCATTGCATACGGTGTGCTTGCCTTCAGCTTTGATACGATGGTGGTTAACTGGACCGGAGAATTTATCTTTGCACTTTTCTGGCTGATCTTTGTACCCTCGTTCGGAGCCATCAGCCTGTTGATGTGGATGATCAAACAGGGCGCGGCATCGAAGGTTGCAAGTATGTTCTACCTGGTCCCCCCCGTCACCGCACTTGAAGCCTTTTTCCTGTTCGGGGAAGCTTTGGGCCTAATCGCGGTTGCGGGGATGGTGATTGCCAGTATCGGTGTCTGGCTGGCCGTTAAATCTTGAACTCTGGCAGTTCCGTGATCGGACCCAGCACCGCCAGCGTCGGCTTTGTTGCAAAGATTTGCTGCGCAACATTTTGCACCGCTGCAACATCGATCTGATCGATTTTTGCCACAACTTCATCGGCCGGAACCGGGCGTTTAAAGACGATCATCTGACGCGCCAGTTGTTCGCACCGCGTGGACGTGCTTTCCATAGACATCAGGATGCTGGATTTCAACTGGGCACGTGCACGGTTGACTTCATCTTCTGAGACTTCTGTGCAAACCTTTTTGATCTCATCCACCATCACCGGGACAAGCTCGGCCACATCGTCTGGACCTGTACCTGCATAAATGCCCAGCATACCGCCGTCATCATAAGCCGAAACAAAGCTATAGATGGAATAAACCAGCCCGCGTTTTTCACGAATTTCCTGAAACAGGCGCGACGACATACCGCCACCAAACAAAGTGGACAACACGCTTAAGCTATAAAAACCGGGATCATCATAACGCACACCATCAAAGCCTGCGACCACATGGACCTGTTCCAGGCTTGGGCGAGTTTCGATGAAATCACCGCCGACATAACGGCTTGGGTCCGCAACCACATCGGCACTTGGTTTCAGGTCCGCAAACTTATCCGCCACCATGGCGACGAGCTTGTCATGATTCACATTACCTGCGGCACTCACGACCATGTTGGACGCCGCATAATTGTTATGCATGTAATCCATGATCACATCGCGCGACAATGATTTCACGATATCCGCTTCACCCAGCACGGGACGACCAATGGCCTGATCCGGATAAGCGGCCAGCTGGAAATGATCAAAAATGATATCGTCAGGCGTGTCATTGGCCTGCAAAATTTCCTGCAGGATGACGCCGCGTTCGCGTTCCAGCTCTTCTGCTTCCATGACGGAATTTTGCAGGATGTCTGAGATTACATCCACCGCCAGACCGAGATCATCTTTCAGCACCTTGGCGTAATAAGCGGTATTTTCACGTGACGTATAGGCATTGATATGCCCGCCGACATTTTCAATCTCTTCAGCCAGATCCTGTGCAGAACGGGTCGTCGTTCCCTTGAACGCCATATGTTCCAGAAAATGGGAAATGCCGTTTACGTCAGGTGTTTCATGACGTGCGCCAACTTCCACCCATGCACCGACCGATACGGATTCAACCGATGCCATATGATCTGTGACAATGCGCAGGCCGCTGTCCAGCGTTGTGGTCCGAACGCTCATTTAAGCCAGTGTCTTTTCAATGTAAGCCTGAATGCCTGCCAGGTCATTTGGCAGCACGTCAAAACGTTCTTCACGATCAAACAGGTCAGACAGACGTTCCGGCAACGCAGGATGCACGCCGCTTGCTTCTTCAACAGCCGCCGGGAATTTCGCCGGATGCGCCGTTGCCAGTGCAATGGTGACCGCATCAGATTTTTCAGCATCACGCGCGGTGGCGCAACCGATCACACTGTGCGGGTCCAGCAGTTCGCCCGTATTCTGATAGAAATCAAGAATGGCTTTTTTGGTTTCGTCATCATCCAGTTTCTGTGCTTTGAAGTCTTCGCACATGGCCTGCCAGCGTTCCTTGCCAAAATCCACTTCGCCTGTGTCGCGGAACTGAGCCAACGCTTGCGTCAAAGCAGAACCATCCCTGTCATAATGCTGCGCCAACAGACGTTCAAAGTTGGACGAGATTTGAATATCCATGGAAGGCGACAGGCTAGGTTCAACCGTTTCCATCTTCATCACGCCTGTGTTGAAATAGCGTGTCAGGATGTCGTTACGGTTTGACCCGATGATAAAGCTTTCAATCGGCAGGCCCATTTTCTTGGCACAATAGCCTGCAAACACGTTTCCGAAATTACCTGTTGGCACGGCAAAACGCATTTTGCGATCCGGGCTACCTGTTTGCACGCCCGCCCAGAAATAATAGGCCACCTGTGCCATGATGCGCGCCCAGTTGATGGAATTCACAGCAGACAGGTTATATTTGTCGCGAAAATCCATGTCGTTAAACATGGCCTTCACCGCATCCTGACAATCATCAAAGGTGCCTTCAAGCGCGATATTGCGCACGTTCTCAGACATGACAGTTGTCATCTGGCGGCGCTGCACGTCAGACACGCGACCTTTTGGGTGCATGATGAAGATATCAATACATTCACGATCACGGCACGCTTCAATCGCAGCTGATCCTGTATCGCCAGATGTTGCGCCAACGATGGTGACTTTCTCACCACGTTTTTTCAGCACATAGTCAAACAGACGACCCAGCAGTTGCAAGGCATAATCTTTAAAGGCAAGGGTTGGGCCATGGAACAATTCCATCACCCATTGGTCCGTATCCAGTTGCTTCAGTGGTGCAACAGACGGATGACCGAAATCTTTATAAGCGTCATTCACCAGTTCAGAAAAATCATCCTTGGGGATAGAGCCTTCAACAAACGGGTACATCACACGAATGGCAACATCAGCATAAGACAGACCGCGCATATCGCGAATGTCATCTTCGCTGAACTGGGGCCAGCTTTCCGGCAGATAAAGGCCCCCATCACGGGCCAGACCAGTTAGCAGAACATCATCAAAGGATAGTGCGGGCGCCTTGCCGCGTGTGGATACGTATTGCACCTTGGACCTCTTGGAGACTCAAAACATTTCGCGCTGTTTAGCATGGTTTAGCAACAGAGTCCAAGATCAATCATGGCTTGCTTTCAAGAATGTTTTATGTGCTTATCAAAGGACCCCCTGTTGTCCTTGAAATGTAAAACCGTGACCCTCATTTTCATTAAAATCATCGTGACCGTTGCGATCGTTCTTGGCCTGTCTGTGATTGCCGAACGGGTCAGCCCCCGTTGGGCGGGACTACTGGGCGGGTACCCCTTAAGCGTTGCCATCGTACTGATTTTTATCGGGGTGCAGGAAGGCGAAGCTTTCGCAGCCGAAAGCGCGGTTCACACACTTGCCGGGCTGGCCGCGAACCTCTCGATTTTTGCGACTTACGGGGCGGTTTTGTCATACCGGCCACAGACCCATTGGATTCTTACCATATTGGCGGGGCTAACAGCTTTCTTTGCAGTCGGGATCGGGCTCAGCACCA
Source organism: Terasakiella sediminum (assembly GCF_033100395.1). Classification (NCBI taxonomy): domain Bacteria; kingdom Pseudomonadati; phylum Pseudomonadota; class Alphaproteobacteria; order Rhodospirillales; family Terasakiellaceae; genus Terasakiella; species Terasakiella sediminum. The sequence goes on along the minus strand of NZ_JAWLVJ010000009.1, from coordinate 50,223 downwards.
TTGAATTTGATCTGATCACAGCCTCTATCTTCATCACCTGTGTCATCACCTTCTGTATCTTCAGCTTCAAACGATTTGCCGAGATCCAGATTACACAGGCCGTGCAGCTCAGCTTTCGTGTCGCCTTTGTGCGCGCAGCCTCAGCCTGTTTTGTGGTACTGGCCATCACCGGGCTTGCCAAACAGATGGGACCACAAATGGCGGGGGTTATGGCGAGCTTTCCAGCCACTGTCTTTCCCATGATTGTGATTGTGCATGTGACCTACGGGGCCGCCCCTGTGCTTGCCACCATCAAACATTTCCCCATCGGGCTAGGCGCGACCTGTATCTTCTGTCTGGTCTATACCTTGATTTTGCAAGACCAGGGGATGTTATGGGGCACGGTGATTTGCTTTGCCATTTCCACCATCTATCTGCTGGGCTTTTCCACCCTGCAACAAAAAATGCGTCGGACCTGACCGACGCATTTCAATTTCTGTCTGAACTCAGGACAAAGTGGGTTTTAAGCAACCGCCCGGATTTTTGCGAGCACGTCTTCAACGGGTTCGCGTTCTTTAAACAGTTTCAACAACGGACGTGGTGTCAGTTTTGCACTTAAGTCAGCCTGCGGGGCGACAGAAAGTTGTTCATAGGATAATTCACCTACCACATGGGCGCCACGTTCCACAATGACCTGACGGGCCTGAATATTACCCTGGACATAACCCATAATACGAACCGTATCAGCGATGACGTCACCTTTGACATAGCCTTTGCGACCGATGGTCAATGTATCAACTTCAATAGTGCCGTTAACTTTGCCGCGCAGGTCCAGTTCACCCTGGCCTTTGATGTCACCTTTGATGGTGCGATTGCGGCGCACGACGGCTTTTTTTGGTTTTAAAAACATGGTTCAGACTTTCACATAAGAATTCATTCTTTATATTCCTATACGAAAGGAGTAAACGACCTCTTAACGACCCATAAAAAAAGAACGCACCTGATCAGATGCGCTCTTTTTAAATATCAGATGGGCGTCTGTTTACTCGCCCACGCCCACAAATGCAATCAGTTCGTCGAGATATTTCTGCACTTCAATGGATGGAGCCTCGATCTCTTCCACAAGAGAAATCGCGTCATCCAGTCGATGTTCGCTATAGGCACGCGCTGCGGCAATACCCAGTTCATGCACTTTTTCATGTGGCGGGTTCATGGCAACAAAGGCAGGGTGTGCTTTCACAGCAGCATCCTGATCACCGAAGTACCATTTACCCAAACGGCAATGTTTATGATCTGCCAGTTCGTTCGGATCAAGCGAGGCACGCCCCACCAGCATATCGGCCAATTTTTTGCGCCAGATCATATGATCAGCCTTGGCGCGGATCAGGTCACGTGCAGCAAATTCGTGACGCATCAGACGATCCATCTGATCGGTGATCAGTTTTTCCGTATCATCCATTTCATTGAGAACTTCTGTGTTGGCATCCACATTCTGTTCCGCCATCGCCGAAATATTGCCCGCATGCTCTGCGGTCTGTTCGGTCACGCCCTGCTGTTGTTCAAGAACCGAGGCGACTTCCTGCATATCGGACGTCACACGATCCACACCACGATCAATCTCTTCCATGGATTTCAGGGTGGAAGTAATGATCTGCTGACCATTTTCAACAGCTTGCGCCCCTTCGGACATGGACTTGGTGATCCCGTCCATTTCGTGGGTCAGTCGTTCAATCCGGTCATTGATATCGCTGGTGGCACGTTCTGTCTGGTTCGCAAGGTTTTTAACTTCGCTCGCCACAACCGCGAAACCTTTCCCGGCTTCGCCTGCGCGCGCAGCCTCGATAGTGGCATTCAGCGCCAGAAGGTTGGTTTGTGACGCGATGTTGTTGATCAACCCAACCACTTCACCGATTTGTGTGGAAGCATCAGCCAGATCTTTCAGCTTTTCCACCCCATGGGAAACCGATTCAGAAATGGCATTGATCGCATGGATCGCTTCCTGTGATCCATTCATGCTCTGCTGCACAATTTCCTGCAGATGTTGTGCTTCGGACGAACTGTGATGCGTGGTGTTTGAAATTTCGTGAATGGAGGAAGCCATTTCTTCCATGGCAGAGGCCAGCGCTTGCGAAATCTCATTCAGGTCATTCAGGCTGCGTGCAGATTTCGCAACGGAAATCACGGTTGAATTATTCGCAATCGACAGACCAACGGAACGCAGCAACTGGCGTTCTGCACGCGCGCTGTTTTCATCGGCCAGCGTCTTTAATTTACGGGACAGTTCATCACGACCTTCCGGCACGTTACCATAATCGCGCGCCAGAATGGCGTCCACCTGGGCCAGCGCCAGACTGAGTTCGCAATGCTCTGTAGTATCACTATGGCTTGCCAGTTCAGTTTCAGGAACTGCGGCTGGTTTGCTCTTTCCGAATAAAGACATAATTTTCCCCTCACTTCTTTTGAAACTATTCCAAATATTTGAATTTTCATTATTTTTTCGACAAATTGACATAAGTCAGTTGGTAATACAACTTATATCGGCCCGCTCAGAACCGTTTCATATTACTGATTGGATACCGCATTGCGAGATACTCTTTTAGGTATTCAAAGTCAAAAAAGGCCGGAGAAAAATCTCCGGCCTTTTTGAAAAAATATGCTGTCGAGTCTTATTGACGTTCCAGCTGCATTTTCTTGATTTCTGCAATCGCCTTACCCGGGTTCAGACCTTTCGGGCAAGTGTTTGTGCAGTTCATGATAGTATGGCAACGATAAACCTTGAACGGATCATCCAGGTAGTCAAGACGTTTACCCGTTGCTTCATCACGGCTGTCAGCAATCCAGCGATAAGCTTGCAACAGAACAGCTGGACCGAGGTAACGATCAGAGTTCCACCAGTAGCTTGGGCAGGATGTCTGGCAAGAGAAGCACAGGATACATTCCCAAAGGCCATCCAGCTTTTCACGCTCTTCGATAGACTGCAGACGTTCCTGGTTGGCAGGTGCTGGTGTATCAGCCTGCATCCAGGGTTCAACAGAACGAAGCTGCGCATAAGGCAGGTTCAAATCAGGGACCAGATCCTTGATAACCGGCATGTGTGGCAGTGGGTAAATCGCACAGTCGCCTTTTACTTCCGCAATCGGTTTCAGACACGCCAGTGTGTTTGTACCATCAATGTTCATCGCACAGGACCCGCAGATCCCTTCACGACAAGAACGACGGAACGTCAGCGTGGCGTCGATTTCGTTTTTAATCTTGATCAGCGCATCCAAAATCATTGGACCACAGTCATCAAGATCGATCTCAAACGTATCGATCTGTGGGTTATTGCCGGAATCCGGGTCATAACGGTAGATCTTGAACGCTTTTACATTCTTGGCACCAGCTGGGGCCTTGAAAGTTTTACCTTCAACGGGATCAGAGCCCGCTGGGAGATTGAATTCAACCATTAGCTCTTCTCCTTAGTACACACGTTCTTTTGGTTCGATGTACTCAACTTCATCCGTCAGTGTCCATGTGTGAACAGGGCGGTAGTCAAGTTCAACAGAGCCGTCGTCTTTAACGTATGCCAGTGTGTGTTTCATCCATTCTTCATCGTCACGGTTCGGGAAATCTTCGTGAGCGTGTGCACCACGGGATTCCTTACGCGCTTCAGCTGAAACGATGGTTGCTTTCGCACAAGCCATCAAGTTTTCAAGCTCCAGCGTTTCCACCAGATCAGAGTTCCAGACCATAGAACGGTCAGAAACATTGAGGCTATCCAGCTTCTTGGCAATATTGAAGATCTTGTCCACACCTTCTTTAAGGCTTGGACCTTCACGGAATACAGCTGCGTGAGCCTGCATCGCTTTTTGCATTTCCAGACGTACGTCAGCCGTTTTATGTTCACCGTTGGCGTTACGCAGCGCATCGAAACGTGCCAAGATTTTGTCTGTATGTTCCTGAGACAGGGCTTTATGTGGCTCACCCGGCTTCATTGTTTCAGAACAACGAATAGCCGCTGCACGACCGAAGACAACGATATCCAGCAGTGAGTTCGTACCCAGACGGTTTGCACCGTGTACAGAAGCAGACGCACATTCACCAATAGCCATAAGACCTTCACAAACCGCATCCGGGTCGTCTTTGGTCGGACGGATCACTTCACCATGATAGTTGGTTGGAATACCACCCATGTTGTAGTGAACAGTTGGCAGAACCGGAATAGGTTCTTTAGAGGCATCAACACCAGCAAAGATTTTTGCAGTTTCTGTAATACCTGGCAGACGCTTGAGCAGTTCTTCCTTGGGAAGGTGTTCAAGGTGCAAATAGATGTGGTCGTTTTCTTTACCAACACCGCGACCTTCACGAATTTCCATAGCCATGGAACGTGACACAACGTCACGAGAGGCCAGATCTTTCGCAGTTGGCGCGTAGTTCGGCATGAAACGCTCACCTTCAGAGTTGGTGAGGTAACCACCTTCACCACGTGCACCTTCAGTGATCAGACAGCCAGAACCGTAAATACCGGTTGGGTGGAACTGTACAAATTCGTGATCCTGCAGCGGAATGCCGGCACGGGCCGCCATGGCGTTACCATCACCTGTACAAGTGTGGGCAGATGTACAGGAGAACCAGGCACGACCATAACCGCCAGACGCCATCACAACTTTGTGGGCACGGAAACGGTGGATTTTACCTGTATCCAGATCCCAGGCGATCAGACCACGACAGACACCGTCGTCATCCATCAACAGATCAATGCCGATATATTCAACAAAGAATGTCGCATCATGCTTGAGACATTGTGAGTAAAGCGTATGCAGGATCGCATGGCCCGTACGGTCAGCAGCCGCACATGCACGTTGCACAGGCGCTTCACCATAGTTGGACATATGACCACCAAACGGACGCTGGTAAATCTTGCCTTCTTCTGTACGGGAGAACGGCACACCAAAGTGTTCCAGTTCCTGTACTGCCGGAATAGCGTTACGACACATATATTCAATCGCATCCTGGTCGCCGAGCCAGTCGGAACCTTTCACGGTGTCATACATATGCCATTCCCATTTGTCCTCAGCCATGTTGCCGAGAGCCGCGCCAACGCCGCCCTGTGCCGCAACCGTATGAGAACGGGTTGGGAATACTTTGGTTACACACGCAGTCTTCAGACCCGTGGCAGCCATACCGAGTGTCGCGCGCAAACCCGCGCCCCCTGCACCCAGTACAACCACGTCATATTCGTGGTCGATAATTTCGTAGGCTTGAGCCATAATTGATTAGCCTCCAAACGCGACTTTAAAGATGGAGATCAGACAAGCAACACACAGCACAGCTGAGACGAATTTTGTCAGGATCATGCTGGTGTAAAGCTTGGCATTATCATGCACATAATCGTGGATCACTTCACACACACCTTGTGATGTGTGGTGAAACAGGATCACGATAAAGATGCTGGTCAGCGTTGTGTTACCAACGTTGCTGATCCAGGCCTGATACGCAGCGTGATCTGCACCCAGCAGGCCGATAATGCTGTAGATCATCCACAGAGACAGTGGGACCAGAGCAATTGATGTGAGGCGTTGAATCCACCAAGGACCAACACCGTTGCGAGACGCACCAAGATTGCGCGCACGCCCTAAATGACTTTGCATTTTCATTAAGGTGTTCTCCTTGGGTTACACTGAATAGCCAATGATCCAGGTCACGATTGTCAGCAATGCCGTAACAGCAATACCCACACGACCAGAAGCAATAAGGTCTTGTTTTTCAAGCCCTGCAACGGTGTCCCAGCGCAGGTGGCGCAATCCGTTTACAAGGTGATAATACATGCAGAATGTATAGCCGAGCAAAACCAGCTGACCAAACCAGGAGCCAAAAAAGGCCTGGGCAGTTGCATAGCTTTCCGGACCATAAGCAGCAGCGATGAGCCAATAAGCAAAAAAGAAAGTTCCGGCGGACAGTAACACGCCAGTCACACGGTGTGCACCTGACATAAGTCCGTTCATCGGAAACTTATAAATCTTCATATGAGGCGAAAGGGGTCGATTTCCCGTCGTCATGGAGCCGTTCCTTTACCATGAAAAAAGAGGGATAGATGAATATAATGTGGTTTTATCCCTCTGGACCCGCGAAGTCAATTCATCAGACCTAAATCCGTCAAAAAACCCTAATTTCCAAGGTTTTCGACCCTATTGGTATGACCGATAGGACCATTTTAGCCCTAAATTTTGGTGGGCATTCGAACAAATCGGTATTCGAGTACTTATTTATTATTCCGATTCGCAAAAATTCGCCCTCAACCGAAGACATAAAAAAAGGCCGCTGCCTCTCTATAATAATAAGACAGTGACCTGAAATTTCGTGCGACTGAAATCTAGAGTTCAAAACTTGCTTCAATCTCAGACAGGTTTTTACTTTCTTTCATCTCGGGGGCATAGACCGGACGTTGGGTTTCATAAAGCACCCCGGTGCTGAACCCGTCATCTGTGGCCAAAAAGGCCGCAGCCTCAGCCAAAGCATTCGTGCCTTCAATCTCACCTTTGCGCACAATCTTTTTCCATTCCGTCTGTTCCGGGCGGAAAGTCACGCACGGGCTCAGGATCTGCACGAAAGAAAAGCCCTTATGCTGCATGGCTTCGGCAATCAGTTTGGCTGATCCATTCGGATCACCTGCAAAACCACGCGCCACGAAACTTGCCCCTGCAGACAAAGCAACGGAAAGTGGATTGAAGGGAGAAACACCCGTGCCATGGGGCGTCAGTTTCGATCCTTCCCAGTCAGTCGCGGTGGTTGGGGAAGCCTGCCCTTTGGTCATGCCGTAGACTTCATTGTCCATCACCACATAGGTCATATCCACATTGCGGCGGCACGCATGGAGGAAATGGTTCCCGCCAATGGAAAAGCCATCCCCATCGCCCCCGGTTGCAATCACCGTCAGATCAGGGCGGGCCACTTTTAGACCTGTGGCACACGCCAACGCACGACCATGAATACCGTGGAAACCATAGACACTGGTATAAGCCGGGATACGGCTGGAACAGCCAATGCCGGAGATGACCGCACAGTCTTCACGCGGGATTTGCAGTTCCGCCAGCGCTTTGGTAATGGAGGCCAGAACCGAGAAATCACCGCAGCCCGGACACCAGACAGGTTTGTAATCTGACTTATAATCCTTGAAGGTCATCGGCTTTTTTTGAACAGCAGTATCCATTAGACCAGCTCCTTGATTTGATCGGCAATTTCAGCGGGACGGAACGGCAGCGGCCCCGGTTTCGCCAACACATGGGTTTCTTTAGGCAGATCGAACTCACTGCGCAGATAACGATAGAATTGTTTGGAATGAGTTTGTTCCACAACCAATGCCTTGGTAACCCCTTCCAGGGCGTCGTCCATTTTATCCGGCAGAGCCGGGCTTAACAAACGCATAGACACCAGCTTGATATTTGTCCCTTCCGCCTTCAAACGCTGAATGGCTTCGCGCACAGGTCCAGTGACAGACCCAAAGGTAATGACAGCGACTTCGCCATCCCCTTCAATCTCCGCCCAATGCTGACCGTAATCAAACTGAGTCAGCTTGCGTTGGCGCTTATCCAGCTGAGCATAATGATCTTCGGCCGACGAACTCGGACGTGCATTTTCCTGTGTTTCCAGACCATCAGCCACATATTCCCCGCCCGGTGTGCCGGGGATTGCCATAGGGGAAACACCGCTGTCGGTCAAAGCATATCGTTTGTAATCTTCAACGCCTGCCTCAACCACCTCACGTTTAGCAACGAAGGACATGTCGGCGGGCTTATCAATGATGCTGCGCGATTGCCCCAAAGACTGATCGGACAGAACGATGGCTGCGGTCTGAAGACTTTCCGCCAGATGAACGCTCCATTGTGTGGTGAACAGGCAATCTGAAATCGAATTCGCCGCTGTTACAATATGTGGTGCATCCCCATGCAGACCGTGAAGTGCGATATTCAAATCACTTTGTTCAGATTTAGTCGGAATACCCGTGCTTGGTCCGCCACGCATTACATCCACAACCACCAGCGGGATTTCAGCCGAGACCGCCAGCCCCAAGGCTTCGGTCATCAGGGCAAGGCCCGGCCCAGCCGTTGCGGTAATCGATGGCACCCCGCCAAAGGAACCACCGACGATCATGTTAATAGACGCCAGTTCATCTTCAGCCTGCACCAGCGTGCCACCCACCTTTTCAAGATTCGGTGCCAGCCATTCCAGAATTTCAGTGGCAGGCGTAATAGGGTATGCCGCACAGAAACGCACACCTGCACGGATTGCCCCCATGCCTGCCGCTTCGTTTCCGGTTAAGGACCAGCGCGTCAGATCGGAATTTTTGCGTTCCAGATGGAGATCAATGCCGATCTCAGCTTCCAGATCACTTGCGACCTTCATGCCCAGTTTGACACCTGCGATACTGGCATCCAGCGCGACCTGACCTTTACGTTTCAAAACTTTTTCAAGGATGGTCTGCAGCGCCTCCATCGGGATGCCTGCCAGTTCCCCCAATATACCAAGGCCGATCATATTCGGACGCCCGCCCTCAATCTCCTTGGCACTTTCACTTAACGGCACCATCACCTGGCGGGCAATGGACCCAGTGATCATTTCCGGTGGATTCTTGGCAGACAAGTCACCAATGATCACACTGTCTTTGCGCAAAGGGAGTTCTGCGGCAAAACGATCTACATTCATCCAGTCAAAACAGAAAAGAACGTCGAAACTGTCATCGGGACAATCAATGGGATCAGAAGACAGGCGAATATAGGCCGCTGCTTCTCCGCCACGAATTTGCGGCCCGCTGGAACGGGTCATCAAACCATAAAGTCCTGCCTTGGCCGCTGCATCCAGAAGCATCTGGCCCGCCGTCATAACACCTGCCCCACCAGCCCCGGTGATGGCAATGGAAACCGTCTGTGATGTCATCTGTTCCCCATTTCCTGTTTCGATATTGTTATTAACCTCAGCATATATTCCAAAAACTTTGTGGCAGGCCCATGACATTTGTCAATTCTGCCGCCCTTTCTTTGGAATCTGTATAATTTTATACTGCATATTCCAATTACATCAGAATAAATTCATATAACAAAACAAAAGAAAGCCGGACAAGGTCATGACCCGTCCGGCTTTCTGAATTCTTTTATGCGACAGCGATTAATTCGATTCTGACGCCAGAGCCCGCGCGAGCTGGCTTAACGCATCCTGATGACGGTCATTATCGATATGAGAGAAATTGCGTGCCAGTTCCAGGCACATGCGCTGACGTTCCGTCAATTCAATTTCTGTATCGTCCTGTTCATCCAGACCTTCATAGAAATAGCCCACAGCCACTTTCAGGACTTGTGCAATTTCATAAAGGCGTCCAGCAGAAATACGGTTGATGCCACGCTCATACTTATGGGCTTGTTGATAGGTCACCCCGATCATATCGGCCATTTGCTGTTGGCTTAGCCCCAGCATGATCCGACGCTCACGAATACGTGCACCTACATGGCGGTCCGTATCTGTTGCGCGGTTTGCAACTTTTGCATCGTTCGACATCAGCTTTCTCCTAACAAGTCCAACCTGAGCTTTTCTACACAGATTTATTTATCTATCCATGATTACAACCATTGGAACATGCTTGCAACAATATATTTCAAAATATTTCAATAAATTTTCCAGATAAAGTGAGCAAAAATCGCCAACCCTGTAGGATTTTACCTAATACCATGAGATATACTAAAAGTATTAGACAAAGTTTGTTACAAAATATTTCAAGAGCTTAGACTTTAGGCGACAAAGTTCACTTGGGTCAAAACCGGCGGCACAATCAAGGTTTTCTGCGCCTGTTCCTCGCGAACTAACGCTGCTTCCAGGGCAGAAGCACGCCCTCCCGGTTGTGCACCGGCAGATAAATAAGCGTCATGATAAGCTTCATATTGCTGGGACGTCAAGCCTGCATCTGATCCTGCATATTCCTGATCAGAAAGCTGCGCCTGCAAAAGTGTCGCCGCCGGGGTCAGAATGGGTGCTGTATAAACAGGTTCCTGATCTGCAGCATTGGGATTAAAGGCAGGGCGATCAAATCCTGTGTCAGAATCCACATTGCGTGACAATAGGTCATCACTTGATCCTTGGGCATTATCAAACTGATCACGTTTTTGACCATCACGTCCGGCCTGGGCCAGTCGTTCGCGCACCTCCGGCGGCAATGTTTCCACAAAAGCCTGGGCGGCACGCTGCGTCGATTCCCCCTCAGCACTCGCTGGCCGAGACGGCGTGCGAGGCGCGGGAGTCTTAGGGACAGCTAAGGGTCCATAGACTTTTGCATCAACGGATAAGGCCACGTGGGATACTCAATTACACAAGATTTAAACGTAAATCAGCATAGTCCAAATCGACCTTTTTGTCAGCACAATAGCTCAAAATTTCAATAAAATTTTATCAATCCATAAAAAAGCAGAGACCCCGTCTGGGACCTCTGCCTTTTCAAATCTCTGTATCAGAAGGAAACCTATTTATCTGACATCTTGCTCAGTTGTTCCTGCATGGCTTCCAGCTGGTTTTTCATGGCTTCCAGATCGTCCACGGCTTTTTCCTGTTCTTTTGCCACCGCAGATTTTTCCTGCTCTTTCTGCTGTTCTTCGCCTTCGCTGTAGAAGTTTGGTGTGAACATGCGCATGGCATTTTCAAACATCGCCATATTCTGCTTGTTCACTTCTTCAAAGCTGCCAAATGGATTAAGACCGCCCATGGTCTCTTTCATATAGTCGCGCATCTTTTCCTGATTGGTGGCAAAAGATTGCATGGACTGTTCCAGATAGCTAGGCACCAGGCCTTGCAGACTGTCGCCATAAAAGCTGATGAGGTGACGCAAAAAGCTGACCGGCAGAAGGTTTTGCCCTTTGGCTTCTTCTTCCACAATAATCTGTGTCAGAACGGAACGTGTAATCTCTTCCCCGCTTTTGGCATCAAACACCGCAAACTGGGTGCCGTCCTTTACCATCTGGGACAAGTGGTCCAATGTCACGTAGCTGCTGGTCGCCGTATTATAGAGACGACGGTTCGCATATTTCTTAATCGTGATCGGAGCGTCTTTATCTTCGTTTTGTACAGCCATAATATTTCTTCTTAAATTTCGAAATTCCCAAGCTCTCTTATATATAAGAGCTCTCCCCGGACATACAATAGCGCGAAATTGCTGCGCACAAAAGTGTTGCATTGCACTAAATGCAAAATAATTTTGTTTCACCCTTATCATTTACCTATTTGTATCGGCTATGATATGTTCTGGTCACGAGCAAATGCTGCGAAACGGAAAAATCATGACCGATCCTAAAAATGACCTTCATAATATGGCAACGCAATATATGGAGATGTGGCAAAAACAAATGAAGTCACAGGCTACAGAGCGTGCCGTGGAAGATGCAATGAAAACATCAGACGCCCTGAATCAGCAAATGGGCGAAATGATGAAAGGGTTCGACAGCCCGGAAAAAATTCAGAACTGGATGACAACATGGGCAGAAACGTGGAAGGCACAGATTGAAAATGCAACAGGACAACAACCCAACAACCCGTTCTGGCCCCCGGCCGCTGCCGCTGCATCTCACAACCCTGACAACAACGTGGCTGAGCTTGAAAAACGCATTGCCACACTTGAGGAACGGGTCCGTATCCTGGAATCCCAGCTTAAATCCTGAAGCGGACGCCCTTCAAGAGCGCGTCAATCAGATCCCGGAAAAGACCTTTGCTGCGGCTATTGATGCCGAAGCCTACACGCGCGGCCTTGCCTTTGTGAATGGGGTAAAGGCCTATCATGCCCATCCCTATCAGCGCGACGTCACCAACCCGCCTGCCACCTGGTCTGAAGGCGGATCAAACCTTCTGGATTATGGTGGCCCAGATGATGGCCCCGTCATGCTGGCCGTGCCATCGCTTATTAATAAGGCCTATATCCTCGACCTCAATAAAGAACGCAGCTTCATGCGCAGCATGGCTGAAAGTGGTATTCGCAGCTTCTTGCTTGAATGGGGCGATGTCGGAATTGCTGAAAAAAAGATGGGGCTAGAAGATTATATCCTCGGTCGTCTAAACCGATGCGTCAATGAAGTCATCCGCATCACAGGTCGCCCGGTCTGTCTGGTCGGCTATTGCATGGGTGGGGTTCTAACCACCGCGCTCAGCATCATGGAACCTGAAAAAGTCGCGGGCCTGATCCTGATGGCAACGCCCTGGGATTTTCACGGCGGCAGCGGGGATCATGAACGGCTGATCAAAACCAATCGTCAACAGTTGGAATCCACCATCAAAATGACAGGCGAACTGCCCATTGATGTGATCCAGTCTCTTTTTGCTGCCATCGACCCTTACAGTATTTTACGCAAGTTCGAAAATTTCTCGCTTCTGGACACAGACAGTGCTGAGGCCAAAAAATTTGTCGCCATGGAAGATTGGTTAAACGATGCAGTCCCCTTAAGCGGTCCGGTCGCTGAGGAATGTCTGTTTGACTGGTATATCGAAAATCTGCCGGGTACAGGCAGATGGGAAATGGACGGCCATCGAATTGACCCAAGTGACATCACCTGTCCCAGCCTTGTCTTTGTGCCGGAACAGGACCGAATCGTTGCGCCAGAATCCGCCCATGCGTTGGGTAACCTGATACCAAATGCACGAACCGAGAAAGTTCAGGCCGGTCATATCGGTATGGTCACGGGTAGAAAGGCTCTAGGCTCGCTCTACCACCCCCTTTCTAAGTGGCTGTTATCCCAAGATTTTTGAGATATTCTAAAATCCAACTTCTGGCATGCACAATCATTACTTGACCACGCGCTATGCTTCTATAGGCTATGTGATGCTTAAAAGGCGGCTTATTTGAGTTCCGCCTTTTTGGGGACAAAAATTTATATCTAGGAGACGTTCAATTATGACTGAAGTCGTCATTGTCGGTGCTGCACGTACAGCGGTCGGTAACTTTAGCGGAAGCTTGGCTTCTGTTCCTGCACCAGAACTGGGTGCAACTGCAATCAAAGCCGCATTGGAACGTGCTGGCGTACCTGCTGCAGACGTACAAGAAGTGTTTATGGGTCAGGTTCTGACTGCTGGCGGCGGTCAAAACCCTGCACGTCAGGCTGCTATTCTGGCAGGTTGCCCGGAAGAATCTACAGCAATGACAATCAACCAGGTTTGTGGTTCTGGTCTTCGCGCTGTTGGCATGGGCATGCAGTCCATCCTGCTGGGTGATGCGGACGTTGTTATCGCTGGTGGTCAGGAAAACATGTCTGCTTCCAAGCATGCCATGCACCTGCGCAGCGGCACAAAAATGGGTCCTTCCAAAATGGAAGACACCATGATCGTTGATGGCCTGTGGTGTGCGTTCAATGACTACCACATGGGCACAACTGCGCAAAATATCGCAGACAAATATGACATTTCCCGTGAAGAGCAAGACGCTTTTGCTGCAGCTTCTCAAAACAAAGCAGAAGCTGCCCGTAACGCAGGCAAATTCGCTGAAGAAATCGCCCCTGTAACAATCAAGACTCGCAAAGGCGAGACTGTTGTTGATACAGACGAATTCATCAAAGACGGCGTAACTGCTGAAGGTCTGGCGAAACTGCGCCCTGCTTTCTCTAAAGACGGTTCTGTAACAGCTGGTAACGCATCTGGCATCAACGACGGTGCATCTGTTGTTGTTCTGATGTCTAAAGAAGAAGCTGAAAAACGTGGCCTGACACCACTGGCTACTGTTAAAGCCTGGTCCACACACGGTGTTGATCCAAAGATCATGGGTACAGGTCCTGTTCCTGCTGTTAAGAAAGCTCTGGATAAAGCTGGTTGGGACATCGCTGATGTTGATCTGGTTGAAGCCAATGAAGCTTTTGCTGCACAGGCCATCTCTGTAAACAAAGAACTGGGTTGGGACACTGACAAAGTAAACGTAAACGGTGGCGCTATTGCGATCGGTCACCCGATCGGTGCTTCCGGTAACCGCGTTCTCGTTACGCTGCTGCACGAAATGAAACGTCGCGATTCCAAAAAAGGCGTTGCTACGTTGTGTATCGGTGGCGGTCAGGGCGTTGCACTTTGTGTGGAACGTGACTAATCACTGCATTGGACAGGGTCGTTTATCGCTAAACGGCCCTGTTTAAGCTTTTGAAAAACCACCTTTTTGGAGACTTGGAAGGCTGGTTTTCTCATCGGGTGAAATAAAGTTATTTTATTTCAAATTTTGTGGTGGATTCTTATCATTGGTTTCGCCACAATGCGATTCTTCGAATCACTTGCGAAGATCGTCCAACACATTGTTAGAATATTAATAAAAGGAAGAATCAAATGGGTCGTGTAGCACTTGTAACTGGGGGAACGCGTGGTATTGGTCGTGCGATTTCAGAACGTCTGAAAGAAGCAGGCTATACTGTTGCGGCAAACTTTGGTGGCAATGAAGAAGCAGCTAAGAAATTCACTGAAGAAACTGGTATCAACTCTTACAAATGTGACGTAAGTGATTTTGACGCTTGTCAGGACATGCTGAAGAAAATCGAAGAAGAACTGGGCGCTGTTGAAATCCTCGTGAACAACGCGGGTATCACACGTGACGGCACGCTGCACCGTATGTCTGCGGACAACTGGGATGCCGTTATCGCCACAAACCTGAGCTCTTGCTTCAACCTGTGTCGCGGCGTTATCGACGGCATGCGTGCCAACGGTTTCGGTCGTATCGTCAACATCGGCTCCATCAACGGTCAGGCTGGTCAGTACGGTCAGGTAAACTATGCAGCTGCGAAATCCGGTATCCACGGTTTCACAAAAGCACTGGCACAAGAAGGCGCGGGCAAAGGCATCACCGTGAACGCGATTGCACCAGGTTATGTTGATACTGACATGGTTCGCGCTGTTCCGCCTGCAGTTCTGGAAAAAATCATCGCCAAGATCCCGATGGGTCGTCTTGGTCGTGCAGACGACATCGCACGTGGCGTGTTGTTCCTGGTTGCTGACGAAGGTGACTTCGTAACCGGTGCAACTCTGTCCATCAACGGTGGTCAGCACATGTACTAAGCGACCTCCAGGTCGTCTTCGGGCTTGACCCGAAGAACCAGTACAAGAATTGAACAAGCCCTCTTCCTGGCAACGGGAAGGGGGCTTTTCTTTTGGTTGCTCTCTTTACTGTCATTCCCGCGAAAGCGGGAACCCAGAGAGCCCGAAGACTGGGTCCCCGCTTTCGCGAGGATGACAACAACAAAGACATAGAAAAAGGCCCTCTGTTTCACACAAAGGACCTTTTTATTTTCGTCATCCCTACGCGAGGAATGACAGGAGCGGAATTTAGCCTTCCGCTTCCATTGTAGCGATGGCTTCGGCTTGGGCGACAACTTGTTTGGCCGTTACCACATGCAGGTTTTCGATCAGCTTGCCATCGACAACCACAACACCTTTGCCTTCGGCTTCTGCTTCTGCGTGGGCAGCGATGATTTTCTTGGACCATTCGACTTCTTTTTCAGAAGGGCCAAAAATTTCGTTGGCTTTGCCCACAGTTTTCGGGTGGATCAGGGTTTTGCCGTCAAAGCCCAACTCGAAACCCTGCTGGCAATGGTCTGCAAAACCTTCGTCATCAGACAGGTCCAGATAGACACCATCCAGAATGGCGATGTTGGCCGCGCGTGCTGCCAGGATACATACGTTCAAAGACATCATGAACGGCAGGCGCATCATAGTGTGGGCGCAGCGCAGTTCTTTCGCCAGATCAGACGTCCCCATCACAAAACCACCCATACGGTCTGTGCTGTCTGCGATTTCTTCTGCATGCAGCATGCCGCGTGGGGTTTCCATCATACACCAGATTTTCATGTCCGCAGGCGCGCCTGCTGCATCCATAATAGCTTCGACTTGGCGAACGGTGTCTGCGCTTTCCACTTTTGGCAGCAGGATCGCATCAGCACCGCACGTGCTGGCAGCTACAATATCGTCATACCCCCAAGGTGTGTTCAGACCGTTGGTACGCACGAGGATTTCGCGCATGCCATAACCGCCTTCCTTCACCGCATCACAAATTTGCTGACGCGCCACTTCTTTGGCATCAGGGGCGACGGCATCTTCGAGATCGAGGATCAAACCGTCAGCCGGAAGGGTGCGACCTTTTTCAAGAGCGCGGGCATTGGAACCCGGCATATAAAGTACACTGCGACGTGGACGTGCTGTTGCTGCCATTGGACTACTTCCTTTAATTTATGCAATTTCATTTATTTCGCAATTGCGAAGAAATATAAACAAAAGTTTCTCATTGGCAAGCCCGTATCATGGGGTATAAACCAAACCCATGAGTATTCTATCGATTCAATCCTCCGTGGCCGTTGGTCATGTGGGGAATTCAGCAGCCGTTTTCCCGATGCAGCGCCTTGGATTCGAAGTTTGGGGCGTACCAACCGTGCTGTTTTCCAATCATCCGGGCTATAATTCGCATGACGGTGCGCCTGTCCCGATTGATACCATGCGCGGCATGGTGGACGGGATTGACCAGCTGGATCACTTCGCCCATTGCGATGCAGTACTGTCTGGTTACCTCGGATCACTGGCAACAGGTGAATTTGTCGTCGAATCGGTGGAACGCATCAAAGGTATCAACCAAGACACCCTTTACATGTGTGACCCGGTCATCGGGGACATCACGCGCCAGATTTATGTGGAAAATGCCATTGCCGAATTCGTACGCGATGAACTGATCAGCCACGCCGATATCCTCGCCCCCAATATGTTTGAGTTGGCATATCTTACAGGCCGTGCGCAGGAAACATTGACCGATACGCTTTTTGCCGCAGATCAATTACGCGCACGCGGGCCAAAGACTATTCTGGTGACTTCCTTGAAAGGACGCCAGGGCAATAAACCCACCCTTTCCAACGTGATCGTCAGCGATGAGGGTGCCTGGCGGGTCACCGTCCCACAAGTTCCACTGCGCGCCAAAGGCACAGGGGACACCTTTGCCGCCCTGTTCCTGGCCCACACCTTGCGCGGCGAAACAGCAAAACAGGCATTGGAGCTTGCGACCTCAACCCTTTATGGCATCATCGACGACACGGCCCGTCACGACAGTGATGAACTTCGCCTGATCGATGCCCAGGCCGAATATCTTAATCCCAGTTTTTATTTCGACGCAGTGAGGATTGGGTAAAATGCGTTGGAAACCTCTCCCACTTATCCTTTTAGCTTCCATACTAATGTTATCCGGCTGTAGTCGGGGATTGCATACAGAAGAAGCCGAATTATATCGAAAGCTTATCCGAGAAAATTGCCAATTTGCAAATTATCGATCTCATTATTCTATCTATGCCGGGCCAATTAACCCAAGCTATTACGTATCAATCTATGACATAGAAATATTGTGGGAAGGAAAAAAGAAAATTCTCTACAATATTAAATCCGGTAAAAACACGATGAATTTTATAGGGTACTATGATACTGAAAAAAATAAATTTAGCTGTAGATAGATAAGAGTAATGGCAAAAATAACACTCGTTCTCGGCGGGGCCCGGTCCGGTAAATCCGCCTTTGCGGAAAAGATTGTCGAAGAGATGGGCGGCGGTACTTATCTTGCCACCTCACGCGTGTGGGATGCGGAAATGGCAGAGCGCGTCCAGACCCATCAGGATCGGCGCAATCATCTGTGGGCCACCATTGAAGAACCGGTTCATATCACGGGCTTGATTGCTGACAGTGACAAACCCATGTTAGTGGACTGCCTGACCCTTTGGCTGTCCAACCTGATGGAGGAAGAATGCGATATTGATCTGGAAACAGAAAAATTGTGCGCAGCATTGGCTGCAGCAAAAAGCGATATCGTGCTGGTTTCCAACGAGGTCGGTCTGGGGATCGTGCCGGATAACGCGCTTGCCAGAAAATTTCGCGATCATGCCGGACGGGTCAATCAGGCAGTAGCCCAAGTGGCCGATCATGTGGTATTCATTGCCGCAGGACTTCCCCTCACCCTGAAAGAATAAAAGTAGAGTTTAGAAACACCATGAAAATTCCAGCTACCGTGATTACCGGCTTCTTAGGTGCCGGCAAAACCACCCTTGTGCGCCATATGCTTGAAAATGCAAAAGGCAAACGCATCGCACTGGTCATCAATGAATTCGGTGATCTGGGTGTGGACCGCGAAATGGTCAAAGGCTGTGGCATCGAAGGCTGCGAAGATGAAAATGGTGCAGACAATGTGATCGAACTTGCCAATGGCTGTATCTGCTGCACCGTTGCTGACGAATTCCTGCCGACCATGGAAGCATTGCTGGAACGTGAAACACCACCGGATCACATCGTGATTGAAACCTCTGGTCTGGCCCTGCCCAAACCACTGGTCAAAGCTTTCAACTGGCCGGAAATCAAGACCCGCGTAACCGTTGATGGTGTCGTCACCGTTGTCGATACCCATGCGGTTGATCTCGGTCGCTTTGCCGATGATGAAGCCAGTATCCAGAAGGTGCGCGAAGCAGATGAAAACCTTGATCACGACAACCCGCTGGAAGAACTGTTTGAAGATCAGCTGCTTTGTGCAGACATGGTGCTTTTGAACAAATCTGACCTGGTCGAAGAAGACCGTTTGAAAGAAATCAATGCGGACTTGGCTGCACGCGTGCGTGACCATGTGAAATTCATTCAAACCGATTTCGGCCGCGTTGATCCAGCTATCCTTTTGGGTCTGGATGCAGCGGCTGAAGATGATCTGGCAGAACGTCAATCCCATCATGAACATGGGCATGACGATCATCACCATGACCATGACCATGATCACGACCACCATCATCATCACCACGACCACAGCCATGATGAATTTGAAAGCTTCTGTGTCACCTTAGGGCCCGTTGCCGACCCGGAAGGTCTGGAAGCCAAATTGTTAGATGTGGTTAATGCCCATGATATCCTGCGCGTCAAAGGCTTCCTGGATGTGCCAGGTAAACCCTTGCGGCACGTTGTCCAGGGCGTCGGCCCACGCTTCCAACGCTATTTTGATCGTCCATGGAATGTGGATGAGACACGATCTTCACAGTTGGTGATCATCGGCAAACATGGCCTTGATCGGGCTGCCATTGAGAAGAGTTTGGTGGCTTAAAACAAAAAAAGGGACCTTGAAAACAAGGTCCCTTTTTCATGTGTCACATCAGAACATCAACCGCCGCTGAGTTCCTTGACCTTGTTACGCGCTTCAATAGCGAGTTTCTTCTCACCCAGCACCTGATAGGCATTCGCCAGACGTTTCCAGCCTTCGATATCGTTCGGCTCTTCTTTCAGACGATCCGCCAGGCGATCCACCATACCGCGGATCATGTCGGCGCGTTCTTCGTCCGTCATATCCTGGGCTTGTTTCATCTGTTCACGGGTTGGGCCCGCTTCTGCTTCGGCCACCAGTGCCTTTTTCTCCTGTTCCCATTCCAGCGCAAGCTGCTTGGCCAGATTTTCAGCCGACGCACTTGGTTTGAAATCAGCCACATCCAACTCGCCAGCTTGAGCTGCCAGCTTGATCTGTTCATGCACCTGTTTCAGCCAAGGGGCTTCCGGCGGGGCCATGGCGATCAAATCAATCCAGGTTTGGATCGCGCCTTCAAAATCTTCCACACGGGCCTTGGCATAGCCCAGATAGAAACGCGCTTTCATCTGGGTTGGGTCCCCCTGCAGCGATTCCATCAGCGCCCCAATGGTTTCTTTCTTCACGACACCTTCGTCAGCGTAGATACGTGCTTCGGCATAATCGGCCAGAACCGCCGGGTGACGACCAGACGCCTGAACGGCGCCGCGGAAAGCATCCATAGCTTCGTCCTTACGGCCTACAGTGCGCATCGTGCGACCCAGCAGAAGCCAGGCTTCCACATCCTTGGGCTCATTTTCCAGATGTTTTTTAAGAGCCGCAATTTCGCTGGCCATGCCATCTTCACTGCCGCTTGCGACTTGATGTTCACGCTGGATATCGCGCGACGCATAAGGCACGTCACCATAACCGGGCATGCCCAACTTGCCATAAAGCAGGAAAGACCCGCCGATAACCGCAATCGCGATCCCTCCATAAACAGCGAGGCTTTTTGCACCAACGCCTGCACCATTTGCTGCATGTTTTTTACGTTTGTCATCCGCCGCCAAAAGATGACGCTGAATTTCAATACGAGCCGTTTCGGCTTCTTCTTCGCTGATCAGGTTGCGTTCAAGGTCACGGTCCAATTCTTTCAACTGGTCCTTAAAGACATTGAGTTCAAAATCAGCCCGATCAGCTTCTTCTTCCCTTTTGCGCCAAAGGGGGGCGGCCAAAAGAAAAAGGGTAACGGCGCTTAGCAGGACAACTGCAATCCAAAAGCTCATGACTGACTTCCTTCTTCTTTCAACAAGGCTTCAAGGCGCGCCTTTTCATCAGCACTTAAAGGGGCGGCACCCGTTGTTTCCACTGTTTCTTTAGACCGACGGCGATAATAGAATGTAATCCCCGCAAGCCCGATCAGGATCATGATCGCCGGGCCAAACCAAAGAATCATGGTCTTGGTTTTGACAGGCGGTTTCAACAGAACGAAATCACCGTAACGCGACACCAGATAGTCTTTCACTTCCTGATTTGTCGCCCCTTCGGCAATGCGTTTTCGAACCAGAATCCGCATGGATTTTGCAAGCTGGGAATTTGAATCATCAATAGACTGGTTTTGACAAACCACGCAGCGCAAATCTTTGGACACTTCGCGCGCACGGGCTTCAAGGGTCGGATCATCCATCACTTCGTCTGGTTCAACCGCCAGAACCGGGCTGCTGTAAATCATCGCAGCAGCGATAAAAAGCATCAGCTGTTTCATTCTTTTCTCAGCTCCACAATCAGCGGCCAGATTTTCTGATCCCACGCACTTGCGCTCAAGGGACCCAGGTGCTTGTATCGGATGATACCCTGCTTATCGACAACGTAGGTCTCAGGCGCTTTGGCAATGGACCAGTCGATGACAGTTTCGCCTGTCACATCCACACCGATCTTGGTGTAAGGATCACCATGACGCGCAAGCCAACGCACCACATCATCCGGATGCTGTTCGTTAAAATCGACGCCATAGATATCAATGACCTTGTTGGCCTGAAGTTTCTTCAAGAACGGATGTTCCTGCAGACAGGCCACACACCAGGAACCAAAAAAGTTCACCAACGACACTTTGCCTTTAACATCAGCCGTCGTCAGCCCTTCCGTGCGCCCTTTAACCGGGATCAGATTAAACTCACCCATCGGCTGATTGATCAAGACAGTGGAGTCCAGCTTGGAAGGGTCTTTCGTCAGACCAACCGCAAAATAGACCGCCAGCACCCCAAACAGGATCAGCGGGATCAAGAAAAAGATACGTGAACTCATGCTTTTGCTCCTTCAGGTAAAGGCGCTTTTTTCATGGCCTTTTTTGGGGCACCAACACGGTGACGACGGTCTGTCAGACTAACCAGACCACCTAGGGCCAGCAGACCTGTGCCACCCCAAAGCCAGGCAACAAGCGGGTTCCAGTAAAGACGTGTGACGTATCCGTCGCCGGATTTATCGCCTACAACCGCATAAAGATCGCCCAAGAACATGGTGTAAATCGCCGCTTCCGTCGTTGGCATGCCGCCCGTGTCATAGTGACGATTTTCAGACAGCAGCGTGGTGATATATTCATCATCCTTATGGACCGTAAAGGTGCCTTCCAACGCTTCATAGTTTGGACCACGGATATCACGCACGCCTTCGAAGGTGTAAGTATATCCAGCCACATCCAGCTTATCGCCAAAGTTCATGACCTGGATACTTTCCACTTTCCAATTGCCAGCCCCAGTCATCCCGGCAATGGTAATCGCAAGCCCCATATGGGCAATGGTCATGCCCCAGGTGGCGCGTGGTTGACGCATCAGACGTTTAACACTGTCACCAAACGGGATACGACCCAGCTTGACGCGTTCTGCCACATCCCAAAGAACACCTGTTGCCAGCCAAGTTGCCAACCCCATGCCAAGGTAACCACCCCAGCCTTCTTCCCCTTTAAGGATAAAGGTCAGAACAACCGCCACCAGCGTTGCGCCATAGACGATATAAAGTCGTTTCAGGATACCCATGGCATCTGTGCGTTTCCAGGACATGAGCGGACCAAGGGCCATCAGGATAACCAGTGGCGTCATGATCGGAATGAAGACACGGTTATAAAATGGCGCGCCTACAGAAACCTTACCTGCACCAATCGCATCAATAAACAGTGGATAGAGGGTGCCAAGCAACACCACACCTGTGGCCGTTGTCAGAATCCAGTTGTTGAACAACAGGGAACCTTCGCGTGAAATCGGCTTAAACAATCCACCGCCAGACAGGCTAGGACCACGCACCGCATAAAGGGCGAAGGAACCACCAATGGCGATACAAAGCAGGATCAGAATGAAAATCCCGCGTTCCGGATCGGTTGCGAACGCATGAACCGAGGTCAGAACACCGGAACGCACAAGGAAAGTCCCCATCAGAGACAAACCAAAGGCAATGATCGCAAGGAAAATGGTCCAGTTTTTCAACGCACCACGTTTTTCAACAACAATGGCGGAGTGTAACAGAGCTGTACCTGCAAGCCATGGCATGAAGGACGCGTTTTCAACCGGGTCCCAGAACCACCAGCCACCCCAGCCAAGTTCATAGTATGCCCACCAGGAACCAAGGGCGATCCCGATGGTCAGGAAAACCCAGGCCGCCAATGTCCAGGGGCGCACCCAGCGTGCCCAGCTTGCATCCACACGGCCTTCAATCAACGCTGCCATAGCAAAGCTGTACGCAATAGAAAAGCCTACATAGCCGAGATACAGGAACGGTGGGTGAAACGCCAGACCGGGGTCCTGCAGAAGCGGGTTCAGGCTGTTGCCGTTGGCGGGCACATTGATCAAACGTTCAAACGGATTGGATGTGAACAGGATAAACATCAAAAATCCAACGGTAATCAACGACTGGATCGCCAATGTGCGGTTTTTCAAACCCGATGGCAGGTTGCGGCCAAAGACTTGAACCGCACAGCCGAATGTCGCCAGAATAACCACCCACAACAGCATGGAGCCTTCGTGGTTCCCCCACACACCAGATACCTTGTACAGCATAGGTTTGTCGGTGTGAGAGTTTGCAGCAACGTTCAAAACGGAAAAGTCAGAAACGACAAACGAATAAGTCAATGCGCCGAACGACACACAGACCAAAACAAATTGTGCAATGGAGGCTGGCCCGGCGATATCCATCCAGCGACGATTGTTCATGGGGGAGGCCACAAGCGGCACCACACCTTGAACAATCGCGACAAACAGCGCAAGAACCAGGGCGAAATGTCCTATTTCTGCATACATATCAATAATCTTTCGCTTTTGATTCTTCGGGCTCGTAATCTGGAACGTGACCGTTTTTCAGTGCTTCGCTCAAAGGTTCACCCTCTTTCCAGGCACCGGATTTTTTCAATGCATCAGCCACTTCCGGCGGCATGTAGTTTTCATCGTGTTTCGCCAGCACTTCATCAGCAATCAGAGTTTTTCCTTTGAAATAGCCTTCCGTCACAACACCCTGACCTTCGCGGAACAGGTCCGGCAGGATGCCCTTATATTCCACCTGAATGGTGTGGGCCATGTCAGTCACCGCAAACAGGTTGGTCACGCCATCAGCAGCCTTTTCCACCGATCCGGCCTCAACCAGACCACCGATGCGGATACGCTGATCGGGGCGGATTTTATCTTTTTCCATGATTTCTGTCGGGCTGAAGAAGAAAACGATATCATCTTCAAGCGCAGCAAGAACGATGGCAGCCACAGCGCCCAACGCGCACAGGCCAACCAATACCATATAGAGGCGACGTGTTTTTCTTTTCATCAGACTTCACTTTCCTGATTTGAAAGCTGCTCCATCATGGAGAGATCTTTTTTACTTTTTGACAGGCTCTGGATGCTGGCGACCAAAAGGGCGATCAGCAAAGCAGCAGCGAGACCGTAACAAGGCCAGATGTAAATGCCGTGACCACCCATTTCGAAAAATTCATTCATCTCTTCGATCTCCCCTTACCCATGAACCTGGCGCAGACGCAGTGCGCGCACTTTGGAGGCTATGATTTCGCTGCGCATGCGGATAAATAGCACAAGTGTGAAATAGCCCAAGAAGCAGAACCACATCAGGCCCAGCGGCAGCAACATATCGGGATGGATGGCCGGCCCGCCGGACTTCACAACAGAAGCCGGCTGGTGCAACGTGTTCCACCAATCCACAGAAAACTTGATAATTGGCACGTTGATCACACCCACGATACACAGGATACTGGCTGATTTGGTGCCGCGTGCCGGATCGTCAAAGGCATTCAGTAATGCCATATGACCCATAAACAAAAACAGCAGCAAAAGCTCGGACGTCAGGCGTGCATCCCACACCCACCAGGTGCCCCACATGGGCTTGCCCCAGAAAGACCCGGTAAAGAGCGCCAGAAATGTAAAGGCCGCCCCGATGGGGGACATACATTTGGCCGCCAGATCAGATAGCGGGTGCTTCCAGATCAATCCCATGGCCGAAGCGATTGCCATGGATACATAAACCGCAATGGACATGGTCGCAGCTGGCACATGGATATACATGATACGCACCGTTTCGCCCTGCTGGTAATCAACAGGTGAATCAAACAGCGCAAAATACAGCCCGGCAATGGTACAGCCGACTGTGATCACCGCTACCCATGGCAGAAGCAGGCCGCTCAGCCACATAAAGCGTTTTGGATTTGCAAATGCATTAATGTTAAAAGCCATAGTTCCTCGGGCCCCATACCCACTTTTTTCCGCATTGCACGCTTTATGAGGTCTAAGTTGGGCACCATTAAGGCAAAGATGGCTAGATTGTCGTCATAATTAGGGGGGAAACGAGTAAAGATATCACACACCACAACGTGTCATCCCGGATTTGTTCCGGGACAACCCATTGAAGGAATGAAGAAACGGTTGAGTTTAAATGCAACCGATTGTCCCGGAATAAATCCGGGATGACAGAAAAGGTTTACCTACTCATAGGTCCGGATATCATCGATCACCTTGCCATCATTGGCAAGACTGCCCGGAGTCACAAATTCCACCGCACCGCGCAGTTTACAGACGGCCTGAACATGTTCACCAATGGCTTTGGCAAGTGTATCATCCCCGCCATCGACTTCCACCTGAAGCGTCATGGCATCGCGATTATCATCGCTGCTGACGATCATGCGGCCACGGATCACCTCGTCAAAATGTTTAACAACATCATCGACTTGTTTGGGATCCACGAACATCCCTTTGACCTTGGTGCGTTGATCGGCACGACCCATCCAGCCTTTGATGCGCATGTTTGTGCGCCCACAGGGGCTAACGCCGGGCAGAACCGCAGACAGATCGCCCGTTCCGAAACGGATCAGCGGATAGGCTTTAGACGTCAGATTCGTTACCACAACCTCGCCCACTTCACCTTCAGCCACCGGATCGTTGGTACCGGGACGTACGATCTCGACAATTGAATTTTCATCAATCACCAGACCTTCGCGTGCCGGAGTCTCATAGGCGATAGAACCCACATCAGCCGTGGCATAAACCTGACCGACTTCCATGCCGCGCGCGCTGAACCAATCGCGCAAGGATGGCGGCAGGGCTTCGCCAGTGACCAATGCATTTTTAAAACACGTCGTATCAATGCCTTTTTCATCAGCCTTTTCCAAAAGGATTCGAAAGAAGGATGGCGTGCCGCAATAACCGTTTGGCTGAATATCACGAATCACTTCCAGCTGTTGTTCCGTATTACCAGGCCCCGCCGGGATGACAGCACAGCCCAAAGCACGCGCCCCACTGTCCATAATAAAGCCCCCCGGTGTCAGGTGATAAGAAAGCGTGTTTAAAACAACATCACCTGCACGGAAACCTGCGGCATGAAACGCGCGGGCCGTTGACCAGTAATCTTCTTCACGCCCTTCCGGATCATAAATCGGCCCCGGGGACTGAAACAGGCGGCCCATGGGAGCTGCAACCATCCCGCCAAAGGGTGGATTTTCGCGTTGCATGTCAATCAGGTCGGACTTGCGTGTCACAGGAATTGTCGCCAGAGCCGCACGGTCTGTGATACTGGCAGGATCGATATCTGCCAGCAAATCTGCGAAAAAGGACGCCCCTTGTTTGGCATGACTTAACTGATCTGCCAACTGTGCGAATTGTTCCTTTTCACGCGTTTCAGACGTGCGTGTTTCCAAAGCATCAAAGTTTGTTTGCTTGCCCATGATGAATACCTGTTTTTTATAATTTTATGATCTGCGAACGAAATGTGGCTAAGCCCCTAGAGCCAACGCTTACGACGTTTGTAAGATTTCAGGTTCTTGAACGATTTGCGTTCTTCCCCGCCCCCGCCAAGGTAAAATTCTTTCACGTCTTCGTTGTTGAGCAGTTCTTCACGTGTGCCATCCAGCACGATCTTGCCCGATTCCATAATGTAACCGTAATCGCAGTGTTTCAGCGCCATATTGGCGTTCTGTTCCACCAGCAACATAGTGATGCCCAGCTCTTTATTCAGTGTGCGGATAATTTCGAACACTTCTTTCACCAGCAGCGGTGACAGACCCATGGAAGGTTCATCCAACAGGATCATATCCGGCTTGGACATAATCGCACGACCGATTGCCAGCATCTGCTGTTCCCCACCGGAAAGATACCCGGCAAGACCAGTGCGTTCTTTCAATCGTGGGAAATAGTGGAATACTTTTTCGATATCCGCCTTGATGTCGGCTGCGCTGTCGTTACGGGTGTAAGCACCCAGACGCAGGTTTTCAATCACGGTCATATCTTCAATAATACGTCGGCCTTCCATCACCTGGAAAATCCCTTCACGCACGATTTTGTCCGGGCTGCCGTTAGCAATATCCTGACCATTATAAGTCACATCCCCACGGGTAACTTCCCCGTCTTCGGTGCCCAGCAAGCCTGAAATCGCTTTCAGTGTGGTGGATTTCCCTGCCCCGTTTGGACCCAGCAAGGTAACGAGTGCGCCCTTGGGAACATCCAGGCTCACCCCGCGCAGAACCAAGATCACTTCGTCATACACCACTTCGATGTTATTGACGCTGAGCATCATTTCTGCATTTTCCTGTGCCAAAGCTGCCTCTGCCATGTCGTCTTTCCTTTTTCTTAAGGGCCCTTGAATGCGGGCAATTTTCTTTAAAATGGATAAAT
Source organism: Terasakiella sediminum (assembly GCF_033100395.1). Classification (NCBI taxonomy): domain Bacteria; kingdom Pseudomonadati; phylum Pseudomonadota; class Alphaproteobacteria; order Rhodospirillales; family Terasakiellaceae; genus Terasakiella; species Terasakiella sediminum. The sequence goes on along the minus strand of NZ_JAWLVJ010000009.1, from coordinate 23,076 downwards.
GAATAACGGTCTATGAAAAGAGTGGAAGGAACGCCCCGATATAATCAGAGCCAGGGCGTTCCCACACCTCAGGAAGGTAATCCTTAGAGGCCGAGCCACTCGTCTTTACGTTCCAGCTTCGCATCAAACAGCTTGGTCATGCCGATTGTGCCGTCAGCCAGAAGCTCAGTTACGGACTTTTTAGGATCCGGGTCAGCTTTTACGTTCGCTGCATAGACGAATACGTCCATGTGGCCACGGTGGTCTTCATCTGTCCATGTACCAGCCGGGCAAACGCCTTCAAGACCTGCAGGTACCCAGTCTTTCTTCTGGTACATACCTTTCTTGATGTTTTCGCCTTTGATACCACCGTTGGCATCAGCCCATTCCATGGCTTCTTTCATGTAGAAGAAAGAACATACGCCACGCAGGTAGTGCACATTGTGGTGTGGCTTGTTGGAACCGGCAGCGTTGATGGCTTTAACCATCTTCATGCCAGGAACATCAGCGCCATAAGCAGCTGCACCCATCGGGAAGACTACGCCGTCAGCCGCTGTACCAGCCGCTTTCATCACGTTTTCGTCCATACCCCAGACGTTTGTCACGAACTGTGTCGTTGCACCAACAGACTTACAGGATTTCAGCAGGGAAATACCGGAACCGCCAGTGTTTGCGAGGTAAGCATAGTGTGCACCAGACTCTTTCAGAGACAGACACTGTGCTTTGAAGTCACCCGCTTTCATGGAGTAAACAATGTTTGCACCAACTTCAAAGCCCAGGTCAGCCGCATAGCCTTCAGCCGCTTTTTTCGCAGCGTTTGGATATGGGTGATTGTCGCCCATGAAGACGAACTTAGGCTTGGCAATGCCTTTTTTCTTCGCATCTTCCGCAGCCCACTGGATTACAGCACGCGCACCGTCAGAGTATGAAGGACCTGCAAAGAAGTTGTATGGTGCAGGCTTTTTGGTGTGCTTGGACTTGCCTTTTGGATCCTGCAAGTGCGCAGAATAAGAAGCAGAATAGTAAGGGATCTTGTCACGACCAACGAAGCCAACAAGTGCTTCGGTATCCGCTGTTCCCCAGCCCTGAATTACAGCAGCACCAGCAGATTTCCATTTTTTGTACTGTGCGATCGCCAATGGGGCTTTATAGCCATAGTCGATTGTGTCCAGTTCAATCATCTTGCCAGCGATACCACCGTTGGCATTGATGTAAGCCGCCGCGTCTTTTTTACCATCTGTGAAAGGCTTCGATACAGATGCTGTTGGGCCTGTCAGGTCAGCCAGGTTTGCAATCAGAACTTTGTCAGCAGCCAGTGCAGAACCAGCAAAAGCGATTGCAGTTGAAGTAGCCATAAGGCCTGTAAGTAATTTGCGCATGTAATGCGTCTCCCTTTATTTAAAGTTACCTTCCTGTAGAGGTGATCCGGGGCATTTATTATTGTTATTATCGCCCCACAGAGTTTCGAAAAGTTCTCGAACTAGTATGAGAATGGATAGAGCTTCCAATAAGCTTTGGTCATTCTCCAGCGGTGCGCCAATCCTTCCGGTTCAAAGATCAGGAACAAGACGATTGCCAGACCAACTGTCATTTCTTTTAAGAAGTTGATGCCATCCAGGAACTCGCTTCCAACACCCGGGATAGAAGCCAGTGCACCCGCACCGATTTGCATAATCTCAGGCAGAAGAACCATAAAGACGGTTCCCATCAACGAGCCCATGACAGAGCCCAGACCACCAATAATGATCATGCCGATAAACTGGATTGAAAGCAGCAGGTTGAAGCTTTCAACAGATACATATTCCAGATAGTGTGCATAAAGTGCTCCCGCGATCCCGGCGTAGAATGAAGAGACACCGAAGGACAGAACACGATACCAGGTCAGGTTGATCCCCATAACTTCCGCAGACAGATAGTGGTCACGGACCGCAACAAAAGCACGGCCATCACGTGAACGCATTAGGTTTGCTGCTACGATGTAAAGGATCACCAGATAAACCAGAACTACGTAGTAGTAACTGCGGTCACCGGAAACAACGAAACCAAAGATTTCAAACGGGTTCGCCAAGGCACCGGCAGCACCACCAGTAAACCAGTCGGCACGGGCAAAGAAGTCTTCCAGAATAAACTGGGACGCCAGTGTCGCAATCGCCAGATACAGACCTTTAATACGCGCAGCTGGCATACCGAAGATCATGCCGACGGCCATGGTCAGAACCCCTGCCAACGGGATGGCGAAGAAGACCGGGATACCAAAGTCGTTGTTCATCCAGGCTGAGGCAAATGCACCAAACCCGAAGAACGCTGCGTGACCCAATGAAATCTGGCCTGTGAAACCAACCAGAATATTCAGACCCAGGGCCGCAATAGCCATGTAACCGATCTGGATCATCAGGGTCAGCATGAAGTCACTGACGAAGGTGAATTCACCGAATTGCAGCGGTGCTACGACACAGAGAAGAACACCAAGGATTGCGAATTTCTTCGACATAGGGGTCGGAAAGATGGTCGTGTCTTTCTCGTAGGTGGTGCGGAATTCACCGCACCGCATCATGTTATAACCAGCCATCTATTTATACTCGCTCAATATCTTTTGTGCCAAACAAGCCGTAAGGTTTGATCATCAGGATGATAACCAGAACGTAGAACGGTGCGATTGTGTACATGTTGCCAACCTGGAACCACTGACCATCAGCAAATTCCGCGAAGTTTTCCAAGAGACCGATGATGATACCGCCCACGATCGCACCAACGATCGAGTCCAGACCACCCAGGATCACAGCCGGGAATACTTTGATACCGATAAAGGCAAGCGTGTCAGAAACGCCGTTCACGATACCGATAACCACACCAGCGACTGCAGATACGACTGCCGAGATCGCCCAGGCCATAGCAAATACGGATTTAACCGAAATACCCAGAGACTGTGCCACCTGTTGGTCAAACGCTGTGGCACGCATGGCCAGACCGTGTTTGGAAGATTTAAAGAACCATGCAAAGCCAACCATGATGAACAAGGAGATCACCAAACTCATGATGTAGGCTGTCTGGATCTGGAAGCCGAAGAATTCAACAACTTCAGTATCAAACACTTTCGGGAATGGCTGTACGTCAACACCGAACATCCATTTCATACCCGCCTGGAAGAAGAGCGACAGACCGATGGTCACCATGATGACCGAGATGATCGGCTCGCCAATCATCGGGCGCAGCACCACGACCTGCAGGATAATCCCGAACACGGTCATGAAAGCGAGGGTAAAGAGGAAACCGACCAGGAAGGGCAGTTCCCAGGTGGTCAGGAACCACCAGCACACCCAGGCACCGATCAGCAGGAATTCACCCTGGGCAAAGTTTACAATTTGCGTGGATTTGTAGATGAGTACGAAACACATCGCGACCACACCGTACAAACAGCCGATAATCAGGCCATTCATCAGCAGCTGGAAAAGTAGATCCCAGTTCATAGCGTTTATCTCCCTTATTCAGCCGCAGCTTTTGCTTGAGGAATATTGGCACCATCCATCGTTTCAACGACAAGGTCAGTCACGATGCGTGATTTGGAGCCATCCTGGAATGTAATCATCGTGTCAATGTGTACCTCTGGGGCATCTTCATAGATTGCATCGATGATTTCTGCGTACTTTTCTGCAACCACTTTGCGGCGTACCTTACGGGTACGTGTCAGCTCGCCATCATCGGCGTCCAGTTCTTTGTACAGCAGTACGAATTTCTGAATTTGCTGCGCTTCCGGCAGGGTTGCGTTTACTTTATCGATCTCTGCTTTCACCTGGGCATACACCTCTGGCAGGGCAGAAATATTTGTATAGTTGGTAAAGGCGATCTGGTTTTGCTCACACCATTTGGACACGATGGAGAAACGGATACAGATCAGCGCCGACAGATACGGACGGTCCTTACCCAGGATTACAGCTTCCGCCACAAATGGAGAGAATTTCAGTTTATTCTCAATGAATTGTGGGGAGAAACGAATGCCTGTGGATGTTTCTGCCAGATCCTTGATCCGGTCGATAACCACCAGATGGCCGTTTTCTTTCTTGAAGTAACCAGCATCGCCAGTCCACATCCAGCCGTCACGAACGTCTTCTTTGGTGGCTTCTTCGTTTTTATAGTAACCCAGGAACATACCAGAGTTCTTGGAAACGATTTCACCAACGCCTTCTTCATCAGGATTTTCGATCTTGATTTCCGCATTTTCAAACGGGAAGCCAACGGAATCGAAATCAATGTCGTCACCACGGTGGATGGTATATGCACCCGCCATTTCGGTTTGACCGTAAAGCTGTTTCAACGGAACACCCATGGCGAGGAAGAAACGGAATGTATCCGGCCCCATCGCAGCCCCACCTGTTGCGGCAGAGCGCAAGTTTGTGAAACCAAGACGGTCACGCAAGGCGCGGAACAAAATGAAATCAGCCAGCTTGGAACGTTCACCACGATCCAGTGCTTCCATGCCGAGCTTCATGCCCCATTCAAACATTTTCTGTTTAAACTTGGTGGAGTCCATCATGCGGGCACGTACGTCAGCGGCGATATTTTCCCACACACGTGGTGCAAGAAGGACGAAGCTTGGGCCGATTTCGCGCAAGTCAGCCATCATGGTTTCCGGCTCTTCCACAAAGTTTACGATCACACGGGCGATCAACGCCTGCGAAACCACATAAACCTGTTCCATAATCCATGGCAACGGCAGTACCGAGACATAGTTGTCACCTGGCTCACGACCGTCAGCGTTCAGATAGGCAAGGGAATGATCCAGGAAAGGACCGGACTGCAGCATGGTCAGTTTCGGATTGGACGTTGTCCCGGATGTTGTACAGAGAATGGCAACATCATCAGGTTTACCCATATCAACCAGTTCATCATAAAGGTTTGGATTTTTTTCCAACTCTTTACGGGCCAGTTCTTTAAGATCGTCGTGATCCATCAGGCGAGGATCATCATATTTACGCATGCCACGTGGGTCACAGTAGATGATGTGCTTGATGGACGTTACGTCTTCCAGTTCCAGAAGCTTATCCACCTGTTCTTCATCTTCTGCGATAACGATTTTTGTTTCCGCATAGTTGATCAGATAAGAGGCTTCCGGCCCCAGTGAATCTTCATAAATCCCCATGGACATGGACCCGATGGCTTGTGCAGCCACCTCACCCCAGACCCATTCAGGACGGTTTTTACCCAACAGGCCGACCGTGTCGCCCTTGCCGCAACCCAACGCATGCATACCAACAGACAGAAGCTTTACTTCGTTGTGGTAGTCCGCCCAGGTAAATTCGTTCCAGATGCCGAATTCCTTTTCGCGCATCGCAACATCATTGGGCCAGTTCTGTGCGTTGTAACGCAGAATTTTCGGGAAGGTGTCATGCACCTTGATATCGCAATAATTGCTCATCTTAAGCGACCTCGCCTTCGGCTTCATCATCTTCATCAACACCCAGATAGGCGCGTTTCACATAATCATTGTTCATGATTTCATCCGGCAGGCCTTCGGCAATGTTCTTACCGAAATCCAGCACCATGACGCGTTCTGAAATATCCATGACCACACCCATGTCGTGTTCGATCATGACAACGGTCATGCCCCATTCTTCGTTGAGATCGCAGATATAGCGCGCCATATCTTCTTTCTCTTCCAGGTTCATCCCGGCCATTGGTTCATCAAGCAACAACAGGTCAGGGCGCAGAGCAACCGCACGGGCCAGCTCTACACGTTTGCGAAGACCATAGGAAAGCGTGCCGGCAACTGATTTTCGAATGTGGGAGATTTCAAGAAAATCGATGATGTCTTCGGCTTCACGACGGTGGATCAATTCTTCTTTTTGCGCACCGCCAAACCAGTACATTCCACCGGTCAGGAAATTGTTTTTCATCAAATGGTGGCGTCCAACCATGATGTTATCCAGAACCGACATATGCGCAAACAGCGCCAGGTTCTGGAAGGTCCGCCCCATGCCCAGTTCAGCACGGTGGTTCGGTGTCATCTTGGTGACTTCCTTGCCATTGAATTTAATAGAACCCTCTTGCGGCGAATACCGCCCGGAGACACAGTTCAGCAGCGATGTCTTCCCCGCACCGTTTGGTCCGATGATGGAAAATAACTCGCCTTTTTTTACATTGAAGCTGACATTGCTCAGTGCGCGCACACCGCCAAAACGCAATGAAATGTCGTTGACTTCCAAAATGGGCGTCTGCCCTGTCATGTTTACTCTCCCCGTTTCATCGGCCTATTCATTAAGCCGTTTACTTCTTTGCTTCTTTCAAGGGCGTCAGCGTAACACTGATAATGTTTCGCTTGAAACAAAAAGTTTACGTAAACGTCAACGCCGCTTTTTCGATACTTGGAGGCTAACTGAAAACTGTGAAGGGTCAATGCATAGACATTCAGGATTTGGATAAACATTGTAAAGGAATGTAAAGTTCACCCCTGACGTTCTCTCTTTTCGATAGCCTAATTATGGTTTAAAAGTAGGTATGTCGATGGGAAACGCACACAAACGTCATAAGAATCAAGCTTCTAATCTCCTGGATGGGCCGTCGCTGGACGCCCAGCAATGGGCCTTTGTCCAGACAGGTCTGGAACATTTGGATGATGGTTTCTCAATTTTTGATGCCGACCTAAACCTTGTTGCCTGGAATTCAAAGTTCTTTGAACTGACAGATTTCCCCATCGAAGAATTCGGCTATTACGGCTCCCCTTTTGAAGGGTTTATTCGCTATAACGCGGAGCGCGGCGAATATGGTCAGTTCCCGGTAGAAGACATTATTGCCGACACGGTGGCAGAGGCGAAAAAATTCCTCCCCCACGTGATGGAGCGGGAACGTCCCAATGGCACCATTCTGGAAATTCAGGGCAATCCCATGCCGGGCGGCGGGTTTGTGACCATCTATAAAGATATCACCCAACGCAAACAGGCTGAGATTGCCCTTCGTAATGCCAATGATGAATTGGAAGCGCGCGTTCAGAAACGCACGGCAGAACTGAAAAACGCCCTGGACGCCTTAAAGGAATCGGAAGAACGCATCCGCCTGATCGCCGATACGGTTCCGGCACTGATCGGCTATGTAAATGCCAAAGAAGGCTACACCTTCGCCAACAAGCAATACAAAGACTGGTTTGGCCGCGACCCGGAACAGATCGTGGGCGGCAACCCTCGCGATATTCTGGGTGAAAAAACCTATCACGAACTCAAACCCTGCATTGCTGCCGCGCTCAACGGCGAACAGACATCGCGCGAATTTATGATGCAACTGGCCAATGGCCGCGAAGTTCACGCGCTTGTGTCTTATGTCCCCCACGTCAATGAACAGAAAGAAGTCATCGGTTACTTCGTGCTGGGACAGGACGTGACCGACGTGCGCGATGCCGAATTTAAATTCCGTCAGGCCCAAAAGATGGAAGCCATCGGGCAATTAACTGGTGGCCTGTCCCATGATTTCAACAATCTTCTGACCATCATCATAGGCAACCTTTCTGTATTGCAGGAAGAAGGGGAAGAAGACCCGACGTTACTTGAAATGGTCGATCCCGCCCTTGATGCAGCGCGGCGCGGCGGTGAACTTGTAAAGCAATTGCTTGCCTTTGCCCGACGTCAGCCGCTAAAGCCACGCATCAGTGATGCAGGTGAACTGATTTTAGGAATGAAAGACCTGTTGGGCCGCGCGTTAGGCGCGCAGGTGGAAATGCAATTGAAGGTCAATCAGAACATTTGGCCCGTCCTGATCGATCCGCACCAGCTGGAAAATGCGATTCTCAATCTTGTCATCAACGCACGTGATGCCATGAACGGGGTCGGGCTTCTCAAGATTTATGCAGAAAATGTCACGTTGAAGAACGTTTTCTCTGATCGCAATGTGGATTTGACACCGGGTGATTATGTGGTGATTTCGGTGAAAGATACTGGCACCGGCATGTCCACCGAGATTATGGAACGAATTTTCGAGCCGTTCTTTTCCACCAAAGAAAAAGGGCCGAACAGTGGACTGGGGCTTTCGATGATTTACGGCTTTGTGCGCCAGTCCCAGGGCCATATTCAGGTCGATAGCACCCCAAGCGAAGGCACCACCTTCAGAATCGTGCTGCCGCGCAGCAGTGAGGTTGCCAAAACGGAACCCCAGCCCAAACGCAACACCAACCTACCGCAAGGGACGGAACGGATTCTTCTGGTCGAAGATGACCCGGGCGTGCGCGGATTTGCCGCCAACAGCCTGCAAAGACTGGGGTATGAAATCATTGCGGTGTGCGATGGCCATGAAGCTTTGGGCATTCTGGAAATGGATCAGGATTTTGATCTGGTCTTTTCCGATATCGAAATGCCCGGGGGCCTGAACGGTATCCATATGGCGGAACAAATTCGCGAAAAACTACCCGATATGCCCGTGCTGTTTATGTCCGGATATCCCGACAAGGTGATGGATCAGACCGGGATTTTTCAGGGCCAGCTGGATTTAATCGCCAAACCGTTTGAACGGTTGGAACTGGCAAACCGGGTGCGCAATGCACTGGATCGAAATCCTTAACCTGAAAGTTTCTTTCGGCTTTCCCCGAAATAAAAACTCAGGTAAAATGTTGAAAAACCAAAAAGAATACGTAGGGACCAGATGACAGACACAGGCCACATCTTAGTTGTCGATGACGAACCACATATCTGTGCATTGGTGGAACGCTGCCTGACAGGCGTGGGTTTCCGTGCTTCAAGTGCGGCCAGCGGCGAAGAAATGAAAACGGCCCTCGCCAAGGGTGACGTGGATATGGTCGTGCTTGATCTGATGCTTCAGGGCGAAGATGGTCTGGACCTTTTGCGCGAAATCCGCACCGAAAATCATATCCCGGTCATCATCCTGACCGGCATGGGCGAAACGGCCGATATGGTCATTGGTCTGGAACTGGGCGCAGATGACTATATCTCCAAACCGTTTGAACCACGTGAATTGCGCGCGCGGGTACGCAGTGTGCTTCGCCGGGCAAAGGGTCAGTCCAAAGCTGCCCCGCAAGGTGATGATATCTCTGAAATGCGCTTTGCAGGATGGACGCTGGATCGGATGGCGCGCAAACTGATCAATCCCAATGGGGAAGAATCATCGCTGACAGCGGCACAGTTTGATTTGCTCTGTGCCTTGGCCAGTCATCCCAACCGGGTTTTGAGCCGGGATCAACTTCTGGATTTGGCGCGGGGTCGAGAATCTTCGCCTTTCGATCGCTCTATCGATGTGCACATTGGCCATTTACGTCAGAAGATCGAGGAAGATCCGAAAGATCCCACCTTGATCAAGACAGTCTATGGTGCCGGATATATTTTCACACCAGAAGTTGATGTTTCTTAAAAAAATCTATAGACTGGCTACGTATAAATCCATAGATGCGCACTAAAAATAGCAAGAAGGATACGCGATGGATACGACGGTGAAGGAAATTGCCTGGTCAGATAAGCTGAACACGGATGTCACATCCATTGATCTTCAGCATAAACGCATGGCCTATCGGCTGGAAAATCTGCGTTTATTTGAACGTATGACGCCCATACCGGACTGTATCTTCGAAGAGTATCTGACCATCATCGACGAAATTGAAACTCATTTTTCCTATGAAGAAGCCATCATGGCTAACATTCATTGCGATAATTTTGATGCCCATTGCATGTCTCATCAAAATATCCTGAACAAACTTTATGAATTGCGCGATGAAGTCATCTTAACCAAAGATTTCTCCCGCATTCACGAAGCCATCAGCTTAGTCGATAAAATGATCGCGGGCCATCTTTCACATGAAGATTCCAACATCAAAAAAGTCCTGCACCGCAGCCTGCCCAATTGATCGATTTGCATTCATTCCCCTCTCCTCTATTCTCCGTTAAAGGGGAGTAACGATTAATGTTTTTTCTTTATCTTTACGGATCACTCATTCTCGGGTTTGCTTTAGCGATCATCGTTGTTCTGGATCGTTATCGTACCTCAGAGAAAAGCTATCGCGCTGTCAAATCGGAACTGTCAGACCTCATTCATGGTGACACCTCAATGCTGAGTACAAAGGTTGATGATGTCATCACGATCTTTGAAAAGCATGACTATGCGCTGACGGGTCAGACAACTGAGGAACTCACCTTCCAATATGCTGGCATGCCGGAAATTGAAATCTGGGATTGGATTCTTTGGATTTTCATGTTGGTTACAGGCGGGATGTTTGGCCTTGGTTTGCTGTTTACAACCTCCCTGCTTGAATGGTTGGGCATGGTCAAAAATCAAAAAGTCACTCTTGCCCTGACCTGGTAACATTCCTCCCTTTCTTCTTCGCATCACACAAGATAAACGCGAAAACATAAGAGCCTTCACACGACAATTTTTAGGTGTTATGGTTTTTACCTTATTTAACAAAGGTATAATCAACAGGGGTGGGGAATAATGAAACGTTTCTCTTTTTTAGCAGGCGCTGCCTTGCTGCTGGCGGGCTGCAGTGCTTTGCCATCAACCGTTCCAACCTTGGGGGAACTGTCTTCCAATTCCACATATGTGCCGCTTGACGGTCTGCCTATTGAAACAGTGACAACGGCGGGCAGCTGCCAGGGCTATACGCAGGAAAATGTTGAATTCAAACCTCTGCTGGACGGCCTGCCTGATATCTCCATCCGATTTGCCATCTCTCAGGTTGCCAACAATGCCAAAACAGGGTTTGGCCCGGTCGCCATCACCACAGAAGGTTCAAACTATAAAGCGATTCTGGATTATGTGAACAATGACACCGTCCCCGTGTCTTTCTATATCCGTAAAATCATCAAAGACAAGCGCACCAATGAAACCCATGTCGCGCGTCTTTCTGATGCGCTGAGCAAGCATCAAGCGGTCGCGGCCTACGAAGCCATCATCTATGCCATGAACAATAAGCCAATTGGTAACAAGCTGGTGGGCGAAAATAAAACCGCACTCACCGCAACAGAAGTGGTTGATCAACTTTATGAATCGGTGACCATTCCGGTCTATATCGGCTTGGGGCTTCGTGTGACCGCAGATGTCTATGCCCAAAAAGGCGGTGTTGAAATTTCCAGCCTGGGCAGTGTCGGGGCCGATGGTCTGGCGGGCGGTCTGACCATGCAGTCTATCGGCGTGACAGGCCCCGTGGTTGGCACCATCCTGCCCATCCCGCGCACCATCAATCAAACCACCATTGAAAATACCATCATGGCGCTTGGCAGCAGCCGCACGCTGATTTTCACCAACGCCAACGACGAAAATAAAATCACCCTGACACCGCGCGTGGTCGGCCTCTACAGCCCAATCGGGTCTGACCCGCAACTGATCAACGCGCTTTATTCCGAACTGGCCCGCGTTCGGACCCAATGGAACCGCCCCTGCATTCGCAAAAACACGAATACAACATAACCTTTGCCAAACAGACACAAAAAAGCCCCACCTGCATCAACAGGCGGGGCTTTTCTTTTAAGTCAGCTTAACGCTTAAACTTCTACAGTCGCTGCTTTTTCAACAAAAGAAGGGATCTGGTCAAAGTTCATGTAACGATAAACATCGTCAGCCACATCATTCAATGGCTTCACTTTGGCCTGATATTCTTCGTTTGTCGGGATCTTGCCAATCTGTGCACAAACAGCTGCCAGTTCCGCAGAACCAAGGTAAACATTGGTATCGATACCCAGACGGTTCGGGAAGTTACGTGTGGACGTAGACATCGCAGTTGAGCCTTTACGGATCTGCGCCTGGTTACCCATACAGAGAGAACAACCAGGTGTTTCCATACGTGCACCCGTCTTACCAAGGATAGAGTAGTAGCCTTCTTCAGTCAGAATAGCAGCATCCATCTTGGTTGGTGGGGCAACCCACAGACGTGTTGGCAGATCGGTCAGACCGTCCAGCACTTTACCAGCCGCACGGAAGTGACCGATGTTTGTCATACAAGACCCGACGAACACTTCGTCGATTTTAGCACCTGCAACGTCAGACAGTGTTTTCACATCGTCCGGATCGTTCGGGCAAGCAACGATAGGCTCTTTGATCTCGTTCATGTCGATTTCGATCACAGCTGCATATTCAGCATCTGCATCGCGTTCCATCAGCTCTGGGTTCGCAATGAATTCTTGCATAGCTGTGATACGACGCTTCAGTGTGCGCTCATCATGATAACCTTCTGCGATCATCCATTTCATCAGGGTGATGTTAGAGGTCATATATTCGATGATTGGCTCTTTGTTCAGGTGAACTGTACAAGCCGCCGCCGAACGTTCCGCCGCACTATCAGACAGTTCGAACGCTTGTTCAACCTTCAGGTCAGGCAGACCTTCGATTTCCAGGATACGGCCGGAGAAGATATTCTTCTTACCCGCTTTTTCAACGGTCAGCAGGCCTTGCTTGATCGCATAGAAAGGAATGGCGTTAACCATATCACGCAGGGTTACACCTTCCTGCAATTCACCTGAGAATTTAACCAGTACGGATTCAGGCATATCCAGTGGCATAACACCAGTTGCTGCACCAAACGCCACCAGGCCAGAACCAGCCGGGAAAGAAATCCCCAGTGGGAAACGGGTGTGACTGTCCCCACCTGTACCAACAGTATCAGGCAACAGCAGACGGTTTAGCCAGGAGTGAATAACACCGTCCATTGGACGAAGGGCCACACCACCACGTGTTTCAATAAAGTCAGGCAGTGTTTTATGTGTATTTACGTCTGCAAGCTTTGGATAAGCAGATGTGTGACAGAAAGACTGCATAACCAAATCAGCAGAGAAACCGAGACAAGCCAGGTCTTTCAGTTCGTCACGTGTCATTGGACCTGTTGTATCTTGCGAACCAACAGTTGTCATCTTAGGCTCACAGTACGTACCCGGACGGATGCCTTTGCCTTCTGGCAGACCACAGGCTTTACCAACCATTTTCTGTGCAAGCGTGTAACCCTTGCCTGTATCTTTCGGCTCAGCCGGAACGCGGAACAGGTCAGAAGCTGGCAGACCCAGTGCTTCACGTGCGCGTGCTGTCAGGCCGCGACCGATGATCAGGTTGATACGGCCACCGGCACGTACTTCATCAAAGATGACTTCAGACTTCACTTTAAATTCAGAAACAACTTCGCCATTCTTAAGGGCTTTGCCTTCGTAGGGGCGCAGTTCGATCTCGTCGCCCATTTCCATGTGCGTAACATCGAGTTCGATTGGCAGCGCACCAGAGTCTTCCATTGTATTATAGAAAATCGGCGCGATTTTGGAACCAAGACACACACCGCCGAAACGCTTGTTCGGAACGAATGGAATGTCTTCGCCTGTCCACCACAGAACAGAGTTTGTCGCAGATTTACGAGAAGAACCCGTACCAACAACGTCACCAACATAAGCAACCAGGTTGCCTTTTTCTTTCAGATCGTTGATGAATTTAATCGGACCGCGAACGCCTGCTTCTTCTGGCTCAATCCCATCACGCGGGTTTTTCAGCATCGCCAATGCGTGCATTGGAATGTCAGGACGTGTAAACGCATCAGGGGCAGGAGACAGGTCGTCCGTGTTGGTTTCGCCTGTTACCTTGAAGACAGTCAGCTTCATGCTTTCTGCAACTTCGTCACGGCTTGTGAACCATTCAGCATCCGCCCAGGACTGCATTACAGCCTTGGCGTTGCTCGAGCCTTTTTCAGCCATTTCTTTAACGTCGAAGAAATAGTCGAATACCAGCAAAGTCTTTTTCAGACCTTCAGCCGCTGTTTCACCAACTTCTGCATCGTCCAGCAGGGCGATCATCGGTTCGATGTTGAAACCACCCAACATGGTGCCAAGAAGTTCAGTTGCTTTGACTTTGGAAATCAGGGAGCAGGCAATCTCACCTTTGGCAACTTCTGCCAGGAAACCAGCTTTGATACGCGCAGCGTCATCAACACCCGCTGGGACACGATGTGTGATCAGCTCAACAAGGGTGTCTTCTTCGCCCGCAGGTGGGTTTTTCAAAAGCTCAACCAGGGCTGTTGTTTGTTCAACAGACAGGGGGAGAGGGGGGATACCGAGAGCCGCACGCTCTTCGACATGATTGCGATATTCTTCTAGCACTAAACTTCCTCCGCTTATGCAAGAGTGAATAAAAGACAGCCGCCAGAAAGAGACCCCCAGCAGATATCTAGAAATAAAACGTGGCCTATATACACCACAAATGAACCCAAATGTCTAGGCTTAAACCCTTGAAAAACCGCAGAAAACTGCCCTTCTGGTATTACCACACAGCTTTCAAATACGACGGTTTGGTAACACCTGTTTTAAAGAGTCTGACGCCTCAAGCGCTTAGCAAGCCCCAAAAGCCCTACAGGCCTTATGGGCTCTTGTTTTCCTTACTTAAGAAGATAGTCAGATAAAAACTGGTTTAAACCCAAAAACTCAACTTTTAGGGGGAGAGGATGGAGGGAGATGAGGTGGATTCGAAGGGTGGGGAGAGACGGAGAAAAATTCCTGCCTGCGCAGGAATGACGGGGATTTGCGGATAGGGCGAGGACGTGCCTGAGACAACATACATGATACCCACCCCACCGTCACCCCGGCGAAGGCCGGGGTCTTTTCAATGCACCATTGCTTTACGAATCTTCCGGATATTGTTCAAACTCAGGCGGGATATCAGTGGGCGCTTTTAATTCATCAGGAAGACCCGGAAGATCATTCCATTTTTTTACCGTACCCAGATTTGAATAACGCCCAGGAACATAACCGCTATATTCAGAAGGAATATCAATTTCCGTCAATAACCGCTTCAGCCAATTACCAACAGGATGCAAGGTATTTACTATCTGAAAACCAAATGCACGGCTACTCAAAAAACACTGTTTAGATTCAGAAATATCTTCAAAATATCCATGATCAATTTCTTCAAACCTCTCACTTTTTCGCCCAACATATGTCTCTATGTGAGAAAATTCGTAGTCTTCTACACCAACCAACTTCATATCTAATATTTCAATAGGTTGAGGATCAAACCCCATCACTTCTGTAATATAAGGATACAAATATTTATCAGCTGACATAAAGTCAAAAAAGGAATAGTGATAGAACTTTCCAACCTCTCGCAATTCAGAAATCGACACCCACCGTTCTGCCCCTCTTTTATACAATTTTAAAATTGGTAAATCTTCATATTCACAACCTATTTTCTTAAAAAATTCTGCAAGTTCCAATCTTGCTTTTTGGCCAAGAACATCTTGATACTTTTCAAAAAAAACCAACAAAAAACGAGAAATAAAATTCTGTAATTCTGATAGTTCTTTAATTGCAGCCCAGAACCCAATATCACCATTACGAGACATAGAAATATTTGTTTTAAAGCAACGGTCATCTATATGAATAAAACTAAATCCAGGCTCAGTTGCATATACATTCAATTCTCCATTCAAAATCCCATGCCGAAAATACTCGTTTCTTATTTGCATTCCCATTTTCTGCGTCAAAACTACGACTGAGCTAGCTGGAAGCAGCCGACCAGTATAGGTGTCTAAAATAAAACCAAAATCTACAGATATTTCATTATTATTAAATTTTGCCCGCTCTACAATAAGAGCCTTACCTTTATTTGAAACAATATTATCCCAAACATAAAACTCCAAATCACTACTTGTAAAAATACTTACATTATTAAATAAAACAGGCAACTCAACAGCCTGACACCAACGGCCCACTTTCTCCTTCAACTCCCCCTCGTCAAAAGGCTTACGCATTTTGATCCTGATCTTCGTACCCGTTGACTTCGGCTTCTCCATATGTCGCGGCAGAAGGTAATCTTCCGGCTTGGTCAAGATCAGTTTCAGCGGTTTATTTTCCGTCGCATTATAGGTTTCAACTTCCACATAATCCGAAACGGCAAAGACGGATAAGAACCCCACCCCGAATTGGCTGGTGAATTTACCACGGGGATTGTGGCCCAGTTCTTTTTCGAAATCGTCGGACTTATAATAAGAGCAACCGATCTGCAGGAAATAATTCTGGATGATATGTTCCGTCATCCCCATGCCCTTGTCGGTCACGGTGATATATTGAACGTCTTCGTCATCTTCGCGAACCGTTTCCACGTCGATATGGACGGGGAATTTGTTTCGGATGGCCTGATCCACATCCGGCAGCCAGTCCGGCACATCTTCATTTTCAAAGAAACGTTCAATCATTTTTGCCCGGTTGGTATCCAGCGCGTTTTGAATCAATTCGCGCAGGAAATCCTGACTGTCATTATAGACATCATAGACTAGCCGCTGCATCACCAGCTTATCATTCACCACAAACTTCCAGTCATGGGGAATGAAATTGGCCCTTTCAGAGGCAAGCACATAGATGGTCGCATTTGCATCACCGCCACTTTTCTTTTGCGCATCCGCCAGACGGATTTCCGGCGGGATCCAATCGTTATGTCGCTTGGCCCGTGTCATAACCAAGGTTGCGCGGTTGGATTCCTCTTCCATCCATTTGCACCATTCGCGCAAGGTGCGATAGCTTTCCGGCGTGCTGCAATAAGCGCTGAAGGCAACCTTTTCAGGAGAGATATTCTTGTGATGAATATCATCATACTGATCCCAATGGGGCAAGCTGTCTTTTGGAATAAAGGTCAGGTTACGCACCAGAGAACGAGTGCGATCTTTGCGGATATCACACAGATCACCATAGCGCAGCAAGATCGCCAAAAAACGCAGATTAATGGCCTGCCCGTCACATCGACTGTCTTCACTATAAAGATGATCATTTTCCAGACGGTCATAACCGACGCCATGACCTTCGGAGATCACAGCGATGGCTTTTCGCACGTCATCATCCTTGACCATCGAAAACCAATCAGATTTCAGGCGCAGATTATGTCCACTTCGAAGCGCATGGGCATTTCGGAAGTAAGAGGCGATCAGAAAGTCCAGCTGACGTGCGGCATAAAAGTCTCGCACAGCTTCTGACATATCTTTGCTTTTCTCATCTTCACCGTCGCGAATATCTTTATAAAGCTGCCAATCTTCGCGGCCCTGTTCGTTCTTTTCTTCTTTCAACCAGTCGGTAAATTTTTGAGAGTCCAGAAATTCCGTTTTCTCAACATCACTGATCCGCATGCCCAGATCGTGACTGTAAGCCGCCCCAATGATCAGAAAGGCTTCCACATAATTCAGCTTTTTCGCCAGTGGGTTGCCGTCGCCATCAAACAGAATGTTGGAGATATTTTCGATGATCGCATGGCTATGATCAAACCCGTGGGAAGGATAATGTTCAAACGTGCGCGCAACGCCATTCAGCAATTCCCGGGCTTCTTTTTCCATATCCAGTGCCATCGCGGCATAGTTTGGATCAGCTGCTGGGCCTTGTTGTTCTGCCTGGTTCTTTTCCAGAAACTTATAGAGTGGCGTATGTTGTAAGCTCATTTCTTCCCCCGAATAATTTGCTCTTTATACGGAGAGTATAGACAACCATTTCTCGTAAGATAATACAAAAACAATAAAAAAAGGGGCCCAAGAGCCCCTTTCAATAGATTCCTGCCTCAGCAAGAAATGACAAATGTGTTTTATGCCTTAAACATTAAAGCGGAAGTGGAAAACGTCACCGTCTTTGGTGACATATTCTTTGCCTTCCTGACGCATCTTGCCGTTTTCTTTGGCGCCTGTTTCACCGTTATGTTCAACATAGTCTTCATAGGCGATGGTTTCGGCCTTGATGAAGCCGCGTTCGAAATCAGTGTGGATGACACCAGCAGCTTGCGGGGCTTTGGAGCCGACCAGAACGGTCCAAGCGCGGGCCTCTTTCGGGCCAACGGTGAAAAAGGTCAGAAGGTCGAGCAGTTTGTAGCCTTCTCGGATGATACGGGCCAGCCCCGTTTCCTCCAGCCCCAGACTTTCCAGGAATTCCGCCTTGTCTTCTTCGCTGTCCAGTTTGGAAACTTCTTCTTCGATTTGCGCTGAGATCACAACCGCGCGGGCATTTTCGCTTTCGGCTTTTTCAAACACTTTGGCAGAAATGCTGTTGCCTTCAGCGGCACTGTCTTCTTCCACATTACAAACGTAAAGCACAGGCTTGGAGGTCAGAAGTTGCAGCATTTGGAAGAGTTTTTCTTCTTCCTCGTCACGGCGTTCCACCACACGGGCAGGCTTACCTTCGCGCAGGACTTCCAAGCATTTTTCAACGATCTTCAGGGTGGCCGCAGCCTCTTTATCCTGACCACGGGCTTTTTTAACCAACGCGACTTCGCGTTTTTCCAGGCTTTCAAGATCGGCCAGCATCAGTTCGGTTTCAACGGTTTCCGCGTCACGGATGGGGTCAATGCTGTCATCCACGTGGGTGATGTTGTCATCTTCAAAGCAGCGCAACACATGGATGATGGCGTCTACTTCGCGGATATTGGCGAGGAACTGGTTACCCAGACCTTCGCCTTTGGAGGCGCCGCGTACCAGACCAGCGATATCAACAAATTCCAGCTGGGTCGGAATGATCTTGGCAGAACCTGCGATCTCAGCCAGTTTATAAAGACGATCATCCGGCACGCCCACACGGCCTGTGTTTGGTTCAATGGTACAGAACGGGAAGTTGGCCGCTTCTGCCGCAGCAGTTGAGGTCAAAGCGTTGAAAAGCGTTGATTTACCTACGTTTGGCAGGCCGACGATACCACAGTTAAAACCCATGAGACTTGATCCACATTCTATCCGTTAAAAAGCTTTCACAGCGCATAGCGCGCTCTAAGCCTTTCGTCAACCAAAAGCGCACCATTTGCTCACATGAAAGTGAGCTTATTTGGCTTGCCCACGGGCTTTCAATCTCTTAAAACTATGAAGAGAAAAGATAAAGAACAGGGCCCCCTTGATCCATGCTCGCTTATATCCTGCGACGCCTTTTGCTGATTATCCCTACATTGTTTGGCATCATGGTGCTGAATTTTGTCATCATCCAGGCTGCCCCCGGTGGTCCGGTCGAACAAATGCTGGCGAAAATTCAGGGCGAAGCGGTCGATGCCACAGCGCGTGTTTCCGGCACCAACGGCGGCGAAGTTCAGGGTTCCAGCAGCGCCAACACCGGAAATTCCCAATATCGCGGTGCCCAAGGGGTTCCGCCTGAACTGATTAAAGAGATCGAACAGCAGTTTGGCTTTGATAAACCCGCACATGAACGGTTCTTCCAGATGCTGGGCAGCTATGTGCGATTTGATTTTGGCAACAGCTTTTACCGTGATGACAGTGTGGTCGATCTGGTGCTGGAAAAAATGCCTGTCTCTATTTCACTGGGGATATGGACGACCCTGCTGGTCTATCTGATCTCCATCCCGCTAGGCATCAAAAAAGCCATTCGTGATGGGTCACGTTTTGATGTCTGGTCCAGTGGCGCAGTTATCCTGGGCAATGCGATCCCCAGCTTCCTGTTCGCCATCCTGTTGATCGTTGTCTTTGCAGGTGGGCGTTATTTGGACTGGTTCCCATTGCGCGGCCTGACATCGGACAATTGGGAAAACTTAAGCACCCTTGCCCAGATTAAAGATTACTTCTGGCATATTGCACTGCCTGTTCTCTCCATGGTCATCGGTGGATTTGCCAGCCTGACCATGCTGACCAAAAACTCCTTTCTGGAAGAGATCAACAAGCAATATGTCATCACGGCGCGTGCCAAAGGCATCACCGAAAACCGCGTGCTTTACGGTCATATCTTCCGCAACGCCATGCTGATTGTGATCGCAGGCTTCCCCGCGACCTTTATCGGGGTCTTCTTTACCGGATCGCTTCTGACCGAGATTATCTTCTCGCTGGACGGGCTTGGCCTATTAGGGTTTGAAGCCGCCATTAACAGGGATTACCCGGTCGTGTTTGGCACCCTTTATTTCTTTACGCTTTTGGGTCTGATCATGAATTTGATCGGTGATATCATGTATCACGTCATTGATCCCCGCGTTGATTTTGAGGCACGATAACATGTCCCCTTTAAATCAACGACGCTGGCAGAATTTCAAGGTGAACCGTCGTGGGTTCTGGTCGCTCTGGCTGTTCCTTGCGCTCTTTACCCTGTCGCTTTTTGCAGAACTGATCGCAAATGACAAGCCCTTGCTGATCTCATATGAAGGCAGCATCTACACGCCCTTTTTGAACGAATATCCCGAGACCACCTTTGGCGGCTTCTTTGAAACAGAGGCTGAGTATCGTGACCCGGAGGTTCAAGCCCTGATCACCGATACGGGCGGCTGGATCGTCTGGCCCATTGTGCGTTACAGCTATGACAGTATCAATTATGACCTGACAGTGCCCACCCCTGCCCCGCCAAGTGCGGACAATTGGCTCGGCACAGATGATCAGGGGCGCGATGTGGTCGCCCGGCTGATTTATGGCTTCCGTATCTCCGTCCTCTTCGGGCTGGTGCTGACCATTGCCAGTTCCATTATCGGCATTGCGGTTGGCGCAGTCCAAGGCTATTTCGGCGGGATGGTAGACCTGATGGGTCAACGGTTTATTGAGATTTGGTCAGGTCTGCCCACCCTCTTCCTGCTGATCATTCTGGCAAGCTTTGTGGAACCGAATTTCTGGTGGCTTTTGGGCCTCATGCTACTGTTTTCCTGGGTACAGCTGGTCGGATTGGTGCGCGCCGAATTCCTGCGTGCCAGAAACTTTGATTTTGTGCGTGCCGCCAAGGCTTTGGGTGTATCGGACACGACCATCATCATCCGCCATGTGTTGCCCAACGCCATGGTCGCGACTTTCACCTTCCTGCCCTTTATCCTCAATGGATCGATCACCACACTGACCGCACTTGATTTCCTTGGGTTTGGTCTGCCACCGGGGTCCGCTTCGTTAGGTGAACTGCTGAACCAGGGCAAAAACAATCTGCAAGCTCCGTGGCTGGGACTGACCGCCTTCTTCGTGCTCTCCATCATGCTGTCACTTTTGATCTTTATCGGTGAAGCGGTGCGTGACGCCTTTGATCCAAGGAAGACCTTTCAATGAGTAACGCCTTGTTAGATATCAAAGACCTGCGCGTCAATTTCGGACAAGACGAAGCCGTGCGCGGTGTCTCTTTCTCCTTGAATAAAGGCGAAACCCTTGCCCTAGTCGGCGAATCAGGCTCGGGCAAATCGGTCAGTGCCCTTTCCATCCTGAAACTGCTGCCTTATCCGCGTGCCCATCATCCATCCGGCAGCGTGACCTTTAACGGGGAAGACCTGCTCAGCAAGGATGATCGCAGTATCCGTTCGATCCGGGGTAACCAGATCGCCATGATCTTTCAGGAACCACTCAATTCCCTCAATCCATTGCATTCCATTGAACGGCAAATCAGCGAAGTGTTGTTTGTCCATAAGCTGATGACCAAACGTCAGGCACGTGAGCGGGTGATTGAACTGTTAAAGCTCGTCGGGCTGGAAAATGCAACAACCGAAGACCGCCTGAAAGCCCTGCCCCATCAGTTTTCCGGTGGGCAGCAGCAACGCATCATGATCGCCATGGCCCTTGCCAATGAACCGGATATCCTGATTGCAGATGAGCCCACAACTGCCCTTGATGTGACCGTACAGGCGCAAATCCTGAAGCTGTTAAAGGAACTGCAGCAAAAACTGGATATGGCCATTCTGATGATCACCCACGATCTGACCATTGTGCGCAACATGGCAGATCGGGTCTGTGTCATGAACCAAGGCAAAATTGTAGAAACAGGCGACTGCGCACAAATTTTCGATGATCCCCAGCATGCCTATACGCAGAAACTGCTGGCCGCTGAACCGTCTGGTACACCGCAAGAGTTTGATCATAAACGGGAAATCCTGAAGGTGGATGACTTCAAGGTCTGGTATCCCATCAAGCGTGGAATCATCAAACGCACAGTTGGTCATGTCAAAGCGGTAAACGGCATTTCCCTTTCCGTCAAACAGGGCGAGACACTGGGTGTGGTTGGGGAATCCGGGTCCGGCAAGTCCACATTGGGCCGCGCCATTCTACGATTGGAAGACAGCGAAGGCGGATTGGTCTTTGACGAGAAAGACCTGCAAGCCCTCACGCAAAAAGACTTACGCCCGCTTCGCCGGGAAATGCAAATGGTGTTTCAGGACCCCTTTGGGTCCATGTCACCACGCATGTCCGTCCATCAGATCATTGAAGAAGGCCTGTTGATCCACAGCCCGACCACCACCGTCGAAGAACGTCGTCAGATGATCGGTGATATTCTGGAAGAAGTCGGCCTACCGCGCGAAGCCCAAGACCGCTATCCGCATGAATTTTCCGGCGGGCAACGCCAACGTATCGCCATTGCGCGCGCTGTTATCCTGAAACCGCGTCTGATCATTCTGGATGAACCCACAAGTGCGCTTGATATGTCGGTGCAGGCCCAAATCGTTGACTTGTTGCGTAATCTACAGGCCAAACATAACCTCGCCTATATCTTCATCAGCCATGATTTAAAAGTCGTACGCGCCATGAGCCATAATGTGCTGGTCATGCAAAACGGTCAGGTTGTTGAACAAGGCCCGCGCAACGATATCTTCGATCACCCGCAAACACCTTACACCAAAGCGCTGATGGCTGCAGCTTTCGAGATTAAAGCCGATGAGACAGGTGTGGTTAGCCGTTAAAATCACAAAAGAGTCATCAAAGAGTCTCTGATCCTCTGTAGAGTCCGCCTCATCAAAAAAATAATATTACAGGGTTGGACCAATGTTTTTAGTGATGAAAGAACTGAGCAAATCTCAGGCAATGATGCCCCTGTCGCGCCTGGGTGCCATCAAAGAATTTGAACCGCAACGCTGGAAATGCGGCTGTGGCAGCTTTATCTACGACCCGGCCACCATGGGCGGCCTGGCGTTTGAAGAACTCGATAAAAAATGGAAGTGCCCCACTTGCGGCGCAAAGAAAAAGAATTTCAAGAAAACGGATTTGAAGTCTGTTTCTTGACCTCCCCCTTCCCTGTCATCCCGGATTTATTCCGGGACAATCAGGTGAGGACGATAAGAAACGTTCAGACTTGATCTCGCGGGTTGTCCCGGAACAGGTCCGGGATGACAGTGTTACAGATACAAAAAAAGGCCGCCTCTGTTTCCAGAAGCGACCTTTTTCTTGTGCTTGACCCGTCCTGAAATAAGTTGACAGATTGGAGACTTATTATGGGAAACAAAGAAAACAAGCGGGTTAAGCGCACA